>DATEAX010000062.1:0-3036 GCA_035288145.1 Patescibacteria group bacterium | reverse complement strand
GGTTAAGAAAGAGAAAGAGAAAGTCAAAGTTCAGGCAAGCGAGCCTCCGAACGACCAGCCCCCAAAAGAATCAAATCCTCCCGAAGAGGAGCCGGAGAAAAACTCCCTTCTTTTAGTCTTCGGTCAAATTCTCGGCGACGGAATCCCCTAATTTCAATTCCTGGGGACGCTCCCCCTTTGGGGAGCGTCCCCCTTTGTTTTTTTTTATTAACTGGAGTAAAATATAGGTATGAAGATGACAATGAAAGAAGCCAAAGAGAGAGCAGAAAAATTGAAAGAAACGATTAACGACCTTCGTTATCGCTACCATGTTCTTGATGACCCGAAGGTAACTGACGAAATTTATGATTCTTTAACCCAAGAACTTCGAAAAATCGAAGAAAAATATCCCGAACTTACCACTTCCGACTCGCCGACCCAAAGGGTCGGCGGCAGACCTTTGGAAAAATTTCAAAAAGTTACCCATTCCCAGCCGATGCTTTCTTTGACGGATGCGTTTAATTTTGAGGAGCTCGAAGAATGGCAAAAGAGAAACCAGAAAATCATTAATACTGAATTTACATATTTCTGCGAACTCAAATTGGACGGCCTGGCTGCGTCATTGATTTATGAAAATGGAATTTTTGTTCGCGGAGCCACACGCGGCGATGGTAAAATCGGCGAAGATGTCACCCAGAATTTAAGAACTATTCCAGCAATTCCGTTAAAGATTAAAAGTGCGAAAAAAATGCTATCGCGGGAAAATCGCACCAAAACGATTGAAGTTCGCGGGGAAGTTTTTATGCCGATTAAAACCTTTGAAGAATTAAATAAGAAATACAAAAAAGAAGGTAAACCTTTGCTTGCCAATCCCCGAAATGCCGCCGCCGGTTCCATTCGTCAGTTGGACCCGAAGATTTCCGCCGAGCGAAAACTTGATTTCATCGCCTGGGACCTTTTACCCCGCTCCTGGAGCGGGGTGGAAATGGTTAGAACACACGAAGAAGCGCACGAAATTTTAAAAGAGCTTGGCTTTAAAACCTTAAAAGAAAATCGCTTTTGTGAAAATATGGCAGAAGTTGAAAAATTCACAAAAGATATCGAGGAGAAACGCGAGAAATTATCCTTTCAGATAGACGGGGTTGTCGTTATTGTCAACGATAACAAGACAAGAGAAAAGCTGGGAGTTGTGGGTAAGGCCCCGCGAGGGATGGTGGCTTTCAAATTTGCTCCCGAAGAGGCAACGACTGTGGTTGAACAAATCCGTGTTCAGGTGGGAAGAACCGGCGTTTTAACGCCGGTAGCGGTTTTAAAACCGGTTTTGGTAGCTGGCTCTACTGTCTCGCGGGCGACTTTGCATAACGAAGATGAGCTTAGAAAAAAAGATGTCCGGATCGGCGATACCGTCGTAGTTCATAAGGCCGGCGATGTCATTCCCGAAATTGAGAAAGTTTTAACGGAACTTCGCACCGGCAAAGAAAGGGAATTTCATTTTCCCAAAAAATGTCCCCAGTGCGGCGGAGAAGTCATCCGAGAACCAGGCAAAGCCGCTTATCGGTGCACCAATAAAAAATGCTATACGATTCGGCTTCGACAAATCGGTCATTTTGTCTCCAAGCCGGCTTTTGATATGGCAGGGTTGGGGCCGAGAATTCTTGCTCATTTCTTTGACCAAGGTCTGCTTAAGGACGCGGCGGATTTGTTTGAACTTGAAGAGGGAGATATTAAACCTCTGGAAAGGTTTGCCGAAAAAAGCGCCCAAAATATTGTCGAGTCCATTCAGAACCATAAAAAGGTTGAACTGCCGCGGTTTATTTACGCTTTGGGGATTGCCAATGTCGGGGAAGAGACGGCTTATGATATGGCTGACGCCATAAGCTCAAAGCTCCCGCCTACGCCAAGGCTTCGGCGGGCAGGCAAAGCTCAAAGCTCAAATGAGTTGGTGAAAGTCTTTAAAAATCAAAAATTAGAGGATTGGCAAAAAATTCCCGATATCGGGCCGGTTGTTGCCAAATCAATTTATGATTATTTTAAGATGAGACAAAATCAGGAATTTATCAAACGGTTGTTTGGGGCCGACGTGGAAATTATCAGTTCGAAGCGATCGGCGATAAGCCAAAAACTTGCGGGCAAAACCTTTGTTTTTACCGGCACCATGGCAACGATAACGCGGGATGAGGCAAAAGAGAAAGTTCGCGCCTTGGGGGGTGAAGTTTCCGAATCGGTTTCCAAAGAAACTGATTTTGTCGTTTTGGGCTCGGAACCGGGGGAAAAATACGACAGAGCCAGAGAGCTGGGAACAAAAATTTTAAGCGAAAAAGAATTTTTAGAGTTGATAAAATTGAAAACCCCGCTCCAGGGGCGGGGTTAGGACGGGGTTAGGTCGTAATCACCGGTTTGGGAAAATCGTTCTGTCGTTCTACGAAGTCCCTTTGGGCTTGGTGTACTCAAGGTTTTTGAGAGCCGACTTGAGCCGCTCTCGGGCCAGTTTTCGTTTTCCGCTTTTAAGATGGCTTGCGGCCAGTGTCAAAGAGCGGACGGCATACTGGAGCTTTCGGCCAACTGGCCGGAAAGGGAATTGGTCGCAGGTTCTGATAACCGAACGAAGGTAGCTGGCAATCGTCCGTGTTTTCTCCGGGGTAAGCTCATCCTTGGAAAGGGCGTTCTCGAGGATGGATTTGAGGCTAATCCGGAGTTGATGAAGAGTGACCTCCAGATTGGTCTGAAGACTCTCGACTCCAGTATTTCGCTTAATGGTTTTATCAACGATTATTTCTTGAGCAAGAAGGGTTATCATCAATTCCGGCAGGTGGCTTCGAAGGAAGTCAACCCCGAGATAATTTTCGAGGATGTGGTCCTGCTGTCGCTGGGCATGGTCGAGGTCATCAACCTGCATGAACGTCAATTGACGATAAGCTGATTCCAGAAAGAGAATGCCTTGACTTTTCATGGCCATCCCTCGGGATTCCAGGTAATTGATTTCCCATCGCGCCACCGGCCGCCAGCGCGGCACGAGAAAGACGCCTCGGCGAAGATAAGTGGTCGCCGTTTTTCTCT
>DATEAX010000061.1:0-3362 GCA_035288145.1 Patescibacteria group bacterium | reverse complement strand
GTGCCGACCAAACTCCATAAAGAAGTCGCCCTGGGGGCAATCGCCAAGGGCATTCATATCTTAATCGAAAAACCAATTGCCGGCACCGTCGCCGACGCCAAGATTATTGTCCAAAAAGCCAAACAAAAAGGCATCAAATTTACCGTCGGCCACATCGAGCGCTTTAATCCAGCGGTTTTGAAACTTAAAGAGATGGCTGACAAGGGCAAGCTTGGCAAAATAACTTCGATTGTTACCCGGCGAATTGGGCCAATGCCGGCCCAAATTAAAGATGCCAATGTGGTGATTGATATTGGCGTTCATGATATTGATATGATGAATTGGTTTTACGGGAAATTGCCAAATGCCGTGGTTGCCGGCGGCGGCAATGCCTTAAATAAAATGCGGCAAGATTATGTTGATATCTTTCTTAAATATGGTGAGTGTTCGGGGTTAGCTCAAGCCAATTGGATTACGCCGGTGAAAATTAGAAAATTAACAATTTCTGGAACTAAAGCTTATGCCGAACTAAATTATATTACTCAAGAACTGGATTTTTATGAATGTAATTATTCAACCGATTATGATGATTTTGGCGAATTTGTGATAAAATTTGGCGACCAGAAAGACAAAAGAGTGATTAAAACCGAAAATTTCGAGCCGCTCAAGGCGGAGATTAAATCATTTATCAAGGCGATTAAAACAAACAGTCGGCCGATGGTCACTGCCCGGGAAGCCATTGACGCCTTGGATATTGCCTGCCGGGTGGACAGGATGATCCGTAGATAAATGCAAAATTCAAAATGCAAAATGCAAAATCACAATCCAAAAAGAAAAAATCAAATCCTGTAGTTAGGAAAGGTGTAAAAAAGAAAAAATCTGATTTTTTTATCCACCCTACCGCCATTGTTGAAGATAATGTTCAAATTGGTCGGGATACGAAAATCTGGCATTTCAGCCAAATTAGAAGCGGGACGAAAATCGGTCAAAACTGCGTCATCGGCAATTCGGTTTTTATTGATTTCGACTCAATTATTGGCGACAACGTCAAGATTCAAAACAGAGCGATTATCTATCATCAAGCGATTATCGAAAGCGGGGTTTTTATCGGTCCCAATGTTTGCTTTACCAATGATAAAATTCCTCGCGCGATTAATGCCGACGGTAAAATAAAATCAGCAGACGATTGGGAGGTTTCGACCATCGAAATCGGCGAGGGAGCATCAATCGGGGGGCATACGGTGATATTGCCCGGGGTTAAAATCGGCAAATTTGCTTTAATCGGCGCCGGTGCTGTTATCACCAAAGATACTCCGCCCCACGCCCTTGTCTATGGCAATCCCGGCCGGATTTATGATTTTGTCTGTTTTTGCGGCCAACGGCTTAAAGAGGAAGTATCCCGAAAAGATAATAAAATTATTTTTCAATGCGTCTGCGGCTTGAAAAATATTGTTTTAAAAATGGACTATGACTTGAAGTTTTATCCCCCGGCGGAGGAAAAGCCGAAGATTTGGTTAAGATAAGTTAACGATGATGAAAATTAACAAGGATTGGAGAATTAAAAAGGTTGATAATGAAAATATTTGCATCATGCTCGGGTTTCCGCTTGATTATTATCAAAAACGACTTGCGAAAATTGGTTTTTCGGGTAAAGACAAAATAATGCTTGACGCTGGGTGCGGCGCCGGTCACTGGTCTATTGCCGGCAGTTTCTTAAATAAAAATGTCTACGGAATTGATTTAACGCCAAAATATTTAGATTACGCGCGAGCATTAAAAAAAGGATTATTGAGACAAAATTTGGAGTTAGCAGAAGGCAGAATAGAAAACTTACCCTATAAAGATGATTTTTTTGACTATGTTATTTGCTACAGCGTTTGGATGTTTACCGACAAAAACAAAACTTTGGAAGAATTTTATCGAGTTTTAAAACCGGACGGCAGATTATATATTGGCAGTATTATCGGATTGTCGTGGTATCCAAAGTTAATATTTAAAGCTATCGGTCTTGGCGATTTAAATTTATTAGTAAGTTCGGCCAAAGCTATCTTCAAAGGAATTGCCCTAAAACAAAAAACGGTTGAGAGCTTACTTTCAAAACACCGATTCGATCAAGTCGCAGTTGGGTCAGACGGCCAACTTGGGGAAAGTAGTATCAAGATAAAACCGATATATCATGGAAAAATATTAGGCATACGGGAAGTATTTGAGGTCTTGGCAAGGAAAAAAGCGAAGAAAAGAAAAATATGAAAATTAACATTGCCTCCCCCAAAATTGGTAAAGAAGAAATTAAAGCCGTCACCGAAGTTTTAAAATCGGGGATGCTGGCGCAAGGGCCAAAGGTTTCGGAATTTGAAGAAAAATTTGCTCGCTTTATTGGCGTAAAATATGCGATTGCGACATCATCGGGGACAACAGCTCTGGAAATTGCTCTGCGGGCCGCCGGAATCGGCCCAGACGATGAGGTCATCACCTCTCCTTTTACCTTCATTGCTTCGGCAAATTCCATCCTTTACACCGGCGCCAGACCGGTCTTTGCTGACATTGTTGAACAAACTTTCAATCTTGACCCGGAAAAAATCGAAGCTAAAATCACCAAGAAGACCAAAGCGATTATGCCGGTCCATCTTTATGGCAACGCTTGCGCTATGACAAAAATCATGGTCATCGCTAAGAAACGCAAACTTGCGATTATTGAAGATGCCTGTCAAGCTCACGGCGCAGAGTGGGGAGGCAAAAAAGTCGGTTCTTTTGGATTGGCGGGGGCGTTTTCTCTTTATCCGACAAAGAATATGACGACCGGGGAAGGCGGGATGATTACCACTAATTCAAAAGAAATATATGATAAGGCAAATCTTCTAAGAGCTCATGGCTCAAAAATCAAATATTATCATGACATTTTAGGGTATAATTATAGAATGACCGATATCGAAGCGGCAATCGGTATCGAGCAACTGAAGAAATTAAATAAATTTAACAATTTAAGAATTAAGAATGCCAAATATCTCAATAAGAATTTGAGTAAAATCCCGGGAATTATTATGCCCGAAGCGCAAGCTGGGGCTAAGCACGTTTATCATCAATACACGATTAGGATTACTCCGGAGTTTGCTTTTTCTCGCGACGAAGTGGTGGCCAAACTTACCCAAGCCGGCATCGGCACGGCGATTTTCTATCCTTTGCCGATTAACGAGCAGAAAGTCTATCGAGAGATTGGTTATAGAAAAGACACGCCGATTGCCGCCAAAATATCGCAAGAAGTAATCTCTCTGCCGGTGCATCCGGGATTAAAGATGAGAGAGTTAATATCCATGGTCAAAATATTTCAAAGCTTAAGCCATTACAAGCCATCGGTCCAAATTTAAGCCCAATCGGGCGGTGAT
>DATEAX010000060.1:0-6428 GCA_035288145.1 Patescibacteria group bacterium | reverse complement strand
TGGATTTAATTTGACATTTGAGCTTTAGATTTTGAGCTTATTCAGGCGGTTATTATGACAATCTCATCCTTATCTTACCTTCTCGCCTTTGGTTCGGCCGGGCTGGCGATTATCTATGGAATCATTTTAATTTGGCAGATTTTAAAAGCCGATCCGGGCTCGGAAAAAATGCAGGAAATTGCCCGGGCGATACAGGCGGGGGCCAGGGCCTATCTTAATCGTCAATATAAAACAGTCGCCTTGATTGCTTTATTTTTGGCAATGATTTTATATTTTGCTTTTGATCTTAAAACCGCCGTTGGTTTTCTTTTGGGGGCAATTCTTTCGGCCTCCACCGGTTATATCGGGATGAATGTCGCTGTCCGGGCCAATGTGCGGACAACCCAGGCCGCTTCGGTCGGCTTAAAACCGGCATTATCAATCGCTTTTAGGGGCGGGGCAGTCACGGGATTATTAGTCGTTGGTCTGGGGTTGTTGGGGGTGGCCGGTTTTTATCTTGTTACCGAAGATATCTCGGCTCTGATCGGTCTCGGCTTCGGCGGTTCTTTAATTTCGATTTTCGCCCGTTTGGGCGGGGGGATTTATACCAAGGCGGCGGATGTGGGCGCGGATTTGGTGGGCAAAGTTGAAGCCGGCATCCCCGAAGACGACCCCCGCAATCCGGCGGTCATCGCCGACAATGTCGGCGACAATGTCGGCGACTGCGCTGGCATGGCCGCCGACCTTTTTGAGACATATGCGGTTACCGCCATCGCCGTCATGCTTCTGGGGAGTTTAACTTTCGCCGCCGATAATGCTGTTTTATATCCTCTGGCTTTGGGCGGAGTGGCGATTTTGGCTTCGATATTGGGAACGTTTTTTGTCCGTTTATCCGGCACTAAAATTATGAACGCTTTATATAAGGGTTTGGCGGCCTCGGCGATAATTTCGGCCATTGGTTTCTATTTTGTCACCAAATTTTATATGACCGGCATCGTCGAGCATGTCTGGGATTTATATTATGCCAGCTTGGTCGGCATTGGCGTCACCTTGGGCATGGTCATCATTACCGAATATTATACTTCCACCAAATACCGGCCGGTGCGCAACATCGCCGAGGCGTCTTTAAGTGGTCACGGCACCAACATTATTGCCGGGCTGGCAACCTCGATGAAGGCCACCGGCTGGCCGATTCTTTTAATTTCTGCCGGCATCTTGGCCGCTTATGCCTATAGCGGTCTGTACGGCATTGCCATTGCCGCCTTTTCTATGCTTAGTATGGCGGGGATGATAGTGGCGATTGATGCTTACGGTCCGATTACCGATAATGCCGGCGGGATTGCCGAAATGGCTGATTTGCCCGGAAGCGTCCGCGAGGTCACCGACGCTCTCGATGCTGTTGGCAACACCACCAAAGCCGTTACCAAGGGCTATGCGATTGCTTCGGCCGGGCTGGCGGCACTGGTGCTGTTTTCCGCCTACATTCAGGATTTGACCAAGACCCACGGCAATTTGCCCTTTGATTTGAGCAATCCGCGGCTGTTGATTGGTTTATTTATTGGTGGTCTTTTGCCGTATCTTTTTGCCGCTCTTTCGATGGAGGCGGTGGGGAGAGCCGCCGGGGCAGTGGTTTCTGAAGTCAGACGACAATTTAAGGAAATTAAAGGATTGATGGAGGAAAAGGCCAAACCCGACTATTCTAAAGCGGTGGATATTGTCACCAAATCAGCAATTAAGCAAATGATTCTTCCTGCCCTTCTGCCGGTGATTACGCCAATTGCCGTGGGATTTATTCTCGGGCCGGTGGCTTTGGGGGGACTTTTGGTCGGCTCAATCGTCACCGGTTTATTTGTGGCAATTTCCATGACCACCGGGGGAGCAGCTTGGGATAATGCCAAAAAATATATTGAAGAAGGAAATTTGGGCGGCAAGGGAAGTTTAGCTCATCAGGCGGCAGTCACCGGCGATACCGTTGGCGATCCCTACAAGGACACCGCCGGCCCGGCAATCAATCCGATGATTAAAATCTTAAACATCGTCGCCCTTTTGATAGTCAAATTTTTAAGATAAACTTAAGCTAATATGAAATCATTAACCGGTAAAATTCTCGAAAAAAACGGCCAAAAGGCCGTCTTGGAAATCGAAAAGCAGAAGATAAACCTGTCTTCAGACCGCCTCCCCGCCTCGGCGGTGGAGGGCTCGATTTTAAAGGTCTATTTGCTGAATCCCGAACAGGGAGTCGTCTCGGATAAAAATTTAGCCAAAACCATTTTGGAAGAAATCTTAAACGGCCAATGACAATCAATAACATTTTTCAAATTAAGTTGAAGTTTTCGGACCTCAAAAAAGGGGCGCGGAAAATTCTCAAAAAGAAATTATTCCGGAGGATAATTCTTGCCGCCGGATTTCTGGTTTTCGGCTTGGCGGCCGGCTTTTTTGCTTTTAATCTGGCCTATACAGATAAAGTTTTGCCCCACACTTACATCGGCTCAACCGACTTTGGCGGTCTTCGCCGGACGGAAGCTGAAAGCAAATTTACCTCTTTGGTTTTTCAGACCGACGGTCAACTCAATTACCGCTTCGAGGGCAAAACCTATGTTCGCTCGCAAGCGGAATTGGGGATTGATTACAGCGGATATGAAGCCAAGACGGCTGACCGATTGCTGGCAATTGGCCGAAGCGGCGGGATTAGAAGGATTCTCAAAGAAACTATCTTAGCGATGTTTAGCCGGAATCAGGTTTTGGCGGCATTTGCTCTCAAAGATGACGAGCTTAACAACTATCTTGCGACGATTGCCAAAGAAATTGACCGGCCGGAAAAAGACGCCACCATCGAAATTCACGACAACAAACCCAAGGTAATCCCTGAAGAAATCGGTCGGCGGTTTGAGCTCGAGGGAAGCCGGCAAGTCGCGCTAGAGCATATTGGTTCTTTAAGCTTTCCATCGGAAATGCCGTTTCTGGTTTCAGTCGTTTATCCAAGGATTGACGCCTCAACTGCCGAGGAAGCCATTCCCGAGACAGAGCGTCTTTTGGGTCGGCATCTTACTATTACCGCCCGCGAAAAGACCTTAGAAATTAAACCAGAAGACATGGCCGGGCTCCTGGAATTTGTCGGCCGCTTAAATGATAAGGGCTTGCTTGAAAATACTAAAAACCGGGCCAAAGTCGCTGTCAAGCCATATAAGCTTTCGCCGGAAATTTCGTCGGCCAAAGTTGGTGCCAAACTTGAACCCTTTGCCAGCGAAGTTAACCAGCCGCCAAAAGACCCTCAATTTAAGGTCTCGGGAGGCAGGGTGACGGCCTTTCGGCTTGCCCAAACCGGCTACGAGTTGGATAAAGAACAGGCGGTTGGCCAAATTATTGAGGCCTTAAAAAATGAGCAGGAGAAACTTGAACTTAAGGTCAAAGTAACCGAGCCGGCGGTTACCGGGGATGACCCGGCGGAACTCGGACTGAAGGAGATAATCGGCGAAGGCACAACCTCCTGGCGGGGTTCGCCCCCGAACCGCATCCATAATCTTTCGCTAGGGGCCGAGAAAATTTCCGGCACGATTGTCAAACCGGGCGAGACCTTTTCCACGATTAAAGCCATTGGCGATATTTCTGCCGCTGCCGGTTTTTTGCCAGAACTGGTAATTAAAAACAGCACTCAAGTGACGCCGGAAATAGGCGGCGGCCTCTGTCAAGTTTCGACAACTTTATTCCGGGCGGTCTTAAATTCCGGCTTAAAAATTATTGACCGGACGGCCCACTCTTTTCGGGTGAGTTATTACGAGCCGCCGGTGGGGATGGACGCGACGATTTACGACCCGGCGCCGGATCTCAAATTTATCAATAATATGGAGACGCCGATTTTTATCTGGGGAGAGGCCTCCAATAACGGTTTGGATTTCCAAATTTTTGGCACCAAGGACGGCCGAAAGATTGAGATTTCCGACCCGGTGGTCTACGATTACACCTCGGCTGGCGCGCCGATTTACACCGAGTCGGACTCGATGGCGCCAGGCGAAATTAGACAAACGGAAAGGGCGACTTCAGGTGCCTCGGCGAGTTTTCACTACAAAGTGACCTCGGCGGCAGGCGAGGTTTTGCAGGAAGAGACCTTTACCAGCAAATATGTCCCGATTCCCGACAGTTTCCTCTACGGTCCGGGTACGGAAGGAATCCCCGGTCAGGAACCCTCTCCGCCGGCTCAAGTGGAAGCGACCCAGGCGCCGACCCCGACCCCAAGCCCAAGCCCAACCACAAGGAAAAGATAAGGAGACTTTATGTCGGTGGAACAAGGAAGCACTATTCCGGACAATTTAGAGGCCGTAGTCACTATTATTGCCACGCTGGCCATATGTCTCCTTTCGATCGGAGCCATGATGGCTTTTGTGGCGATTTTTCGGGCAGTGCCATGGTTTTGACTGACCCGCGTTGGGCGGCGCGATTTACCGCGCCGCCCTTCTTTTAACCTGCCAGCAATAATGGTCCGCCGATGGCGAGACACTCCTGCGTTATTGCCGGCAGATTAAAGGAAAAAATCCAATTAAACCGATAAAACCCCGTTCCTGGATTGGGGTTACGGGTTTATAGTATTATTGGAGGGCGGCTTTTAAAAATTCCAAAAACAACGGGCGCGGCGAGAGCGGCCGGGATTTGAATTCATCCTGCATGATTTTTGATGGAATATGGCTTTTAAACATTAATAAAATAACAGGTTGATTTTGTACATACTTTTTCGCGATCGCGAAATAATCACAACTTTTAACCTGTTAATTTAACAGTAATTTTATTTTATTTTTTCGAGTTCAGAAAAAAGTTCTTGCAAGCTAATTTTTAAGACTTTGGAAATTCTATAAAGATTCCAAATAACGGCATTTCTTTTGCCTTGTTCTATGAATCCAATATAAGTTCTATGAACTTCAATAGCGTCTGCAAGCTGTTCTTGGGTTAAGCCCTCTTTAACACGCAACTCGGCGATTCGTTGACCTAATTTTTTCAAAAATTGTTCCTTTTCCACATTTCAAGCGTAAAAGAGGTATACCACATTCTCCACAGACAACTTGTAGCATTATCATACAGCTTGTAGTATTATTAAATTAAACAAAGCATTGACCGATTGTTATTTCGTTTGCAGAAAATATCAAAAAGAAAGGAGGTAAGTTTTTTGAAAATGTGTTGACACGCAGAGAGAGAGAGTTAAATGGAAAATGGAGAGAATTTAGTTCTCGAAAATAAAGAGGGGTAATCAATGAATCAAAACCAACAGCCACAAAATCCAAGTAACAGTATTAAATCATCTTTTCAAGATACCCCACCGTCAGGGGCAAACAACCAATCACAACCTCATAAATCCGAAAACAAAAAATTAATCATTATTATTTTGGCGGTGGTTTTCGTTCCAATAATTATTATTGTCGGAATTTTAGTAGTATTGGTTTTAACAAACCTAAATAGTAGTCGGAGCAAAGTCAGGGATGTCCAGACGATATCGGAAATGAATAACGTGTTTAAGGCGCTGAATGACCATTACCAATCAAATAATTCAGTCCAGGGATTCGTTTTAACTGAAAAATATTGTTCTTCTTGCAGTTTCCAGGCGTTAGGTGAAAATACTTTCATCATCTCTGCGCCAATTCCTTCCCAACCAGGAAAATACTATTGCATAAACAGTTCTGGCGAAACTTATGAAGTGGAAAAGGAAATTTTAGATACCAAAAGTTGCGGAGCTAAAAAATTAAATAAATAACATAAATTCCAAAGGTTAAAAAAGGAGGTCAATTTGAAAAAAGGTAAAAAATGGTTAATCGGTTTGGCGATTCTTATCATTCTAATTATTGGGGCAGTTATTTGGTATTTCGTCGCAAAGGGAGGTCAAGTTTCAGCTGACTCAATTGAAAAATGGTCTTTGTCGCCAGATACGGGCATCTCGGTAAACATCGCTGATGGTGTTGACGAGGTAAAATCTGGCGATATTCTAAATTACAAAATTGAGGTTTCGTATCAGGGGCAAAAAGTCTCGAGCCAATCTGATATGGAAAAAACTATTAAAGAGATGCTCAAAAAGCTCGGTCTTAAAGGTGAGGCGAAAAATACTCAACTGGTGGTTTTAGGTTATTTGGCAACGGCTAAAGTCAAGGTTACGCCAGAAATGGTGCGTGATAGGTTATTTAGCCGCAGTCAGATAGGCAAAGACGCCTGGCTATTACAGTATCCTAATTTTCAAATGACGGTTAATAAATTAAAGCCAAACACAAGTGGCTTACTGACCGTTCCGAGTGTTTTGACTATTCCTAACAGTGCCAGTGTTCAAGGGGGAAAGGTTTACGGAAATGTTTATGTATATTTAACTCTTGATGAGAGCAATAATCCAAAAGTTATTTTAGACAAGCTTTTTAATAAAACTGGTAAAAATGTTTTAGTGGCTAAAGCCATTGATACGGATGAATTGGTCAGCGCCA
>DATEAX010000059.1:0-2772 GCA_035288145.1 Patescibacteria group bacterium | reverse complement strand
CCAGTTTCCTGACATAAAGCTCGGCTTTGACGGCGTCGGGCTCTTGCGGGCGGAGTTTATGATTACCGAAGAAGGCGAGCACCCGCGAGCCCTGGTTAAAGCCGGCAAAGCCGAGCTTTATGTCAGGAAACTGGCCAAAGGGATATCCACGGTCTGTCGGGCTTTTGCTCCCCGACCGGTGGTCTATCGGGGGACGGATTTCAAGACCAATGAATACCGCAACTTAAAGGGCGGGGGGAAAATCGAACCCAAAGAAGAAAATCCGATGCTCGGCTACCGGGGGGCTTTGCGCTATCTCAAGGAGCCGGATTTATTCAAACTCGAGCTCGAGGCGATTAAATCCGTCCGGCAGAATTTCGAAAATCTTTGGTTGATGATCCCTTTTGTCCGGACGATTGACGAGTTCCGAGAAGTAAGCCTGTTAATTCAGGAAAGCGGCTTGGAGCGGGGTCCGGATTTCAAGGTCTGGATGATGGTGGAAATTCCCGCAAATGTCATTTTAATTGAGCGTTTTTGCGAGGAGGAAATAGACGGGTTTTCCATCGGTTCCAACGATTTGACTCAACTGATTTTGGGGATTGACCGGGATAATGAGAAGTTGGCCGAGGAGTTTGACGAACGCGACGAGGCGGTCAAAATTGCCCTCTCTCAGACAATCCGCGCTTGCCGCAAATATCATAAAAGCGTTTCCATTTGCGGGCAAGCGGCGACGACCTTCCCGGAGATTGTCGAGCTGATGGTTCGGGAGGGGGCGACCTCGGTTTCCGTTTCCCCGGACTCGGTGATTGCTACCAGGAAACTCATCGCCTCGGTGGAAAAGAAGCTCATCCTTTCGAAAATTACCAGCGGACACCTTGATTTTTCAAATTGATTATAATATCATTAAAGTATCGGAAGGGGGTGTGGATATTGTTCTTCGATTCGAGTTGATGTCACCTTCGTTCTTGAGAGGTAGGATATCTGAAAGAACGGAGGAAAAGGGAAGTGGCTGTCATCCATTGGAGAGAAAGGAAGCTCAAGAAGGTGCCGCATGCTGCCGCCAAGGCAATCAAACGGCTTCAGTCAAGCGGTAAGGATGGTGCGGAAGCCAAGATTCGGCAAATCATCGCTGATCTTTCAGGGCGCAGTCGCAACGGCCATCCGGCCAATCATGTTAGAGAGAGGCCTTTGCTTCAGCCGTTCCGGCGAGCGATCGCTTCTTACCGAGGGCAATCAGCCCCGTAAAACCAAAGAACGAATTATTTGGGCCGCCCGTAGCTACGGGCGGCCTCTTCAGTAATCAAGAGTTTCTGATATAATTGATTGAGGTGGGATGGCCGAGCGGCTTAAGGCGCACGCTTGGAGAGCGTGTATCGTCGCAAGATGATCCTGGGTTCGAATCCCAGTCCCACCGCCAGTTGGTAAAAGATGAAAGATTTAATTGTCCAAGAAATTATTGAGCAAAAGATTTATTTAGTTCGTGGCCAAAGGGTAATGCTTGATCGCGATTTAGCTCTGCTTTACGAAATTACTACGGGCAATTTTAATAAAGCCGTAAGTAGGAATTTAGATCGTTTTCCGAGTGATTTTATGTTTAGGCTTAACAAAGAAGAATTTCATAACTTGATATTCCAATTTGGAACATCAAGATGGGGAGGAACTAGAAAAAATCCCAGAGTTTTTACTGAACATGGCATTTTAATGTTGTCATCTGTGCTAAATAGCAAACGTGCGACCCAAGTCAATATCCAAATAATGCGAACATTTATTAAAATGCGCGAAATGCTGGTAGCCCATAAAGATATATTAAAAAGGGTTGAAGAAATGGAGAAGAGATACGACCGTCAATTCAGAGTTGTTTTTCAGACAATTAAAAAAATGATGTCACCTCCCAATACGTCAAAACGAAAAATTGGTTTTAAGGCATAATGATTTGTGTTAAATTAACTTAAAGATTTCAGACCCGAATGTCCCGCCATTTAGAAGTTTGGAACCAAATCGTGCGCGATTTTTGCACAATTCTTGCATTTTTAAAAATTAGTGTTATACTTAATATGTTAAGTTTCTTAAGTACTAAGGCAAGCATTTCGATGTAAGCTGAACGATTAAGAAATTAGGTCGGCTTACAAATCATTAAAAGAGAAAGAAGAAAATGGCCAAAAAATTATTTGTTGGCGGTTTGTCTTACAACACTTCGGAAGAGACTCTCAAAGAAGCGTTTGCCAAGTTCGGAACAATTGAATCCGCGGTGATTATCACCGATAGAACAAGCGGGCGTTCCAAGGGTTTCGGCTTTGTCGAATTCGGCAATGACGAGGAAGCCCAGAAAGCCATCGAAGGTCTGAACGGCACCGATTTGGACGGCAGAAAAATTACTGTCAATGTTGCCCGTCCGATGGAAGAGCGGCCGCGTCGAGATTTCGGTTCTGGCGGGGGCTTCGGCGGCAATCGAGACAAGAACTGGTAAGACAGAAGACAACCCCAAAAAATCCCTTAGGGGATTTTTTGGGATGTTCGAAAGTTGTATTATGTATTATACTGAATAAAGAAGAAATTATCGCGCCCATCCTGCGTCTTTACTGAAAAACCTATTACATAGTGTACTTTCAGTGCAGACTTCGGAGGGCAACACTTCGCCAGCGGCTTGCCAACCGTCGTTGAAACTATGGTTGGCTTGCCAACCGTCGTTGAAACTATGGTTGGCTTGCCAACCGAAGCCTTGGCGAAGGTTGGAGGGTATATGAAAATATTATTGTGGTCTGTTTTGGGTCTGGCGGTTTTAGGACTGGGATT
>DATEAX010000058.1:0-5303 GCA_035288145.1 Patescibacteria group bacterium | reverse complement strand
TCTCTCGATTTTGCCTTTGTGACTGCGACTACGGGAAAGCCAGGTCTGGCGGACGGTTTTGCCGGAAATAAGATAGAAAACCGGCGTCAATTTGACCCTCCTCACCGAAAGAATGCCCTTCTGGACCCAGCGTCTTACCTCAACGGCCCTTAGCCCCGGACGGTTCGGATGCGTTTTCAAGGTCTCTACCCCCCACTTGAGATGATAATTTATTGTAAAACAATCTCGATTAAAAATCAAGAAAGGTAGAGGCAAACACTTTACTCTTCGGCCATTCTCGCTTAAGATAATAAAAGAAAGAAGGTTTTGATGACGCGAATCAGTCCTCAAGATGTTGACCATATCGCCGCTTTGGCGCGCATCAGCTTAAAAAAGGACGAAGCCGCCAAATATACCCGGGAGCTGGCCTCAATTCTGGCCTATATTGCTGATTTGGGAAAGACCAAAACCGAAGGGGTGATGAAGATTGAACAAATTTCCGGTCTTCGAAATGTGACGCGGGAAGATAGAATCGAGACCAGTCTTTCGACCAAAAAAGTTTTAGAAAATGCCCCGGACGAAGAAGACAGTTTCATTAAAGTCAAGAAGATTTTTGAATAAAAAGCTGCCCCGATGTATCATCGGGGCAGAAAGCCGATCCCTTAATGGGAATCTTGGTACTCGATAGGGAACTCGCGGTGAAAACCCGTGAGCTCGAAGATTCGATGGACAATACTCTTGGCAAGGGCAAGAATTTTGATGTTCTTGCCAGCCTCCTTGACCCGGTGGGCAAAGGTCCGGATGATTCGAAAGCCGGCGGCATCGAGGTGTTCGGTGCGGGTGAGGTCAATAATGACCTCACCCTTCAAGGGCGGTGGGTTGTCCAGATGCATTTTGAGAAGTTCGTGGGTGTAAAGATCGATTTCTCCGGAACATCCCACGCGCGTCTGGCCGTTTTCGTCTCGGATAGCGACGGTGAGTTGGGCTTCGGGCGGCAAAAGTAACCTCCTGGAATGTAGTTTGACCCGAGGGTCACAAATATAGATTTTATCGAATTAATCTTTCATTGTCAAGAGCAGTCTGAAATGATAAGATAGGTTTAGAAAAATGACCAAAGAGCTGGAAAAATTAACCATTAAGACGGCAGCGGAAGAATTCAAGAACAGGCGTTTGAAAGCGACGGAACTGGTAAATTTTTATCTTCAGAAAATCCAGCGGCTGAACCCGAAAATCAACGCCTATAACACCGTTTTAGAAAAAGAAGCCCTCGAACAGGCGGCGGAGAGCGACAAACGATTCGAAGAAGGAAAATCAAAGGGTTTACTCGACGGCATGCCGATTGCCTTGAAGGATAACATTTCGCTCGAAGGCGTCAAGACAACCGCGTCCTCAAAAATCTTGGCAAATTATCTTCCAGTCTACGATGCGTCGGTGGTTTCAAAACTTAAAGCCGCCGGGGCAATTATTTTAGGCAAGACCAATCTTGATGAGTTTGCCATGGGCTCGTCAACGGAGACTTCTTTTTGGGGTCCCACGAAAAATCCTTTTGACAGAGAGAGAGTTTCCGGTGGGTCGTCAGGCGGATCGGCGGCGGCTGTTGCCGGCGGCATGGCGCTCGGGGCGTTGGGTTCGGATACCGGCGGTTCGATTCGCCAGCCAGCCAGTTTTTGTGGCGTAGTTGGTTTTAAGCCGACATACGGGGCGGTCTCGCGTTACGGGCTTTTGGCCATGGCTTCATCTTTGGATCAGATTGGACCTATAGCGAAAACCGCCGAAGACGCCGAGATTATGTTTGAGACAATCAGTGGTCAAGATCCAAAAGATTCTACTAGTATAAAATCCGAAATCCTAAATCCTAAATCCCTGCCTCGCCGGCAGGCAGGCGAAACAAATTCTAAATTCGAAATTCAAAATATAAAAATCGGTGTTTCGAAAGAGTATTTTGGTCAAGGATTAAATCCGGAAGTCAGAAGAATTGTCGAAAAAGCGATTGATGGATTTGGAAGATTAGGCGCGGAAATTCAAGAAATCAGTTTGCCGAATCAGAAATATGCTTTAAGCTGCTACTATATTATTATGCCGGTGGAGGTGGCCTCGAATCTGGCGCGCTATGACGGGATTAAATACGGCTATAGTGAAATCCGAAACCCGAAATCCGAAACCCGAAATTTGCTTGAGATATATATCAAGACTAGATCCGAAGGGTTTGGCAAGGAAACCAAACGAAGAATTTTGTTGGGGACATATGCTTCGTCGGCCGGCTATGTAGACCAGTATTATAATCAAGCCCAAAGGGTTCGGGCATTAGTCAAAAAAGATTTCGATGAGGCATTTTCGGAAGTGGACTTTCTGATGGGTCCGGTTTCGCCAGAGGTGGCGTTTAAAATTGGCGCCAAATCAGATCCCTTAACAATGTATTTATCTGATATTTATACCATAGCGGTTAATTTAGCGGGACTGCCGGCCATTTCCGTGCCGGCGGGATTTTCAAGTTTGAACCAAAAAAATCCCACCCCTGGGGTGGGACTAAACGGTTTACCGGTAGGTTTACAAATTATTGGCCCGCAGTTTGGTGATTTAGAAGTATTAAATTTGGCAAAAATTTATGAAGGGGAACGAGATGGGTTATCGAGTGCGTCAATATCATAAGTCAACTGAGCAAAAAATCGTTGAAGGATTTTTTAAAAGTTTATGGTGGCTTATCAGCTTGCCTTTTAAATTGGTATTTGGTAAAAGAAGCGTGGCGCAAATGGGGCAAACGGAAAGTTTGGACCCAAATTTTGTCGCCTCAAAATGGAAAGAGATTGAAGAGCTGATGCGCTTGGGTCGGCCGTCCAACTATGCCCGCGCGGTTTTGGAATCGGATAAACTTTTGGATCATATCTTGAAAGGGTTGAATGCCCCGGGGCCGACGATGGGCGATCGGCTGAAAGCGTCAAAGAATCGTTTTTCACCCGAAGGATTGGATGCCGCCTGGCGCGGACACAAAGTCAGAAACGAAATCGTCCATTCGAGCGAGTATCAAATTACCGATTTTATGGCCCGCGAGGCAATTGGAAATTTCAAAAAGGCGATAGGCGAACTTATTAGGTTTTGAAAACTATGTTTAAAACCATCATCGGGCTGGAAATCCATGTCCAGCTGAAAACTAAATCAAAAATGTTTTGCGGCTGTGATAATAACGCTGAAAAAGCGCCGCCGAATAGCTTGGTCTGTCCGGTCTGTTTGGGACTTCCGGGAGTATTACCAGTAGCCAACCGGCAAGCAATCGAATGGACGCTTAAGACCGGTTTGGCCCTCAACGCTGAAATTGCCAAGGTTAGCCGATTTGACCGCAAGCATTATTTTTATCCGGATCTGCCCAAAAACTATCAGATTTCCCAATATAATATGCCATTCGCTCGCAATGGCGAGCTCGAAATTCGAAATTCGAAATTCGAAAAATAAAAATTACCCGGATTCATCTTGAAGAGGATGCGGGTAAACTTATCCACACGGAAGATGCGACGCTGGTTGATTTCAACCGCGCCGGAACGCCGCTGATGGAGATTGTTACTGAACCGGAAATTTCCTCACCCCAAGAAGCAAAAATATTTTTGCAGGAACTGCGCTCGATTTTAAGATATCTTGGGGTTTCGGATGCGGAGATGGAAAAAGGGCACCTGCGGTGTGATGCTAATATAAGTTTAATGCAAAATGAAAAAGTCAAAAATCAAAATGACAATGCAAAATTTAAGAATTTAGGTACTCCAGTTGAAATCAAAAACTTAAACAGTTTCCGCATGGTGGAGCGGGCGTTAAGTTATGAAGAAAAACGGCAGAAAGAAATATTAGAACGCGGTGAGAAAGTAGTCAAAGAAACGCGCGGTTGGAATGATTCGAGGGGGGAAACTTATACCCAAAGAGGCAAAGAATTCGTCCAGGACTAT
Organism: Patescibacteria group bacterium; assembly: GCA_035288145.1. GTDB lineage: Bacteria > Patescibacteriota > UBA1384 > UBA12157 > JAENIV01 > DATEAX01. The sequence continues at coordinate 1,395 of DATEAX010000058.1, read as the reverse complement.
CGCTATTTTCCCGAGCCGGATATTCCGCCATTTGAAACATCGAAGTTCGATCTTAAAAAAATTAAATCAGAAATTCCTGAACTGCCGCCGGCTAAACGTCAACGCTATATGAGAGATTTTGGCCTTTCTTTGCCTGATGCCGCAATTTTATCTTCTGAAGCGGCCATGGCGGCTTATTTTGAAAAAATTGCCGGCTCTGTCAATGGAAAGTTGGCCGCCAACTGGACCATCAATGAATTAAAAATGGAGGGGCTTTTGGTGGTAAAACCAGAATATATGATTGAGCTTCTCAAAAAGATTGCCAATAGTGAAATTAGCAATAACATCGCCAAGGAAGTGTTGGCAAAAATGATTACCAGCGGCGAAAGTCCCGAGATTATCATTTCAAAAAAAGGCATCAAACAGATTACCTCGGCGGAGGAATTAACGAAAATTATTGACACCGTCCTTACAGAAAACGAAAAAACGATTTCCGATTATCGAAATGGAAAAATGGAAGCGTTTGGATTTCTTGTTGGCCAAGTGATGCGAAAAACTCAAGGCCAAGCCAATCCGGAATTAGTCAACCAAATATTAAAAGAAAGGATAAAATGAAGAATAAAAACTTGCGTTCGGAATTTTTAAAAACCATGACCCAGCTGGCAGTTGCCGGTTTTGGTTTGGTGGCGGCGCTAGCCTGGAATGAAGCAATTAAGGATTTTATTGACCATTTTATTAAACCGGGTTCTGGCTTTATTTCAAAAATAATCTATGCTGCTATCGTCACTTTTTTGGCAGTGATTGTCACCTATCTTTTGGGTAAAAGCACTCAAGAAGCCAAAGAGGAAGAAGAGAAGAGATAGAAGTCATGAGTGATTTGACAGGGATGATCGTTTGTAATATGATTCTTTTTTGGAGGACAAATGCCAAAAATTCACTATCTTGATGATACGTCAGTCAATCGCCGCTTGAAGCGTGGGGGAATGTTTGTCGTTCTCTTTTTAATTTTAAGCTTCATTATGGGATTGGTTGGCGGCACCGGAGCGACGCTTTTACTTATCTCTAATAGTAAACTGCAGGACATTTTGGGAATTAAGGGCGGGACAGTTAATCTTACGACAACAAAAACCGAAAAACTCCGCCTGGAAGAATCTTCGGCGATTATTGATTCAACCAAAAAAGTTGCCCCGGCGGTCGTTTCCATCACTACCTCCAGCAATGTTCTTGACTTCTTTGGCCGGGCAGTTGAACAGCAAGGCGGCGGCACGGGTTTTATCATCACCAACGACGGACTTATTTTAACGAATAAACATGTTGCTCAAAGCGGTGACAGCTTAACGGTGCTTTCGGCGGATGGGAAAAATTACCCGGCGAAGGTGGTCGCCCTGGACCCGACTAACGATTTAGCGATTTTGA
>DATEAX010000057.1:0-5240 GCA_035288145.1 Patescibacteria group bacterium | reverse complement strand
GGATGGGACATTGAAAGATGTCAGCGGCTATGAAAAGACCCAATGGGAGGTTATTACAACTAAGGTTGGTAAATATACCAATACTATTGGAGAAATGGCAGCGAATGGTGTTTTTAAGGCGGTTAAATATGCCACTCCGGGAAAAATGCGTGATTTTAAGGGTGAAGATGCGCCAGTAGGAAAAATTAAAGCTACGTTTGAAGGAAAAAGCATTGAAACCTCTGAGTTTTTTGTTTTGCCTTATCGTTCGGTTATAGATACCTTATTTTAGACAGGGAGGTTTTCTCGAGGGTTTGGGGAGAGATGAATTGTACTAGTTTGAATGTTAGTGCTGGCGGCACTTGGTGGTAATGCCAAAGCCGATAATTCCGGCCGCGAGGACGAGCAATCTCGCGGATTCGGGATACAAGAATGATTATGAATACAAAACTATTAGTTATCAGTGGGCTTGGTTTCGCTAGGGCAAAAAGAGCTCATTTAAAAATATCTTTTTTTAATTTTTTTGCTTCTTTTAAGAAAAACTTCTGCCAATCTTGATGATTGATTTTTTTGAGCATTCTGGGATAGTCCTTGAGACTTTTCGCTTCCATCAATCGGCTGCCCAATTCTATCAAGGAAATATCCCAATCGAACTTGGCTTTAGCATCCATTAATAGTTTATCGAGGTTATATTTTTTTTCTTTGATAATAAAATAAATATCAATAAAATCGCGCGCTCGCGGTTTCATCACCACGGTATGAATTTTATCTACGGCAATATCGTAAACATCTTCTATTTTGAGATTTGCGAATTTGACACCTTTTTCAATCAAAGGAAATGGATAATAGTTGAAATCAATTTTTAGAGTTTGACCATCCTGAAACTGCAAGAAAAAACTGAAAAGACCAAATACCCTTTTGGTTTCAATTTTTTTTAAATTTAAGGCATTAAAATTTTGTTCCAAAAATCGAATGATGGGAATCGGATCAACTTCTTCTAATTCGCAAAAAAAATCTAAATCATCAGAGAACCGATGCTTTAAATAAAATTCGGCCAGAGCTGTGCCACCGGCCAAATAGAATCGGTCGGTAAAATACTTCTCATTGGCAACCAAACTCAAAACTTGGCTTTGATGAGCGGTTAATATGCTTTTTTCTCGGGCCATAATAAATAAATTAAAAATTCGCGGTAAGAGGGGTCAAGATTCTCTTCGATTTGAGACCAGTGTTTTTTAACCATCCGCTGACTAATTTTTTCTCCGGCCTGGCCGTAATTAATCTGTTGTTCTAAGCGCCAAATCTTGTATTTTTTGGGATAATTTTTTTTAAATTGTCGCTCGTCTACAGACCAATTATACATATCGTAATTATATCTGATTTAGCGGTGATTGGCAATGGCGGCTTTTATAAACTCCATAAACAGCGGATGGGGGGAAAGCGGCCGGGATTGGAATTCGGGGTGGAATTGGGTGCCGACGAAGAAGGGGTGGTTTTTGAGTTCGATAATTTCCACCAAACGCTCATCGGGCGAAGTGCCGGAAATCACTAAACCTTTTTTCTCCAAAATCTCGCGGTACTGGTTATTAACCTCATAGCGATGGCGGTGGCGCTCGGAAATGACGCTTACCGTTGACCGTTTACCGTTGACCATTTTTTGGTAATCGGTGGACTGTAAACGGTTATACGCTTGCCAAGCAGATGTTCCCTTGGCAAGCTGGCAAGGGTATGCTCCCAGGCGCATCGAGCCGCCGTAGTCGTTTTCGAGCAATTTCTTTTCTTGCTCGGGCATAACATGAATTACCGGATAAGGACTTTTAGAATCGCATTCGGTGGTATGAGCGCCCCGAAGTCCCGCAACATTCCTGGCAAACTCGATTGTCGCCAGCTGTAAGCCATAGCACAGCCCTAAGAAAGGAATTTTTTTGGTCCTGGCAAATTCAATTGCTTGGATTTTTCCTTCGGTGCCGCGGCTGCCAAAACCGCCGGGAACGCAAATTCCGTCCCAGTTCTTGCCGATGACTCTCTTTGAGCCCTTTTTTTCGATTTCCTCCGCGTCAAGCCAGCCGATTTCGAGCTCGGCGTTTTGCCAGGCGCCGGCGGTTTTTAAGGCCTCGGTGATGGAAAAATAAGTGTCTTTCATACCCATATATTTACCCACCAGACCGATTTTCAGGCGTTTGTCTTTAGGCGCCTCGATTTTCTTAATCAATTTTAGCCAAGACCGGTTATCCTTATTCTTCAGGGGAAGTTTAAGTTTCCGGCTAATAATTTTGTCGAGCTGAAATTTTTGTAAAATTAGCGGGACTTTATAAATCGAGGAAACGGTTTCCAAGGGAATAATGGCTTCTTCTTCAACGCCGGTAAAGAGAGAGGTTTTTTTAAGCAAACCGGGTTTGACCGGATGGTCGGCGCGACAGATTAAGACATCGGGCTGAATACCCATCGCTTGAAGGTCGTGAACGCTGTTTTGAATTGGTTTGGTTTTGAGTTCTTCCGAAGCCCCCAGATAGGGCAAAAAACCGACATGAACATAAAGACAATTATTTTTGCCCACCTCGTATTGCATCTGGCGAATGGCTTCAATAAAATGAGTGCCTTCATAGTCGCCAATTGTGCCGCCGATTTCAGTGATTAAGATATCGCACTTGGAATTTTTTGCCGCTTGAAATATCCTTGATTTAACTTCGTCGGTGACATGGGGAATCATCTGAATGGTTTTGCCTAAAAATTCGCCAGAGCGCTCTTTTTCCAAAATTGCCTGATAAATTTGACCGGACATTATCGAAGAGGTCTTATCAAGGGAAATATCAAGAAATCTCTCATAATGACCCAAATCCAAATCCGTTTCTGAACCGTCGTCGAGGACAAAAACCTCGCCGTGCTCTTCCGGATTCAAAGTGCCAGCATCAACATTCAGGTACTGGTCAAATTTCTGCATCCAGATTCTAAAGCCGTGCGATTTCAGGATATTGCCGATGGAGGCGGCAGTCACCCCCTTGCCAAGACCGGAAAGGACGCCGCCGGTGACAAAAATATATTTAGTGCGCATAAAGCCCCCTTCAATCTATCAATAATAGTAAATTTGTCAAACGGCGGCTTAAGAGATAAAATAAAAATATGAACACGGAAATTTTCAAATCCTACGACATTCGGGGCGTTTATCCGAAAGAGATAAATGAGGATTCAATTTACAAAATTGGCCAGGCGTATGTGAAAATAATCAAGCCACAGGGAAAAGTGGTTGTTAGCCGTGATGTCAGAATCCACTCGGAATCATTAGTCAAAGCTTTAATAAATGGTTTGACCGATGCCGGCATGGACGTTGTTGATATTGGCTTAGTTTCAACCGAGATGCTTTATTTTGCGGTGGCAAATTATGGTTTTGCCGGCGGGCTGCAAGTGACCGCTTCTCACCTTCCGGCTGAATACAATGGTTTAAAATTGGTCCGCGAGGAAGCTAAACCGGTCTTTTCTGATAATGGTCTTTACGAAATCCGCGATCTTATTGTTGCTGGCAAGGAGAAAATCGAAAGTGAGCTAAAAGGGACTCTTGAGCAAAAAGACGTTTTGGAGGATTTTTCCAAGTTTTCTCTGGATTTTATTGATTCTCAAACGATTAAACCATTGAAACTTGTTTATAATCCGAATTTTGGTTTTGAAGCTGAAGTTTTAAAGAAAGTTGTTGAAATTGGCAGTTTGCCTTTGACTTTAGCCGGGCTCAACGATAAACCGGATGGCACTTTCCCCAAGGGCCGACCCGATCCGTTTAGACCGGAGAATCGTCCGGAATTTATCGAAAAAGTAAAATCCGAACAAGCAGATTTGGGTGTGGCCTGGGATGCCGATGCTGACAGGGTATTCTTTTGCACCAAAGAGGGGGTTTTTGTCGAACCCTATTTTATGAGTGCCTTGCTGATTAAAATCATCCTGGCCAAAAATCCCGGCGCCAAGATCGTCTATGACCCCCGTTATACTTGGGCTTTAATTGATTCGGCGAAAGTTAACGGGGGCGAGGCGGTCATTTCGCGGGTAGGGCATTCTTTTATTAAAGAAAAAATGCGAGAGGTGGATGCGGTTTTTTGCGGCGAATCCAGCGGCCACATCTATTTTAAAAATTTTTGGTATGCCGATTCGGGGATGATACCCCTACTATTGGTATTAGAACTTATCTCCAAGGGAGGCGATTTGGATGATTTACTCAAACCATATTTTGAAAAATATTTTATCTCCGGCGAAATCAACAATGAGGTGGAGAACGGCGAAGAAAAAATCGCCTTTCTAAAAGAAAGATATGCCGACGGCAAAATATCCGAACTCGACGGCCTTTCGGTAGAGTACAATCGCGACTGGCGATTTAATGTCCGGCCTTCCAATACTGAGCCGTTGTTGCGCTTAAATGTCGAAGCAAAAAATAAAGAATTGATGGAAGAAAAAAGAGACGAGTTATTGAAAATTATACGGGCTTAACTTATTGACGGTTTTGGAGTCGCTGTTTGAATAAATTTTCCGAATAACCGCCTTCGGCGATAAACTTTTCTTCCGCTGCCTTTATTTGGCGGCTAAGAAGAAAAGTTTCAATGTGGCAAAGCGTCAAAAGAAAATTGGCATCGGTTTCTGGGTCTCCAATAAGTTTGGGTTTTTCTTTCAACTCGCCTAAGTTACTTAAGTTTCTTAAGTCGCTTAGGCGATAACCAAGTTTTTTAAACTCGGCGACTCGCGGGTCGGTTTTTGGGCAGATTACCATCTTGTTTTGACGCAGAAAATCTTCATAGTCAGCCAAAAGTTCTTCAAAAGAAGCGTTCGCCACGCCCAAGAGTTTGATTAATCCTTTAGATGAAGTCTTTTCTTGTCCGACTCCTTCGACAATATTTTGCTTGCCGCTTCGAGCTGCTTGATTCATCTGATCGGCTGTCCGGTAGTCGGGTCTTCGGTCTAAACTTAGGTTTCTTAAGCTGCTTAAGTTGCTTAAGATATATTTTTGAGTAAACTCGATAGTTAGGTCATGAATAATCTCGGCATAACGATAGGTTAGAAGGAATTTGACATTGTTCATTTTTATATCACCAATCCCATTTTTGATTTGACTTCTTTGATGGTTTTTTGGGCTATCGGCTGGAGTTTTTCCGCGCCCTCTTTCAAGATACGCTTGATTTCTTCGTCGGAAATTTCCCGACGGCGTTTTTGGAAGGGTTCAAGTTCTTTGATAATGGCTTCGGCAAGCGCCGGTTTAAACTCCGAGTATTTAATGGTTCCGGCCCGGC
>DATEAX010000056.1:0-2980 GCA_035288145.1 Patescibacteria group bacterium | reverse complement strand
AAGACCCGGTTCTTTGACACCGTTGTATTTTCCAAGAGTAAAAACTACTCCTCGCTCATACTGATACAAGAGTTTAATCCCCGACAGCAACATGAGGATGATAAAGATGAACAAAAATGTTACAAACATGTTTCCTCCAATGTTTTACATTTAATATTATTATATCACCAATCCCATTTTGGTTTTTACTTCTTGGATAGTTTTTTGAGCCAAGGGTTGGAGTTTGGCGGCGCCGGACTTGAGAATCTTTTTTACTTCCTCGTCGGAAATTTCGGCCCGGCGTTTTTGGAACGGTTCAAGTTCTTTGATAATGGCTTCGGCAAGCGCGGGTTTAAACTCCGAGTATTTAATGGTTCCGGCCCGGCGCTTCTCAAGATATTTTTCCGCCTCGGCTTTACCCGCAAATTCGCCATAAAGATTGATCAAATTCATCGTGCCCGGCGAAATTTCCGATGATTTGCCGTCATCGGTGGTGGCGCCCATAATTTTTTGGCGAATAGTATCAGGATCATCGGTTAAGGCAATATAAGTATGCCGCGGATCAGACTTGGACATTTTGCTCTCTCCGGAAAGCGAGAGCACTCTTTTGGCTTCGGTAAAAATCGCTTTCGGCTCGGGAAAGGTCTCGCCGAACTTTTGGTTAAAACGCCGCGCGAGGTCCCGCGCGAGCTCCACATGCTGTTTTTGATCTTCGCCGACCGGCACCCCCTCGGCCTTGTAAAGGAGAACATCGGCAGTCATCAGCACCGGATATTCGAAAATGCCGGCCAGCGGCGAATGCTTTTCGCTCTTTTCTTTATATTGAGTCATCCGCGAAAGCTCGCCCATCGAAGTAATCGTATTTAAAATCCAGGCCAGTTCAGTATGCTCTTTGATATCGGATTGCAAAAAAAGAGTTGATTTTTGCGGCTCAATCCCCATGGCCAAAACATCTTTGGCGCCATCAATAATCATCTTGGGCATATCTTTAGTCGCATACGGGGTAGTGATGGCGTGATAATCGACAATACAATAAATGCCATCATGACCTTCATCTTGGACTTTAGCCCACTGTTTCATCGCTCCCAGGTAATTGCCGATGTGAAATTCGCCAGTCGGTCTAATCCCCGAAAATATCTTCATATTCTCATTCTATCAGCATGAGGGGCTTGTTTTCAAGATGGGCTTGATATATTATGTCAAGTTATGAGCAAAATCGAGAAAGCGATTTTAAAAACCTTGGCTTTTTTTGATATTTTTTCTCGGCCGCTGACTTTAGAAGAATTGTGGCATTTTTTGCATCAATTTAAGACGAGTAAATATCAGGTTCTTATTGGTTTGAGAAAATTAGCAAAAAAAGGAAAAATTTTAGAAAAAAATGATTATTTTTCCTTAAATTTCAACCGGCAAATTTTCAGAGAATATATCCGGCGGCGAAAAATCTGTCAAAAAAATTTCCAGAAAGCCCGAAGATACCTGGGACTGCTAAAAATTTTACCCTTTGTTAAAAACATTTCCGTGATTAATTCCCTTGCTTTTCAAAGTTCAGATGAGAAATCAGACATTGATATTCTCCTTGTGACAAAAAAGAATCGTCTTTGGTTTACTCGGGCCTTGGTGGTTTTGGTCTTGGAAATTTTAGGTCAGAATAAAAACAAATGGTATCGAGCGGGGAAATTTTGTTTGGGTTTTGCCTTTGATGAGGAAGTGTTAAACCTAAAAAAATTTCGTCTCAAAAATGACATTTATTTTTCCTACTGGCTGGCAATGCTCGCGCCGGTTTTGGACCGGGGTCTTTACCCAAGGTTTATTCAAAAAAATGCCTGGATTTATGACAATCTGCCCAATTGGCAGCCGGAAAAAAATCGACTTCACGCCGGAAATTCCTGGACGGAAAAAATTTTCCGAGGGGCCCTGGGCGACAAACTTGAGAAATTACTGGGGACTTGGCAGATGAAAAGAATTTGGCAGGACCCGGACATGCTTCGACCGGGCGGTTCGGTGGTCGCTGACATCCATATGCTTAAAATCCCGGGCGATAAAAGAGCCGAATATCAGCGGCAGTGGCAAGAGCGGCTGAAGAGATTAAAAATCCTTTAATCCCGAGCAAAGTCGAGGGGTTGACAAAAAATGCTTTTTTGATAAAATATTCTTGGTGGAAGTCGGTTATCCCCCTTCCGGCTTCCATCACTGAAGCTTTAAGGCAGGTCTTGAAGTTTTTTTTACACTTAGTATAATAAAGCGTTCAATATAATAAAAGTTAAATGTTGGGATACGAAATACGAAACAATACCTGCCTACCGCAGGCAGGCAAAAATACAAAAAAGATAAATCTCGCATTTTAGTACCAAATTCGTAATTCGTATCAAATTAGCGACTGAAAGGAGCGCATCATGAAGATTAAACCGTTAGCAGACCGGGTGGTGGTCAAACCGCTCGAAGAGGAGTCAAAAACCAAAGCAGGGATTATTATTCCGGATACGGCTAAAGAAAAATCCCATCGGGGAGAAATTTTGGCCGTCGGACCGGGAAAGTATGAGGACGGAAAATTGGTCGAACCTCAAGTCAAAGTCGGGGAGAAAATTCTTTATAAAGAATATAGCGGCGACGAATTTAAACTTGAGGGCAGTGAAGTTATTGTTTTAAAAGAAGAAGATATCATCGCCATTATTGAATAAATTCAAAAATCAAATATCAAAAAAAATGCCTAAAGGCAAAATCACAATTTAAAATTTTAAAACATCCAAGTACTTTTTGCATTTTGACTTTTGCATTTTGAATTTAAGCGACTGAAAGGAGCTTATCATGTCCAAACAAATCAAATACTCGGATAAAGCGAGGGAAGAAATCAAAAAAGGCATCAATGCCTTGGCTGATGCCGTTAAAGTCACTTTGGGGCCCAAGGGCCGCAATGTCATTTTGGATAAAGGTTTTGGCGCGCCTCACATTACCAACGACGGCGTGACGATTGCCAAAGAAATTGAGCTGGAGGAAAAATTCG
>DATEAX010000055.1:0-6024 GCA_035288145.1 Patescibacteria group bacterium | reverse complement strand
GAGGAGAGACAGAACGCTCGGCGAGATGAGGCCGTGCTTGCGGCAAGACGGGCAATTGGCGCGGTGACTGCCGAAGAGGCAGCCGCCATAATGAAAGGAAATCCCGCGGACATGCGGAAGTACCTAAGCGTCTTGCGCGGCAAGTAGAGCTGAATCCGATCGGGAGAAAAAGAAGCAAATTCAGAAGGAGGGATGAGTGATGGGATTACGGAGATTCGTCTTTAATCTCCTCGCTGTCAGCGACTACCAGTCCACTCCTCCCTCCTTATTGAAAAAGGTTGGTGAGGAGTACGGATGGTATCGGATTATCGGCGTGGAAGTCAACTTACCACCCGATAAGCAGTTAGTTAGCAGTCATCCGGAGATGGTTTCCAGGTTGATCGAGGAAATGCCTCAACTATCTTCAAGGTCTGGCGGTCTGATTTACGGGGAAAATCTTGATTTTCTCCAAGAGATTCGAAAGAGGAACGGGATGGATCTCGGAACTCTTTGGAAACAGATCACCGCCCAGTGTTTCGACGATACTTCCAGTCAGTTGGGGTACGGCGAACATCAATTCCGATGGTCAGCGGATATAAACAAAGACCAAAGCAGTCCGCAGAAGACGGTCTACTCGATATTTTGCTTTCACTCGGAGCAACCGCCGCCGGAATTCTTCAGCCTTGCCGATCTTGTTACCGGTTATCTAAATGCCCTCATCGAGGGCAAACCGTTTGATCTTTCGGAGCGTCTCGATGGTTTTGTTCGGCATCGAAAGATGCCGGATGAATCAGTCCAGTTAGCGAGCTAGTCCCGCATCGTATGGTGCGGGGCTTTTCTTTTTATTATCCTTATGGTAAGATTGGAAAAGATATGGACTTGGTAAAATTGACTCAACAATTTGGCAAGAAAAACATTCCCGATATTCGGCCCGGGGATACGGTGCGGGTGTCGTTTAAAGTGACTGAAGGCGGCAAGATAAGGATTCAGGTTTTTGAGGGGATTTGCATATCTTTCAAACACGGCAAATCTTTGAACGGCAGTTTTAGCTTAAGAAAAATCGCCAGTGGTGTTGGAGTGGAAAGAACCTTTCCTTTGCACTCACCCTTGATTGAAAAGATTGAAAAAATCAAATCTCGCCAGGTTCGACGGGCGAAACTCTATTTTCTTCGCGATTTGACGGGCAAAAAGGCCAAAAAAGTTGCTGAAAAAAAGGATTACGCGATGTGGGAAGAGGCCTTAACCGAAGAAGAGCTAAAGAAAATCGAAGAAGAAAAAAAGCTTGCCGCGGCCAAAAAAGCTGAAGAAAAAGCCAAGAAGAAAGAAGAGCTGGAAAAGAAATTTGACCAGGCAGTGGCGGCGCATGGGGAAAATCCGGCTTCAGGCGAAAAAGAAAAGCCGTTGAAAAGTTAATTTTCGTATTTATGACTTTTAAGCGCAAAGCTCTCGGGAATTTGGGCGAAGACCAGGCGCTCGAATATCTTAAAAAGAAAAATTATCAACTGTTGGGTCAAAATGTCCGGTTGTTTTGTGGGGAAATTGATCTCTTAATGGCGGATAAAAACTCTTTAGTGATTGTTGAGGTTAAAACTAAAACGGACTTAAGTTTTGGTTTGCCCCAAGAAATGATAAACTATAAAAAGAAAAGAAAATTGCGGCAACTGGCTAAAGCCCTCTCGCAAAAATTTCCCCACCATACGATTCGGGTTGATGTGGTTGCGGTTGATGAAGAGAGTAATAACATTGAACATATAATCAATGCCGTTGAGGAGAAATAAAATGAGGCAACTATGAACGAAGAAATTAGGACTAGAATCGCTCCCAGCCCAACCGGGCCTTTGCACCTCGGGACGGCTCACACCGCCCTTTTCAATTGGCTTTTTGCCCGTCAAAAATCCGGAAAATTTATTTTAAGGATTGAAGACACCGATCCTGAACGCTCGCGCGATGAGTTTATTGATGATATCGCCGACGGTCTGACTTGGCTTGGTTTGGATTGGGATGAAGGGCCGGAGCGGCCGGATTCCTATGGACCCTATCTGCAAAGTAAGCGGCTAAAAATTTACCAAAAATACGCCCAGGAGCTTTTGAGGACCGAGAGGGCCTATCCTTGCTACTGCACCCCCCAGGAGTTGGCCGAGGAGCGAAAGGCGCAGATGGTTCAAGGAAAACCGCCTCTTTACAGCCGGCGTTGCCTAAAACTCGGTGCTCATGAAATCAAACAATTTATTAATGAGGGACGGAAACCGGCGATAAGATTTATTGTCGAGAAAAAAACCCTCAAATTCAAGGATTTGGTCAAAGGAAAGATGGAGTTTGACACGGGGCTTTTTGGCGATTTTGTGATTATGAAGTCGGATAATCGGCCGACTTTCCTTTTTGCCGGCGTGGTTGACGATTATTTGATGAAAATCTCCCATGTGATTCGCGGCGAGGACCACCTGTCCAACACCCCGCGTCAAATTCTTCTGGCCCAAGGCCTCAATTTTACCCTGCCGGAGTACGGTCACTTGCCTCTCATTTTGAATCCCGACCGGAGCAAGCTTTCCAAGCGGAAGAATCCGACCTCGATTACTCAAGATTTTTGCAAAAAAGGCTATCTGCCCGAAGCAATGATTAATTTTCTCGCGTTAATGGGGTGGACGGCCAAAGAGGAGAAAGGATTCTGGGCTCTTGATGAATTGATTAATGAATTTAATTTTGAAGATGTTGGCAAAAGCCCGGCGATTTTTGACCAAAAGAAATTAGATTTTTTAAACGGCAACTATATTCGAAAGCTTTCTTTGGGCGAACTGGCTAAGCGGGCGGCGGATTTCTTGGGGAAAAACGAAATGACCAAGGAAAAGGAGAAATTTCTCTGCGCCCTTTCGTTGGTTCAGGAGCGGCTGAAAAATCTTTCGGAGATTCCCGAACAAATCGAATTTTTCTTCAAACGACCTGCCGGTTTTCAGGATATCCTTGTTGCCAAAGGAAGCACGCGGGAAAAGACGCGCCTCGGTCTGGAAGAGTCCTTAAAATATTTGGAAAAAGAGACCGATTTTGGCCGGGATTCCCTCGAACAAACCTTGAGGGCAGTGGCGAAGAAAAATAATCTCTCTCCCGGCGAAGTTCTCTGGCCGATTCGGGTCGCCCTCACTGGTAAAACTGCCTCCCCCGGGGTGTTTGAGGTTTTAGAGGCGATGGATAAGAAAGAGAGTCTTGAGCGTATTAAAGCGGCGATTGATATGATAAAATAAAATTGATACGAATTACGAAAAGATACCTGCCTACCGCAGGCAGGCAAAAATACAAAAATATTTTTATTTTATTCGTATTTTTGTAAAAAATTCGTATTTCGTATCAGAATTATGACAAAACTTAAAATTCTGGAAATTATTGGTGAGGCAACCCTCGCGGGCGCGCCCCGGCATCTCTTGGCGCTTCTGGAAAACTTTGATTTGAAAAAGTTTAGCTTGCATGTGATTGCCCCGGCCGGGCCGCTGGCGGGAGAAATCCGGGATTTAAAGAAAAACATCGATTTGGAAATCATTCCCATGGGTTCCAAACTGGATTTTAAGGCCATTTCGGAAATCCGCCGCCACATCAAACACTTAAAGCCGGATATAATCCATATTCACGGTACCCGCGCCGGGTCTTTAGGAAGGCTGGCGGCCATCGGGCTGAAGATTCCCGTAATTTACACCGAACATCTCTGGACAAGAAATTATCGGTTAACTTCTCGTTTAGCCCACGGAATTCAGCTTTCGGCGCTTTGGTTTTTGGATATGTTTACCGATTTGAACATTGCCGTTTCCCAAGCAGTTAAAGATTTTATGGTGGAATCGCAGATTTCTCGGCCGGAAAAAATTGCCGTCATTTACAACGGCATCGAATCGCCCAAGAAAAAAGCAAAGATTTTTGAGAAGAAGACCATTACCCTGGGGACGGTGGGGACGATAAATTTTCAAAAAGGAATGCAATATCTTATTCAGGCCCTGCCGAAGGTTCTAAAAGAATATCCGGAAACCAAATTGGTGATTGTTGGCGAGGGAGTTTATAAGAAAAAACTTCAGGAGCTTACCAAGCGGCTTAAACTGCAAAAGGCGGTCACATTCACGGGATTTTTAAAAGATATTGACGACGAGATGAAGAATTTTGACATTTACCTTCAGCCCTCACTTTCCGAAAGTTTCGGCCTGGCGATTGTTCAGGCGATGAGTCTGGGCATTCCCGTTGTTGCTACCAATACCGGCGGCATACCAGAAGTAGTTACCACCGGAAAATCGGGAATTTTGGTCGAAAGAGCCAAGCCTCAAGCTCTGGCCGAGGCGATTTTAAAACTTCTGCGCGACAAGAAAAAATCCAAAGAGATGGGGAAACTCGCCGCCGAGGAGGCAAAAATCAAATTTAATCTGAAAGATATGGTCCAAGCCACGGAAGAAATTTATGAGAAGATGGCTCAAACAGGGGCTTAGCTTAATCACCCTTCGGAAAGCGCTGGGGTTCGGCAATGTCTTTGCCGCGGCCAAATTTGATCTCCATTTGAAGCTGATAAATACATTTGATTATCAAAGGGCCTTAATTCTTTCGCCCCATCCCGATGATGACGCTTTTGCCATGGGCGGAACGATTAAAAAAATGACCACCGCCGGAGTCAAGGTGACAGTGGCTTATTTCTGCGATGGTTCGGGCGGCGTCCCCGAGGGACGGCCGCCCACGGAAGAAATGGGGGCCTCGTCCCGAAGGGATGAGAGTTTGATTGCCCGGCGGAAAACCGAGGCACAAAATGCCGGAAAAATTTTGGGTTTAAGTGAGCTCATTTTTTGGGGATATCCAGATGGAAAATTGGCGTCAGGGACTTCGGCGATTCGCGCCCTTCAGGACTTGATTGAGCGCCTTCGCCCTGATATAATCTTTTTGCCATCATTCCTGGATAACCACGGCGACCACCGGGTCGTAAGCGAAATTTTCTTGAATGCCGCCTCGAAAATGCCCGAAATCAAAAAGACCGAAATTTGGGCATACGAGGTTTGGACGCCGATTTTTGTCAATCGTTTGGTGGATATTTCTTTATATATTAAAACCAAGCAGGAGGCGATTCGGGCCCACCAGTCCCAACTGGAGGCCCGCGGCTACGACAAGGCAATCGTTGGTTTAAACCAATATCGGGCGGAAATCAACAAACTTTCCGGCTTTGCCGAAGGGTTTTTTGCCGCTTCCTTTGAGATTTACAAGGCATTATATCGAAAGAGTTGAATATTGGGGAGTCGTCTAGTGGTAGGACGCCACGCTCTGGACGTGGAAGTCGTAGGTTCGAATCCTACCTCCCCAGCCACATAAATCTTGGTTCGCCTGCCCGCCGAAAATCGCACTGTCAGAATACGATGTAATCGATTTGACAGTAAGATTGTAGGAGGGAATCCAAGCCCGGGAAATTCAGATTTGAATGCCTGCCCCCCCCGTAGCGCGCACATAACTTAAAAAATATCAATATTTTGATAAAAAATGGTATAATAATATTGAATTGAGGACAAAATGGCTATTGATTGGTCTCATATCTACAAAAAATATCGGGGTCTTTGGGTTGCCCTAGAAGACGATGAAAAAACTGTTATTGCTAGCGGTAGAACGGCTAAAGAAGTTTGGGTGAGAGCTCAAGAAAAAGGGTTTACAAAACCTATTCTTACGCGCATGCCTGAAAAATTGGTGACATATGTGGGTTTTGGATTGTAAAGATGAAATTCAAATACAAGAATTATGGTTCGGGCTTTTTGCGTCCCGTTATTCCGATTGAAATTATCTATAAAAAATTCCCTGTCCCATACGAAGTTCTCATTGATTCTGGGGCAGATTTTTGTATTTTTGATGCCCAAATTGGGCTCAAAAATAAGACAGTTTCCCAAAACACTTAAAGGACTGTCTCACTTGTCTCATTTTCTTGGTTAAAGATCGTAAGAATGAGACACAAGTCGCATTTCGTGTCTCATTTTGCAAAAAGTCCTCCCCATACTATATAATAAGGTAGGAAAGGACCTAAAAGGTTTACCCTGAGTTTACCGAAGGGTT
>DATEAX010000054.1:0-21854 GCA_035288145.1 Patescibacteria group bacterium | reverse complement strand
ATATGATAAGATTTTTTTAGAGTATTTTAATGGAGTTCAAGGATAAATGACAATGCCAACTTTAATGGAGCTTTTGGAGGCCGGCGCCCACTTTGGCCACAAAAAAGAAAAATCTTTTCCTCGGGCAAAACAATTTACTTACACCATCCGTGATAATGTTTACGTGATTGATTTGGATAAAACCATCAGCCAAATCAAAGCCGCTGTTTCTTATCTTAAACAAATTCTTGATGACGGTAAAATCATTCTTTTTGTCGGCACCAAATCGCAAGCCAAAGCATCGGTCAAAAAGATGGCGGAGAATTTGAAAATGCCCTATCTTACCGAGCGCTGGCTTGGAGGGACGCTGACTAATTTTGAATCGATTCGAAAAAATCTTAAAACTTTAGACCTCCTTGAAAATCAGATGAAATCGCCCGATTTTTCCCTGTTTACCAAAAAAGAAAGAAAACGGATTGAAGAAAAAAGAAATAAATTCAACCTCGTTTTTGAGGGAATGAGAACCTTGGATAAACTTCCAGACGCTCTTTTCATCGTTGATACGGTCAATGAAAATGTGGCGGTTTCCGAGGCAAGAAAATTAGGCATCCCGATTGTCGGGATTTGCGATACCAATGCCAATCCCGATTTAATTGATATCCCGATTCCCGCCAATGATGATTCGGAAAAAACCATTAAACTGATTTTAGAAAAACTTGAAAAGGCCCTCAAGGAAGATTCTCAAGCAGAAGTTAAACTTCCCTCTAAAGAGAAAGGGAAAGCAAAGTGACATCCAAAGAAGATATCCAAAAATTGCGTCAAGAAACCGGCGCGGGAATGATGGAATGTAAAAAATCCCTGGAAGAAGCTCGGGGCGACTTTTCAAGAGCCCGGAAACACTTGGCCAAAAATGCCGTCCTCATTTCTCAAAAAAAAGCCGAAAGAATTGCCAATCAAGGTATTATCGAGGCCTATGTTCATCAGGGTAAAATCGGTGTCCTTTTGGAATTGGCGACGGAGACCGACTTTGTTTCCCGAAACGCCGATTTTAAGGGTTTAGCTCATGAACTTGTTATGCAAATTGCCTCAATGAATCCCCAAAATATCGAAGACCTATTAAAGGGAAATTATATTCGTGACGAGACGCTCACGGTGAAAAATTTGCTTGATGCGGCAACCGCCAAATTAGGAGAAAATATCCAGATTAAAAGATTTATCAGATTTGAGTTAGGGGAAGAAGTTTGATTTTTGCATTTTGAATTTGACCGAATGAAAGTGAGGGAATTTGTATCAGACAATTATCCGCAATCTCAATCCCAAAATGGAGCAAGTTGTCGACAAACTCGCTGAAAGTTTAAGAGGCTTGCGGACCGGCAAGGCCAATGCCGGCTTGGTGGAAAATATTTTAGTTTCTTATTACGGTTCGAAAATTCCTTTAAAACAGACGGCCAATATTACCACCCCGGATGCCAATTTAATCGTTATTCAGCCATGGGACGTCAATGCTTTGGGGGATATTACCCTCGCCTTGCAAAATTCGGAAATCGGCCTAAATCCGACCAGTGACGGCCGGGTGATTCGTCTATCGTTGCCGCCGATGACCGCCGAACGTCGCGAAGAGCTTGTTCGGATGATTCATAAATTGGCTGAAGAATCGCGGGTCGTTTTAAGAAACCTGCGCGAAGATGCCTGGAAAGAGATTAAAAAGCTGGAAGGCGGAAGAACGATTACCGAAGACGATCGTTATCGAGCGGAAAAAGATTTAAATAAATTAATCGAAGATTTTAATTTAAAAATCAATCATCTCCTCGAAGATAAAGAAAAAGAAATTAGAACGGTTTAATCAATGTTTCTAACGGTGATAATTTTTGTTGCCATTCTTGTTATTCTTATCTTAATCCATGAGCTGGGCCATTTTATAGTTGCCAAATTATGTGGCGTCAAAGTCGAAGAATTTGCCTTTGGTTTTCCGCCACGACTTTTCTCCCTCAACTTTCACGGCACGCGCTACTCCTTTAATTTGATTCCCTTGGGCGGTTACGTCAGTCTTTTGGGGGAAAATGAGGATGTAAAATCTCCCGGCTCCTATTATTCCCAGAGTGTCTGGCGGAAAATTTCCATCATTGTTACCGGGGTGCTGATGAATTTCTTGTTAGCGATTATTGTTTTAACCATCGGTTTTCGAATCGGCATGGCGCCTTTGGTTTCCGATCCAGCTAGTTTCAGCGGGGAGAAATTATCCCAAGTAATGGTGGTCCAGGTGATACCTGATTCTCCGGCGGAGAAAGTCGGTTTAGGGGTAGGCAATATTTTGAAGGGTTTTGCCACCCCGGATGAGCTTCAGCAATTTACTCAAAGCCACAAAAATCAAGAGGTCAATTTAACTGTTCAAAAGGGAAAGAACCTGGAAAATTTTAAATTGAAACTCGCCTCCGGCGAGGCACCTTTAGGCGTGGGGGTGGTAACGGTTACTCAAGTGAAATTACCCCTTGGTCAAGCATTTATTGCTGCCGTAAGCGAAGTTTTAAAAAGCATTCTAACCATTTTTCAGGTTCTTTGGGCAATTATTGCCAGTTTATTTACCACCGGCAAAACCGGCGTTGCCGGCAGTGCCGTCGTCGGACCGGTGGGCATCTTCAACTTTACCGCCAGCGCCTTAAAAGTCGGCTGGATTTACATTTTACAACTCTTGGCAATCCTTTCAATTAACTTAGGCATTATCAATATTTTGCCATTTCCGGCCCTCGACGGCGGCAAAATTCTCTTTCTTGCCCTTGAAGGCATTTTCCGTAAAAAAGTTGTCCGTCAGGAAGTTGAAAATCTCATTCATACCATCGGTTTTATCATTTTGATTGTCTTAATTTTGGCAATTACCTTGCGAGATATCTTAAGATTTCGATAGCAAAATGGTAAGATGAAACTATGATTTATTCAAAATCCTTTATTCGGACTTTGAAGGAATTACCGCGGGGGGTCAATTCTGTCAATCAGGCCCTCTTGGAGCGGGGTTCGTATATTTCCCAAGTTGGTTCGGGTATTTTTGCCTATTTGCCTTTAGGGTTAGCCGTTTTAAGAAAGGTTGAAGGTTTGGTGCGAGGGAGCTTAACTCAAATCGGGGTTCAAGAGGTCTCACTGCCCCTTCTTCATCCGGCAGAACTCTGGAAGAAAAGCGGCCGATTTTCCGAAATCGGTCGGGAACTGGTAAAAATCTCGACGGAAAAAACCGACGAATTTGTGCTGGCGATGACCCACGAAGAGGTGATTACGCAAATTGCCAAAGAAAAAATCACCACTTTTCAAGATATGCCTTTAATTTTGGGTCAAATTTCCCGAAAAATCCGCAACGAACTTCGGCCGCGGGGAGGGCTCATTCGACTGAAAGAATTTAAAATGCAGGATGCTTATAGCTTTCATTCGAACGAGGAGCAACTTGATGAAAGTTTTGAAAATTTTCTCAAATCATATCGACAGATTTTCCAGAAAATAAATTTGGATGTTATTTTGGTCAAAGCTGACCCCGGGATTATGGGAGGCTCGGCCTCGTCGGAATTGATGATGATTTCATCGGCCGGCGAAGATCTTATTTATCTTTGCCCCAAGTGTCAGCGAGCTTACAATGCTGATTCCGCTCCGAAAGATAATACCTGTCCGGTTGACCGCCTGCCGCTTAAAGAAGAGAAAGCAATTGAATTAGCCCATGTTTTTAAGCTTGGGACGAAATATTCAGAAAGTTTGGGGCTTAATTTTCGTGACCGCGATAATCAGGAGAAACCGGTGTTAATGGGTTGCTACGGGCTCGGTTTGGACCGATTGATTGCCGCCGTTATTGAATCATCGCACGATGATAAAGGCATCATTTGGCCGGAGGCAATCGCCCCCTTTAAAGCTTATTTAATTGATTTGGAAGGCAGTTTCGGCCAAGAAGTTTATGAGAAACTTGAAGCAGCTGGCATCGAGGTTTTGTTCGACGACCGAAAGGTTTCCGCCGGGGTTAAATTTGCTGATGCTGATTTGCTGGGAATACCCAATCGGTTAGTTTTGAGCGACAAAACCATCAAGGATGGAAAAATTGAAATCAAGAAAAGAGCTGAAAAAGAGTCAAGACTCATCGGTATTGACGAAGTAGCCAGTGTCATTAATAATTAAAAAAAGTTTAATTTCTCGAAAGGTTTATGATTTTCATAAACACTTCGAAGAGGGAGGATTAATGGACGACGACCAACAAAATGTCGCCTCCGCAAAAGATGACGACGAAGGAGAGGAAGAAGAAACCTCGGCGGGTGAGGAAACGACAGTAAGTGACCAAGTTCCAGCGGGCGGGGATTCTTCCGCCAGCGGCGCTGACGAAGGAGACGATGGGGCAGAGACAGATGAAAGCGGCGACGAGAGCAAAGGAGGAGGGGCATCGGGAGAAACGACTCAAGCAGACGAAGACAAAACCGAATAAACGAGTAGATTTGTAGAATGTTTTACCAAAATCCCTCCAAATTAAACGGAGGGATTTTGGTGTGACTCAATTTATGTTAGAATATGATTTATGAATTTTAAGATTGTTTCTAAATACAAACCTGCCGGGGATCAGACCAAGGCGATTGATCAATTGGTTGACGGCTTAAAGAGGGATTTGAAACATCAGACTTTGCTTGGCGTCACTGGTTCGGGGAAAACTTTTACCATTACCAATGTAATTCAAAAGCTTCAGCGACCAACGCTGGTGATTGCCCATAATAAAACATTGGCGGCTCAATTAACCTCCGAATTTCGGACTTTTTTTCCCAAGAGCGCCGTTGAGTATTTTGTCTCCTATTATGATTATTATCAACCGGAGGCCTATCTTCCGACAAGCGATGTCTATATTGAAAAAGAAGTCGAAATTAACAAAGAAATTGAGCGGTTAAGACATGCTTCGACGCAAGCCATTTTAAGGAGACGCGATACCATCATCGTTTCCTCGGTTTCTTGTATTTACGGTTTGGGAAACCCCGAGGTCTATCGGGAGGCCTTTTTGGAATTGGAAATTGGCAAAGATTATGACCGCGATTTTCTTCTGAAGAAACTGGTGGAGATGTATTTTACCCGGGCGGAGATTTTGGAGCGGGGTCGTTTCCGGTGGCGCGGAGAAATCTTGGAGATAATGCCGGCAGATGAAGAGATTGTTTTTCGAATTGAATTTAGGGGTCGGAAAATTCAAAAGATTATTCGTTTCCAGGCCCTGACTTTTAAGAAAATTATTGCCGAAAATCGGGTCATTATTTTTCCCGCCAAACACTTTGTGGTTGAAGAATCAATGTTAGCCGAGGCAATTTCCGCCATCAAAAAAGAGTTAACCGAACGGCTTAAATATTTTGAAAAACAAGGCAAGATAATTGAAGCCGAACGGCTTCGCCGCCGGACGTCCTATGATTTGGAGATGCTTCAAGAAATCGGTTATTGTCCGGGGATTGAAAACTACTCGCGTTATTTGACCGGTCGCCGGCCCGGTCAGGCACCTTATACATTGATGGATTTCTTTCCCGAGGATTTTTTGCTGATAATTGATGAATCCCATGTGACGGTGCCTCAACTTGGGGGTATGTTTGAAGGCGACCATTCGCGGAAAAAGGCCCTTATCGAGCATGGTTTTCGCCTACCGAGTGCTTTTGATAACCGACCGCTTACTTTTAAGGAGTTTGCCGCCAAAATCAAGAAGGTGATTTTTACCTCGGCAACCCCTGGAGAATACGAAAGGAAGAATTCTCGACAGATTGTTGAACAAATTATTCGGCCGACCGGCCTGGTTGATCCGGCGTTGGAATTGAGAGCCACCGAAAATCAAATCGATGATTTGGTCAGAGAAATCAAAATAAGAAGCAAGCGCAAAGAAAGGACTTTAGTGACAACGCTGACTAAACGGATGGCCGAGGATTTAGCTGAACATCTGAAAGTTATCGGGGTCAAGTCCGAATATCTTCACAGCGAAGTGGACACCTTGGATCGGGTGGGGATTTTAGAGAAGTTGCGCCGCGGGGAATTTGATTGCCTGGTGGGGGTCAATTTATTGCGCGAGGGTTTGGATTTGCCCGAAGTGTCTTTGGTGGCGATTTTGGATGCCGATAAAGAAGGATTTTTGCGAAGCGAAGTTTCTTTAATTCAGACCATTGGTCGGGCGGCACGCAATGTTCGGGGCAAGGTCATTTTGTACGCCGATAATGTTACCGGTTCGATGGCACGGGCGATTTCGGAGACCGAGCGCCGCAGAGATATTCAAATCGCTTTTAATAAAAAACACCACATTACGCCTCGAACGATTAAAAAGGCGATTAAAAGTATTATTGACCACGAACTTAAACCAGAAGTAACGCAGGAATATATCGAATTGGAAAATCTTGAGGATTTGCCGAGGGCAATCAAAGCCAAAGAAGCGGAAATGAAAAAGGCGTCTCAAAATTTAGAGTTCGAGCAAGCCGCCATCTTGCGCGACGAAATCATCCAGCTTCGGAAATTAAAGATGAAAATTTAACGGCTTAAATAGTTCAGAGGATGATTTCGAAAGATGAGAACCTTCCGGTGGTCTTTGACCAAGATATTTCAGAGTTCCGAGGAGCAAAAAGCTTTGATAGTTCGTCAAGTAATTTTTTCAAATTTTCCTCCCCACCTTCCGCCAAAAGTTCCACCCGTCCGTCTGGGAGATTTTTGACATAACCCTTGAGAGCTAACCTATCGGCGATTTCTTTAGCGCCATATCGAAGACCCACTCCTTGAACGCGGCCGGAAAAATAAACATGGATTTGTTTCATGTCTCTATCTTAACTCAAGATGCCCAAGATTAAAAAAATGCCGCCAGGATTTTCCAGAGTACAGGAGCAAGCTGGTCTCTGAAAGTAATTCTGGCGGCAACATAGTCAGGCAAAGGGTTCTTTTAGCGGCGCGCGATCGTGGTTGGAAACGCTATCCAGCCCGAGACGGAAGATGAGGTTTTCTATCTCTTCACTACTGGCTTTCATTTGCTCAAGTTTCTTTTCGATTTTCATCCTCTGGGGTCCGTAGCGCAGAAAACTCAAAAGAAAATAAAAGCCCAAATACAGCAGGAAAGCCACGACAAAACCCGTGCCGTTATGCTCATACGGGAGCCAAACTCGGGATAGAATCGCTAAGATAAAGATACCGACCGCGCTCCAGAGGAATTGTCGGACCTCGGTCCGATATCGGCGGCGAATTAAGAAAAAAGCCCGGTCTACCTTCTTCTGTTCTTCTTCGCTGAAACGATGATATCTTGCCCAGATATCTCCGACAGCGGCTCTGTTGCCCATTGTCACGACAATCAGCCATAAAATGGCCAACGCCGTCATCACGAACAATCCACCAACCATTCCCGTAACCTCCCAAGGTGCAAATTTTCCATCCGGCAGGATAGACACTCATTAAAATAGCAAAAATCGGATTTTTTTTCAAGCGGTTTGGTCTAAGGCTGGATTTTGAGATGATATTAAGTTAAAATTAGAACTCGAAGATGCAAGAAAAAATAATTATCAAAGGCGCTCGGGAACATAATCTCAAAAATATTAATCTCGAGCTCCCCAGAAACAAATTTATCGTTTTTACTGGGATTTCCGGGTCGGGAAAATCAACCTTGGCTTTTGATACGATTTTTGCCGAAGGTCAAAGGCGTTATTTGGAATCGCTATCGACTTACGCCCGGCAATTTTTAGGCCAAATGGAAAAGCCGAATGTTGATTCAATTGAAGGCTTGTCTCCGGCAATTTCCATTGAACAAAAAGCCGCTTCTCACAATCCGCGCTCGACGGTGGGAACGATTACGGAAATTTACGATTATTTAAGAGTCCTCTTCGCCCGCATAGGTACGCCTCATTGTCCGGTCTGCTTAAAACCGATTGAGAAACTTTCCTTAGAGCAAATGGTGGAAAAAGTTCTCGATTTGCCCGAGGGACAGACAATCACAATTCTTGCGCCAATAGTCCGTGGTCGGAAAGGGGAATATCTCCAGCTTCTAAATAATCTTTACCGTCAGGGTTTCACCAAGGCCCGCATCAACGGTAAAATCCATCAGCTTTCGAGAAAGATTGTTCTTTCACGATACCAGAAACATTCAATCGAGATCATCATTGACAGCATAAAGATTTCAGCGGAAAACATTGGTCGAATCAGCGAGGACATTGAGGCGGCTTTGAAATTAACCAAGGGTTTAGTAATTGTCAGGTCAAAGGGTAAAGAGATTCTTCTCAACCAGAAATTGCTCTGTCCGGAGCATGGAGTGGGGCTATCGGAAATTGAACCGCGGATTTTTTCCTTCAACAGTCCTTACGGCGCTTGTCCGGAGTGCGGGGGGCTTGGGGTGGAGAAAAAAATTGATCCCAATCTCATCATTGCCGACAAAAATCTCTCCATCACCCAGGGAGCGATTATGCCGCTATCTTATAAGCCGAACAATTACTATGGGGCGATTTTGCGGGCAGTAGCCGAACATTTTGGGATATCCCTGCATACGCCGGTCAAAAATTGGCATCAGGAATATATAGAGACGATTCTTCACGGTGCCAATCTGCCGGAGCGATTGCCGGTGAGCTATTTTACCCACGGAAGGAAGAATGTTTTTTGGGTCCGTTTTGAGGGAATTATTCCTTTGCTTGAACGCCGTTATCGCCAGACGGAATCGGACAACGTCCGCCGGGAAATTGAACGTTATATGAATCAAACCCCCTGCGGGCTCTGCCAAGGCCGGCGTCTTAAAAAGGAAAGTCTTTTAGTCAAAATTAACCAGAAGAACATTAGTGAAATCACCGCCCTTTCCGTCAGAGCCGCCCTTGATTTTTTCCGAGAGCTCAAACTTTCGTCCAAAGAAATTCTCATTGCTGAGCGCATTTTGAAAGAAATTCAAAACCGGCTGAAATTTCTCGCCGACGTCGGTTTGGATTATCTATCGCTTTCTCGGCCGGCCTATACTTTGGCTGGCGGAGAAGCTCAAAGAATCAGGCTTGCTTCCCAGATTGGCTCGGGTCTGGTGGGAGTATTGTATATTCTTGACGAGCCATCGATTGGTCTCCATGCCCGTGATAACGGCCGGCTCCTGGACACCCTTGTTCATTTAAGAGACCTGGGCAACACGGTGATTATCATCGAGCATGACGAAGAGACGATGCGTCGGGCAGATTTAATCGTCGACATCGGTCCGGGCGCAGGCAGGACGGGCGGAGAAATTGTTGCCTTGGGAACGGCTCAAGAAATTGCCAAAAATACCGCTTCGCTCACGGGTCAATATCTTAGCCGCAAAAAACAAATTTTAATTCCGGAAAAGCGTCGTAAAATCAAGGACAAATTTCTGACGATTATTGGCGCCGGTGAAAATAATCTGAAAAATCTTACGGTCCATTTTCCTTTAGGCGTTTTGACGGGCGTGACCGGCGTTTCCGGTTCGGGAAAATCGAGCTTGGTTAATGAGATTTTGTATAAAGCGTTAGCCCGGAAAATTTCCGGGGCGCTGGAAAGACCGGGGAAGTTTAGTAGGATTGAAGGTGAAGATAATCTTAAGAAAGTCATCATTATTGATCAATCGCCGATTGGTCGCACCCCCCGTTCCAATCCGGCGACCTACACCGGAGTTTTTACTTTTATTCGAGAACTTTTTTCCCGGACAAAAGATGCCAAAATGCGAGGATATCTCCCGGGGAGATTTTCTTTTAATGTCCCGGGCGGCCGGTGCGATAATTGCCAGGGCGACGGGCTGATAAAAATCGAAATGCATTTTTTGCCAGATGTTTATATTCCTTGCGATGTCTGCCGGGGTAAACGGTTTAATCAAGAAACTTTGGCCGTCAAATTTAAGGGAAAATCGATTGCCGATGTTTTGGAAATGACGGTTTCTGAAGCTTTTGAGTTTTTTCAAAACATTCCCAAAATAGCCGATATTTTAAAAACGCTTGATGATGTTGGTTTGGGTTATATCCACTTGGGTCAGGCGGCGACGACTTTGTCCGGAGGTGAAGCTCAAAGAGTCAAGCTTGCCTCGGAACTGGCGCGGCGGTCACAGGGCGAAACATTATATATTTTGGACGAGCCGACAACCGGTCTTCACTTTGAAGATATCCGACGGCTATTGGAGGTTTTGGAGCGATTAGTCGACGCTGGCAATTCCGTCATCGTCATCGAGCACAATTTGGATGTCGTCAAGACCTGCGACTACATAATTGATTTGGGGCCAGAGGGCGGGGATGAGGGCGGAAAAATTGTTGCCCAAGGCACGCCGGAAGAAGTGTCAAAAATCGAAAAATCCTACACCGGACAGTTTTTAGGCAAAGTCCTCAAGAAGGTAATTTAACCATTTACTATCACCTACGAGGTGATGTTTAAAAGGTCAGGTTTGTGTTATTTTAATATTATGAGTATTAGAAAAATCATGCTGGTTAAGGGGGAAATTTATCATGTTTTCACAAAGAGTATTGCTGATTATAGAATATTCAATCAGGAAGATGATTTTGAACGGATGCGGCAATTAATCAAGTATTATCAAAACGAAAATGATCTTAGACTTTCATATTTTATTAAATTAAAGTTTGTGCAAGAGGTGGGGTTTGATGATGCTTTTAATATCACCTCAAAAGATAAAAATAGTACAGTGCAAATTATCGGTTATTGTTTTATGCCGACTCACATACACCTGCTTATTAAGCAATTGACAGAAAATGGAATTTCACATTTTATGAGCAATATTTTGAATGGCTATACTCGTTACTTTAACACGATTCATAAAAGAAAAGGGCCGTTGTGGGAGAGTAGGTTTAAGAGTGTTTTAGTAAGTGCAGACGAACAGTTGCTTCACGTAACAAGATATGTCCATCTTAACCCTGTCACTGCTAAGTTGACTAATCGTCTAGAGGGTTGGACATTTTCTTCATATAAGGAATATCTTGGACAAGTAAAGGATAATTTAACAATTTGCCAGTTTGATAATATTTTAGAAGTTAAACCATCTTTATACCGTAAGTTTGTTAACGATCAAATATCTTACCAAAGAGAATTAGCTAAGATAAAACACTTAGTATTGGACGAAACTTAACCACATCACCTACGAGGTGATGTTAAAACGGTTAGGTCAATTGTTGATGGGGGATTAGATTATTGTTATAATGAGCCAGCTATGAATATGGAGAAACTCATTTCGAAAATCAAAAAATTTCCTGATTTACCCGGAGTTTATATGATGCGCGATGGCAGAAAGTCGTTGCTTTATATTGGCAAGGCATCGTCGTTGAAACGGCGGGTTTTATCCTATTTTCAGCGGCCGCAGGAGACGCGTCTTCAGAAAATGCTCTCCCAAGTGAAAAACATCGAAGTCAAAAAAACCGACTCGGTGATTGAAGCGCTTTTTTTAGAAAATGACCTTATCAAGAAATATCAGCCGAAATACAATCTCAAGCTCAAAGACGATAAAACTTTTTTAGGAATTTTCATTACCAAGGAGGATTGGCCAAAAATAGTCCCGGCCAGAACTACTCAAAAACTGCCCGCGGGTGAATTTTACGGACCGTTTCCGTCCGCGGGCGAAGTTCGCGAAGCCCTCCAAATTATTCGGAAAATTTTCCCTTTTCGGGTCTCCTGCCAACCTTTGTCGGGCAAGGCCTGTTTTGAATATCATTTGGGGATGTGTCCGGGAGTTTGCGCCGGGAAAATCTCCCAAGAGGACTATCAAAAAACTATCCGTCAGATAAAATCATTTTTAAAAGGCCGCAAAAGGGAGGTGATAAGAGATCTTGAAAAGGAAATGCGCCTGGCGGCTCGGAAATTAGAATTTGAAAAAGCCAGCCGACTCCGCGACAGAACTTTTGCCTTAAAGCACATTCAGGACGTGGCTCTAATCACCGAAGAAAATTTGAAAAACCCCCAAGATGTTCCCGGACGGATTGAAGCCTATGATGTCTCTAATATCAGCGGGGCATTCGTCACTGGCTCGATGGTGGTCTTTACCGAGGGGCTGATTGACAAAAGCGAGTATCGCAAATTTAAAGTCAAAATGGTCAAGGGTGCTGACGATGTTTCGTCGCTTAAAGAGATTCTAAACCGTCGCCTCAATCATTCAGAATGGGCTATGCCGGATTTAATCTTGATTGATGGGGGCAAAGGGCAGGTGAACGGCGCCCGGGAAGTTTTAGCCGGCCGGCGCCTGAACATCCCGGTGGTGGGGATTGCCAAAGGACCGAATCGAGACAAAGAAGAGATTATCGGCACGAATAACCTCTCGGTGGATAAAAAACTGCTTATACGAGCGCGTGACGAAGCCCATCGGTTCGCAATTCAGTATTACCGATTGAGACACCGGAGGTCTTTAAAACTTTGAGCAGTTTTTTGTGTTTTCGGTTACTCTATTGTATATTTTAATAAAGGAGTAAAATGCGCAGACCCTTAGTTATCGGCAATTGGAAAATGAATACGACGCTGGCGGATGCGGTTGTTTTGGCATCAACGATTAAAAGAGCCGCTGAAGATTTGGATTCGGTGGAGATTGTTCTTTGCCCGCCGTTTGTCTGGCTCGTGCCTTTGACAGAAACCTTGGAACATCGGCCTCGCAATTTACACTTGGGTGCCCAAAATATGTGGTTTGCCGAAAAGGGGGCAATGACCGGCGAAATCTCGCCCTTAATGCTTAAGGATTTGGTAAAATATGTCATTTTAGGCCACAGCGAACGGCGCTCTCATTTCGGCGAATCCAATGCTTTAATCAACGATAAAATTCATGCCGCTCTTCATTATGGAATTATCCCTGTAGTTTGCGTCGGGGAGCTTAGCAAGCCAGCCGAAGGGAAAAAAGCAAGGGGTCGTCCGCCTCTGATAGAAACCAAGTCCAATATTCTCTACCAGTTGAAGAAATTTTTGGAGGGAGTTTCAGCGGAAAAAGCCGAGAAAATTGTTGTTGCCTATGAGCCGGTTTGGGCGATCGGCACCGGCAGTCCCGCCACCGGCGGCTATGCGGCGGAAATGATTTCCCAACTTAGAAGAGTTTTTGCTAAAAAATATGGCCAGGGTTTAGCCGAGCGGGTACGGATTCTCTATGGCGGTTCGGTGGATGCCAAAAACGCTTCGGAATTTCTCTATCAACCGGAAATTGACGGGGTTTTGGCCGGCGGCGCATCTTTAAAGACAAAAGAATTTATCGCCATTTGTCAAGAAGCAAGCGGTCGGGAATGACCGAAGAAACATATGTTAGTCAATCCTAAACAAATGATCCTTGATGCCCAGCGCGATGGCTATGCCATCGGCTGTTTTAATACTTCAGACCTGGAAATTACCAAAGCAATTATTGCTGCGGCGGAAAAGTTAAAATCGCCGGTAATTATTGCCACTTCCGAAAAGGCGATTGAATACGCGGGATTGGAAAATTTAGCCAGTTTAATTCAAGAGGCGGGTTCTAACGCTTCGGTACCGGTGGCCTTGCATTTGGATCATGGCAAGAGTTTGGCAATGGTCGAGAAGTGCCTTAATGCTGGCTATACTTCGGTGATGATTGACGGTTCCAAGTTACCCCTTGAAGAAAATATTGCTTTGACTTTTCAGGCGGCGCTTCGGGCGCATGCCGAAGATATTCCTTGCGAGGGAGAATTGGGGGCTTTGGGCAAAGCGGGGGACGCGGAAAATCAGTTAACTAACCCGGAGGATGTTCTGGGGTTTGTCAAAAAAACCGAAGTCGATATGCTGGCGCCATCCATTGGTTCAAAGCATGGAGCCGAGGGTGAGGAAAAGTTGGATATTGGACTTTTAAAAAAGATTCGTTCTTATACCGATATCCCTTTAGTTTTGCATGGCGGTTCGGGGGTGCCGGACGAAGATATTCGTCAGGCCATCGCCGGTGGCATTGCCAAAATAAATATTGATACCGACATCCGTCACGAATTTACCAGAGAGCTTCGCGAGATTTTAAAAGAATATCCCAAGGAAGAGGATTTCCGGGAGATTTTAGGCAAAGTGATGAGTAAGGTTCAGGAGTTGGTGGAGAAAAAAATAAAATTGTTCGGAGCGGAAAATAGAGTCGAAAAAATAAAGTAGAGCACGCTTTAGCGTGATATTGAGCAAGCTAAAGCTTGGGTTACGGGACATCCTTTTTGAATTATGACTTACGATATCATTACAATCGGCGATGCGATGGAGGACATTTTCATCTTTCCCGATTTAGAGGAGATGGAAAAGCCGGTGACGGATAAAAAAATTCAGAGTTCAGAACCGTTTGAAAAATATCTCGTTTTTGGTTTGGGGGATAAAATTACCGTTTCGGATGTTTCTTTTTCTATTGGCGGGACAGCAGCCAATGTTGCGGCGGGACTCCGAAAATTAGGTTTAAAAACGGCGATTGTTTCGGCCGTGGGCGCCGATGCTTCGGGGGCGAAGATTATCTCTCATCTTCGGAACAAAAAAATTGGCATTGAATTGATTAAAACTTTCAAAAATAAAAAGACCAGTTTCTCGGTCATCGTCTCTTATAAAGGGGAACGAACAATTTTTGTCTATCACAGTTTCTTGCCGGAGAACTTTACTTTGCCCCAGGAAATCAAGGCCTCTTGGGTTTACCTTGGACCGATGGCCAAAGGTCATGAGAGAATTTATAACCAAATTGTCGGGCAGGTTGTCAAACATAATCTCCAAGTGGCTTTAAATCCCGGGGCATATCAGCTCGATCATGGTCTGGAAAGCTTTGGTGGTTTGAAGGAACTTATTAATGTCATTTTCCTAAACAGGGAAGAGGCGCAGACGCTGGCCGGGCTTCCAGGAGTTCCCCAAGTAAAAGATTTGGCGAAGATTATCCTTCTCCGCGGTCCGAGTATCGTCGTCATTACTTGTGGAAAGGAAGGGGCTTATGCTTATGACGGCGATGATTTCTTCAAAGTCGGCGCCTATCCCGGTCATCGGCTTGATGCCACAGGTGCCGGCGATAGTTTTGCCGCAGGGTTTTTGGCGGGGATGATGGCTGGCAATAACCTTTTGGGTTCGTTAAAATGGGGAGTGACCAATGCGGCGTCAGTGATTGAAAAAATCGGCGCTCAAGAAGGACAATTGGGACAAAATATGATTAAAAGGAGGGTGAAGGAGTATCGATGGCCCGCCAACACCTTGCGATTTTCCTGAAAAGCGGGGCCGAAAAAATTTTAAGGGGTGAAAAGCAGGTTGAGATACGTTTAAGTCAAAGCCGGATTCCTCCTTACGGCGTTATTTGCAAGGGAGATGAAATCTATTTGAAGGATGCCGGCGGTCTGGTGACGGGGAAAGTTATTGTTGAAAATGTACTTTTTTACGACTCTTTGACTCCAGAAATGATTGGAAATATCCGTCGGGAATACGCCGAAGTTTCGCGGCTTAACGATGACTTTTGGCAGTTCAAAGCCCAAGCCCGTTACGCCAGCATTATTTTTCTGAAAACCCCCCGCCAATTTTTGACCCCCTTTGCTTTCCATAAGAACGATCGGCGAGGCTGGCTGGTGTTTGAAGAAAATCTTAGGTTGTTGTAAAATAGTTTTATCGGAGGAAATAAATGACGATTGCCATCAATGGCTTCGGGCGAATCGGCCGGACTTTTTTTCGGGCCGCCGCCGGAGAAAATTCGGAAATTGTTGCCATTAATGATTTGACCGAGGTAAAAACTTTAGCTCATCTTTTAAAGTATGATTCGACTTACGGCAAGTTTGAAGGCGATGTCGAAGTCCGTGACGGTCAATTGAGGGTTGACACGATTGAAATTAAAGTTTTTGCCGAAAAAGAGCCGGCGAAACTGCCGTGGAAGGATTTGGGGATTGATTTGGTGATTGAATCTACGGGTGTTTTTACCGATTACAATGGCGCCTCGGGACATCTTGAAGCCGGGGCTAAATATGTGATTGTGACTGCTCCTACCAAGGGCGAAAAAGAAATCAAGACTTTAGTTCTGGGTGTTAACGAAAAAGATTTTAATCCCCAAGAAGATAAAATCATTTCCATGGCCTCTTGCACGACTAACTGTTTGGTCCCGGTGGCGGATATTTTAAACAAAAATTTTGGGATTCTGAAATCCTCGATGTCAACCATTCACGCTTACACGATGGACCAGCGTTTGCAGGACGATGAACACAAGGATTTACGCCGAGCGCGAGCCGCCGGCCTTTCAATTATTCCCACCACCACCGGCGCGACGACGGCTACCTGCAAAGTTTTGCCGGAGCTTCGGGGAAAGATGGACGGTCTTTCTTACCGAGTGCCGGTGGCGACGGTTTCGGTGATTGATTTTGTCGCATTGCTTAGCAAAAATGCTTCCATTCAAGAGATTAACGAGGCCTTTGAGAAGGCCTCTCGAGATCCGGCTTACCAAGGCGCGCTCGGAGTGACTTCCGAGCCCCTGGTCAGCGCCGATTTTCGGGGTGACCCTCATGGGGCGATTGTTGATCTCTTGTCAACCCAAGTGATTGATGGTAATTTAGTAAGAGTAGTGGCATGGTATGACAACGAGATGGGTTATTCCAAGCGTTTGGCGGCATTTTGCAAATACATAGAAAGTAAAATCAAAACTTAAAAGTCAAAAATCAAAATGACCCGCTTCGCTCTCGCTGCAGCGAGGCGAGCAATGTAAAATTGAAAATAAGCTAAAGAATTCTTTTTGCATTTTGCATTAAAACCGGAGGTTTTCTATGCGTAAGGACTGGGCTTTAATTAGTATCGTTGCTTTAATCATCTTCGTGGGTTTGGGGCTGGCGGGTTATTTAAAATTTTCAAAAAAGAAAATTGTCGCTAATCCCTTGCCTTCTTTAGAATCTCAACAAGTGGCCGGCACCCAAACCGGCGCGCCGGCTTATTTTGCCGAAGACGCCAAAGTTTCTTATTTCTACTCCGAGTATTGTCACTGGTGTCAGAAGGAAAAAGAGGTTTTGGCCGAGTTAGCCAAAGAGGGTTACCGGGTCAAACCGATGAATCTCGGCGAAAAGCCGGACTTAGCCCAAGGATTTAATGTTACCGGCACGCCGACTTTTATTGCGGAAAACGGCGAGCGGTTGGTGGGTTACCAAACCAAAGAGCCGCTTAAGGCATGGCTTGATAAACACAAGTAAAAAAATTATGAAGAAAAGCTACCAAATAACCGGCGGGATCGCAACTTTAATTCTTGGCATTTTGTTTCTGGGCGCCGACCGTTTATTTGTTTCCGCCGAAGGCGGAAGCTATATCAATTCGATGACGGTTTTGACCACGGTGGCCTTGTTTTTCTTTTTAATCGGCGCCATTTGGCTTTTTAAAACCACTTTCAAGTGATTATGTGTCTTGCCACACCCGTTAAAATTAAGAAAGTTAGTGGAACCAGGGCAATTTTAGAAAATGGCCGTGAGGTTGATATTTCATTAGTGGCCACTGCTCAAGCGGGTGACTGGATGCTCTGTCATGCCGACTTGGCCATCAATACCCTTTCCTCAAAAGAGGCCCGGGAAATTTTGGGGCTCAATGCCGCCTGTCATCACCAGGGGACCAAATGAATTTTAAAAAAGGCATCTATTTTTCATTAGCCACCGCCCTAATTTCGGGCATTTCAATTTTTCTTAATGGTACTTTTGTTGTCAAACTCATTAAGGACTTATATATTTCGACCTCGGTACGTAACATCATCGTGGCATTTTTTTTGTCTTCATTGCTTTTGGGGGTCTCCAGATGGATTCAACTACGAAAGCTATCTTTGAAACAGTGGGGCCAGTTGGTTTTGATTGGTCTTATTGGCGGAAGCCTAGCTTTTTTGCTCTTTTTTAAGGGACTTTCAATATCGCAGGCGGCGGCCATAAATGGTGCTTTTATTCACAAAACTTTATTTCTTTGGGTTGCTTTGCTGGCGATAGTATTTCTCAAAGAAAGATTAGGCTTTTGGCAAATTGGCGCTTTAGGAGTTTTATTGGCCGGAACCTACTTGGCGGGAGGGCCAAAGAACTGGGTAATTGGTCAAGGAGAGAAATTGGTATTTTTAGCCATTATTTTATGGGCAATTGAGTTTATTATCGCTAAACGAGCTTTAAAATTTCTTCCAAGTTTAATTGTTGCTTGGGGAAGAATGTTTTTTGGGTCAGTCTTTTTGCTGGGATTTCTTATTTCTACTCATCGGTTGGGAGGAATCGGAAATCTAAATTCCAATCAATGGTTTTGGTTGATAGGAACCGGTATTTTACTTTTCGGCTATGTAACCACCTGGTATACGGGTTTAAAATATGCGCCGGCCAATGTGGCGGCATCAATTTTGACTCTGGGTTTTCCAATTACTGTTTTTTTGAACTCGATATTCGTTAAACATCAATTTGAGGCGAAAAATTTAGCAGGTATTGGTCTAATTTTCATGGCAGTATTAATTTTTGTAAAAATTCAGCCAAAACCCCTGAAATTAAAGAATGCCGAAACTTAAAACAAAAGTCATCCCCGGTTCAATATTGTGGGTAAGATACTCTTTTGCCCCCAATAGACTAAAATATTGCGGTCCTCCGGCCAATTTGACTCTTTTTGAATACGGATTTAGACGTTTTTCTGATAAAGGATTGGAGCAAATATTGGCCGAATTTGAAGCCGCTTATCCTTATATTCAATTTATTGCCCAGGAAAATAAAATCGCCGATCCTTTTGACTGGCGGGTAGTTGAAGCTTATTGGTTGGGCAATGAGCTTTTAAAAAAAATTTCCTTAAATAAATTTTATGAGCATCTTAAATGTCGTTTCCGAAAACGCGTCAAAAGCGAGATTTTTTCCCGGATTGCAAACAACATTCCAAAAGGGGCGAAGCCTTTTCATGCTTTTCATGTCTTGGGGATTTATCAAGAAGTCGGAACTACCAGGGAAATTGATTTAGGACCGGTTTTAGAAACAATGAATAATTGCCTGGTCGGTTGGGGAAAAGTCGTTGGTATTCAGAACGATAAATTAGAGGTTGAATACCGGCCATTGATGTCTGGAAAAAATTTATTCTTTGGTCCGGCTTCGGCAAAAATAGTTAAATATAAGTTTGAGGGAAAATCTTTGATTGACGAGCCTCAAGTGGGCGATTGGGTTTCCATCCACTGGAACTGGGCTTGTGATATTTTAGATGAACGCCAATTAAAAAATTTACAAAAATGGACTCTCTGGCATTTGAAAATCGCTAACCTCAACTACACACCGGGTGTGTAGTTGAGGGTTGGGATCTCCGAGAAAACATTTAATGTACCGAGCAGGTGATGCAGGGGTCGTAGGCCCGGATGAGCATTTCGAGCTCTTTGATGCAGATCTTTGGCTCCTTTTGGTCAAGCTGGAGTTCCCGAAGCAAGGTTTCCGCATCTTCCTCTAAACTGGTAAGATTTTGGACGGTCGGAGTAACGATATCGCAATTGATAATCTTGCCGTGAGTATCAATTTCATAAGCATGATACAAAGTCCCTCGTGGGGCTTCAATGGCGCCAATCGCCCAAACCGGCTTTGCCGGTTTGGGGAGCGTAATTTTCGTGGGTGTTTGAGGAAGCTTGGCATTTAATAATTTATCAATGACACTCGAGCCTTCCTCCAGAAAATGCATAATTTCCAGGGCCTGGGCTTTAATATTATCAAATGGATTGTGGGTTGAGGGTTGAGGGTTAAAATTTTCTGCCAGCGCTTTAGCTCGGGGATTTAATCGGTCTTTCATCATCGCCATTCTGGGCAAAGCGCCAACATTAATCGTCCGATTTCGGCGGCGGCCGAATTTAGCCGTGGAGTAGGGTTTAATTTCCTCTTTGATCTCGGATTTGTAATCTTGGACGGAAAATTGGTCTTTGGAAGAAGAAAGGACTGTTTCGCCCAGGACCGCGTAGTCCTTGCCGCTTAAAATCAGATATTCACTTGGTCTTTGAATCTGGGGATAGGAAATATTTTGAAAAATTTTGATTAAATCTTGGGCTTCGTCCAAAACATCTTCGATATCGTCTTTAAGGGTGATCAATTCTCCTTTATCCGGAAGTTTGAGAAAACCGCCAATCATGGTTGTTGTCGGATGGATGGGGCGACCGCCGATGGTGGTGAGGAGTTTATCCGACAACCGTTTTAAATTTAAAGCAAGATGATATTCGGCCGGGAATTTTTCGGCAATGTCTAAAGCCGAAGGCACTTGGTAGTAATCGGGAAGGACTAGGAAGAAAAGGTGGAGAAGATGGGAAAAAATGATCTGACCCGAGAGAAGAAGCTTTCTTAAATCCATTATGGTTTCGTCAACTTGGATATTGAGACCATTTTCAATCGCCCTAATCGAGGCGAGATTGTGAGCGGTGGGACAGACGCCGCAGATTCGCGAAGTAATAAAAGGCGCTCGGCTTACATCTTGACCCAAAAGGACGGCTTCAAAAAGCCGCTCGCCCTCGGTAACTTCCAAGCGCGCCCGACATTCCTTAAAATGAATGTTTAGAACTCCGTGTCCTTCGATTTTGGTGATGTATTCGGGGAGCATAATGGGGATAAGTTAATAGAAATTGGAAATTAGTTGAGAAATTGGAGATTGGAAATCAGTTTTCTATTTTCTGTTTTCCGTACCAATTTCTATTTTCTTGAAGCTATTTTCTGTTTTCAAATTCGGAATATCGTTTAAGAATCCTTCCAGTGTCTTCAAATCCGGCGGGCAGCCGGGAATTTCCAAATCAACCTTGACAATGGCTTTGACCGGCAGGGCATCAATGGCTCGGGGCTGGTAATTGGGGCCATAAACATAGGCGAGAGCTTTGGGACGGGCCTCTTTTTTAATCCAGCTCGGAATCCAGCCGGTGCGGGCGCATTCGCCGATGGCAACTAAAAATTTGGCCTGGTGGCGGACTTTTTGGACCAATTCCTGATCAGCGGAAGTCACCACCGTTCCTTGAATAATGGCGACGTCAATTTCCGGCAGTTGGTTTTCACCCGGCTGAAGTAGGCGCCAATTGGCGATTTCCAAATCCTCTATAAAATCCAACAATTTTTCCTTCAGGGATAAAAACTGCAATTCACAACCCTCGCAGTCGGTTAAGTCAAAAATGGCAATTCGCGGTTTCATCCTACTACTATTCTAAGCGAAAAATCATTAAAATGGAAATAGATGGTTATACTTGTTTAAAAGAATAATTTTAGGTAGAATACGGTGTATCCGGTCCAATCGACTGGAAGCATCTAAACAAAGGAGAAAAAGCTAATGCTACCTGATTTGAAAACCGCGCCGATCAAGGGCAAGAATGTTTTGCTTAGAATCGATACCGATGTCTCAATCGAATCGCGCTGGACCGATGGCAACACTGGCCAGATTACCGATGACTCGCGGCTTAAGGCCTCAATCCGAACAATTAAATTCCTGCTGGAAAGCGGAGCCGCGAAAGTTTACGTCATTGGTCATCGCGGCCGACCCAAGGGTTTGGATTTGACTTACAGTTTATGGCCGGTGGCCAATCGGCTTGCCGAGCTCCTGGGTTTCAAGCGGGAATTTTCCAAGCCCCAGCAGATCTACGAGATTGATAAGAAAATGGTGGTTTTTGAGAATCTCCGTTTCAATCCTGGCGAAGAGGACAATAGTCCAGAATTTGCCCAAGAGCTGGCTCAAGGCCGGGATATCTTCATTCAGGATGCGTTTGCCTCCTGCCATCGCGCCCATGCCTCGACGGTTGGAGTGTTGAAACATCTTCAATCCTATGTTGGCTTTTCCGTCCTGCGGGAGGTTGAAAATCTCTCCCGGCTTTTAGGCGCGACCGACTTGACCATCATTATCGGCGGCAAGAAGGCTAAAGACAAGCTTTCTGTCATCAAGCATCTTTTTCCGAGGGTAGAGTCGGTTTTGGTCGGCGGGGTGGTCGCAAACACCTTTTTAAAGCGCCAGGGTCACGAGCTCGGACGCTCCCTGATCGAAGAAGAGACTTTTTCCCAGGCCGACGAGATTTTGGCAATCAATCA
>DATEAX010000053.1:0-2211 GCA_035288145.1 Patescibacteria group bacterium | reverse complement strand
GGCATTTAAGGCCTCGATTACTTGGAGATTGGTGAGGTCATAAACCGAAGAAATCCCGGTGACGGTGCGGAGTTTCGCCTCAAGGTCCGGCTGGTCGAGGCCGCCGACCCCGAGCTCTTTCATGGCTTCCTTAATCTCTTCCTGGGCAAGGTCGGAGGCGCTTTTGACATTATTTAAAGCATCGGGGGCGGTGCCAAAAGGGTTTTCGCCGATGGCTTGCCAGGCGACATCTACCGGAATATCTTGGCCGCACTTGCATTTTTCCTTGACCGTGTCAATTTCGTCAATATCCGCGGCCGTGCCCCTTTTATGGGCGGAGATATTTTTCGTAATTTGAATGTCGTGAAAGGCGCCGGATTCGGGGTCAATCTTCATATCTTCGTAACCCGAGACAATGTGGCTGATGTTGATATGGTTATGCTTTTGAACCAGATAGTAAAGGGCGGCGGCCAAGCGCTTGTCAATTTGGCCTGACTCAAGATATTCAAAGTCCCTTTGATTAGAAAAGCTTAGCTTGTAAATATCTTTTTGGCCCAGCCCGCCGGAAGAGGCCTTAATTTTGGTGGCGGCGACGAGCCCCTGGACATTGGGGTCGTTTTTGCCGGCAGGAATGGGGAGAGTTTTGCCAAAATTGCCGCTGATTGAAAGACACATCAGGCCGCCGAAGATAATCATCACGATGAGAAAAATCACCAGACAGCCGACCAATACCGGCCAGCCCACAGCCGCGGCCGCGGCGGAAATTGCCGAACCAATCCAGGCGGCGACGACTCGGGCGGCGTTTATGGCAATCTGTCTCGCGCCCTTTTTGACCGCTTTTTTGCCGGCATCTTTGAGTTTTTCTTCGCCTTTTTCCGCGGCTTTTTTGGGCGCCGATGGTTTTTTTAGTTTTTTGCCGCCGCGAAAAGAAGGACTGACGTCCTCGGGACCTTCTTGGGGTATTTCTTGCTCGGTATTATCGTCCAAAAATTCCTCCTTGTTTGTAGTTTGTTTTATTATATCACTTTTCCGAAAAAACCGTTAAAAAGTCATTGCTTTTGAGTAAAATGATTATGATTATTGGTAAATCCGATGGTCGCCAATATCGTAGAAAAGTACCGTATTCTTTCCGATCATCTCAAAAACAACTCTATGAGAATAGTTAATGGAGAATGACCAAGAATTTTTCAATTTCCCTTTAAGTTTATGGGTTCTTAATCTTGGGTCAAAGGAGTTCTCTCTAAAAATAGCCACCTTTTTGAGAGTTTCTTGTTGAATAGCATTTGGCAGCTTGGAAAGCGAACGATCAAATCGAATGGTTGTTTCAATTTTTATCACCCGCATACATCATTTTCTTTTTTATAAGATGGGGATATTTCTCATTGATAAGAGTATCAAACTCTTTAGTTTTACCTTCTTTATACTCTCGTCGCCCTTCCTTAATGATTTCTAAAACATCCTCCTCAGTTAACTCGGTTTTGGAGGGAATAATTTGAGTGAGCAGACCTTCAATTTTGTCTAATTTTCTCAATATTTTTTCTTCAACCCTAGTTCTCATTTTTTTCCTTTCAAAAATATTATACCACAAAATTCAGATTTTTCCACCCAAAATCCGCAAATCTTGATTTTTTGCGGCTTTATGTTAAAATATGGATAGTTTTCCAAGGAGGTGTACCTTAAGTGAAAAAGTGGATTTACCCAGTCGCTGCGGTGTTGCTTGTAAGCGGTGCACTTGCCTACCGCTACGAAACCGCCGAAGTGAGAATTGCTGCTAAACGCGAGCTGAGGTGCGGATGGGCGAATCATACGGGAGATACATTGGTTCGTACCGAGATTAGGGAAGAAGTTGTTCCGCGTTGGCAAGCCCGTTCGGTCACTCTACAAACAGCAACAGAGATGTGCGGGCCATGCAAGGCGGAGAAACAAAAACAGGAAGCAGAGGAGCAGGCACGGGCCGAACGACGACGCGAGCGGGAAAAAGCTAGAGTAGAACGGGAGGAAGCCAAGACAAGAATTCCCAATCTTCTTGGGAAGGGCTTCAAGGAAGTAGTCGCGGTTTGGGGCCAGCCCGACTCAAGCGGACACTGGTTGGGGACTTTTGAATGGACTTACGAGGACAAGCCCAATGGTTGTAATACCTCGATTGATTACATTGGAAATGATTGGTACGCTAAGCCGCAGAAAGTTCTGCGAACAGTCACGTCCGTATCTTCAGGGGATACAAGGATAGCG
>DATEAX010000052.1:0-12779 GCA_035288145.1 Patescibacteria group bacterium | reverse complement strand
CAACAAGACCCGGAGACCAAGCATACCCTTAATCCCGTTCCTTTTATCATAGTTGCGCCGGACAACAAAAAGAATTTGTTAAAAAGCGCTCTGACCTCTTCTTATTTTTCTTTATCAAAAATCATTACCGCCAAAGAATCTTTAGCCGATATCGCCCCGACCATCCTGGAACTGATGGGATTGCCTAAAGGCAGAAAGATGACTGGTCATTCGCTTATAAATCGCTTAGAATGAGAATAGAATTATGAATTATGAATTATGAATTAAGGAATAAGAATTAAGAAAGGATGATGGGTGTCGGAGAAAATCAACATTATTAAGAAAAATCCGGCGGATTTCAAAATCGAACCGAACTTGAAAAATTACCAGGAAACTTATCGGAATTTTTCTTGGGGGAAAATTGACAATGAAATCGAGTATTTTTCTGACGGAAAAATTAACGCCGCTTACAATGCCATTGACCGACATCTCAAGACCGATGCCCGCCAGAAACTGGCTTTGCTTTGGGAAAATGACCATGGCGAAAGCCAAAAATTCACCTTTGAGGAGCTGGCTGAACTTTCGGGCAAAGTCGCCAATATTTTAAAGAAATTGGGAGTTCAAAGTGGAGATCGGGTTTTTCTTTTTCTGCCGAGAATTCCCGAACTTTACTATTGTTTTTTGGGGATTTTGAAGACCGGCGCGATTGCCGGAACCTTATTTCAGGCCTTTGGCCCGGCGGGAATTAAAGACCGGTTGGAAAACTCCGGGGCGCGGTTTTTAATCACCCATTCATCATTGATTAAGAGAGTCGAAGAAATTAAAAACGAACTTCCGAAACTGGAGAAAATCATCGATGTTTCCGGCGTCTACGAGAACTTTGATTTCCCAAAGGAGCGCGAGTTGGCCTTACCGGAATTTGAGATTGCTCATTTGGAGCCCGAAGACCGGGCCTTTATGCTTTACACTTCAGGCACCACCGGCAAACCCAAAGGTGTCGTCCACTCTCACAAAGCAATTATTCAGGAATACCTGACCGCCAAATGGGTTTTGGACATCCGTTCCGAAGATATGTATTGGTGCACCGCCGACCCGGGTTGGGTCACCGGGATTGCTTATGAAATTTTGGGCTCTTGGGCCAATGCGGCAACGGCTTTGATTTATGACGGCCGGTTTTCTCCGGATAAATGGTATTCGTTGATTGACAAACACAATGTCACCATTTGGTACACGGCGCCAACGGCGATTCGGATGTTGATGAAGGCGGGCAAAGATTTAATCAAAAAATATTCCTTCAAAAGCTTAAGACATCTTGCTTCGGTCGGCGAACCATTAAATCCCGAAGCCATCCGTTGGGGGCTGGAAGTTTTTAAAAAACCTTTCCATGACAACTGGTGGCAGACGGAAACCGGGGCAATTTGCATTGCCAATTACCCGGCAATGGATATCAAGGTCGGTTCGATGGGAAAACCCTTTCCCGGCATTCAGGCCGGCATCGTTGGTGATGACGGCCGAGAACTTGAGGCAGGCAAAGAAGGCAATTTGGCCTTGAGGCCGGGCTGGCCCTCAATGATGCTGGAAATCTGGGAAAATCCGGAAAAATACCAGTCCTATTTTAAAAACAATTGGTATATTTCCGGCGACCGCGCCTGGCGCGATACGGACGGCTATTTCTGGTTTATGGGCCGGGCTGACGATGTCATTAAAACCGCTGGTGAACGGGTCGGACCGTTTGAGGTTGAATCCGCCCTGCTGGAGCATCCGGCGGTGGCTGAAGCCGGGGTAATCGGCAAACCCGATGTCGAACGGGGCGAAATTATCAAGGCATTTTGCGTCTTGCATCCGGGTAAAGTACAATCAGAGCAATTAAAAGAAGAAATTTCCGAATTTGTCAAAAAAAATCTCGCCGGCCACGCCTACCCGCGGGAAATCGAATTTGTCAAAACCTTGCCCAAAACCCGCTCGGGAAAAATCATGCGCCGGGTCTTAAAAGCCAAAGAAATGGGATTGCCCGTGGGCGACACTTCGACGCTGGAAGAATACTAAAAATAAATCAAAAATCAAAAATCAAAATGACAGTGCAGAATCCAAAATCAATAAAAGAATTTTTAATTTTTAATTTTTAATTTACATTTTGAGATTTGCATTTTGCATTAATTATCATGACTAAAGAATTTTTAACAGGCAATGAGGCTATCGTCCATGGGGCGCTGGCCGCCGGCGCCGAAATGATGACCGGTTACCCGATTACTCCAACAACGGAAATTATGGAGAATTGGGCAAAAGAAGTTGTCAAAAATCCAAAATTAAAGTTTTTACAGTCAGAAGATGAAATGGCGGCCGGCTTTGCAATGATAGGCGCTATTTTAGCCGGTGTTAAGGCATTTTCCGCGACAGCGGGGCCAGGAAACGTTTTGATGCAAGACGCTTTTTCAATGGCTGAAAATTTGCGTTTGCCAACAGTCGCTTTTATTAATCAGCGCGGCGGGCCTTCGACCGGCACGGTCATTTATTCACAGCAGGAATTAAATTTAACTTGTTTTGGCGGCAACGGCGAAGGCATGAGAATTGTTTACTCAACCGCCGGAATCCAGGATTTATACGACTATGCGATTAAGGCCTTTAATACTGCCTGGGAGTATCGTTTTCCAACTTTTCTCTTAGCCGACGGCTATCAGGCGAAAACTCAAACCCAAATTGAGGTCTACGAGCCCTCTGAAAAGCAAATCGAGATCGTACCTTCAACTGCCTATGTGTTGCGTCAAAAGCGAAACCAAAATGAGTATGCCCATCTTAGAAACACTTACAATACGGAAAGCCAATTGACAGAAATTTTGGACAATCATCATCGTTATTACGAGGAAATTATCCCTCAAGTATTAGAGTTTGACGATTATCATACACTGGACGCCGAAGTGGTGATTTTTGCCCATGGCATCGTGGCGGCAGTTGCAAAACTTGTGGTTGACGGTTTGCGCAGTGAGGGTAAAAAAATCGGCCTCTTCAGACCGATAACACTGCGACCGTTCCCCCAAGAATTAGCCCGCAGTATTGCCAAAGACAGAAAAGCTATTCTGGTAGTTGAATCATCGTTTGGACAGTTTGAAAAAATGGTTAAATCCAATCTCTATGGTTTGACAACCCCCGTTCAAACATTATTAAAACCTGCCGTAGGCGTAAGTTATGAAGAAATTAGCCAAAAAGTCCAAGAAATTTTAACCTCGAAAGGATAATTAAGATGTCAAATGCAGCCATGCCATTATCATGGAATAAGGAGTCCAAACCGCATTTGTTTTGTCCCGGTTGTGGCCAATCGTTGGCTTTGAAAATTTTAGGTTACGCAATTGACGAGCTTAAAATTCAAGATAATCTTCTTTTTGCTACCGACATCGGTTGCTCTCTTTTAGCTTGGGATATGTTTAATGTTGATACGATTCAAACTCACCACGGGCGGACTATTCCCGTTATCACCGGTTTTAAATTGGCTAAACCGGAGGCAATTGTTTTGGGATTTATCGGCGACGGCGGGGGGTATGCCATCGGCGCTCAACATCTTGTAAATTCAGCCATTCGCAACGATAAAATAACCGTCATCTTGATTAACAACGCTAACTATGCGATGACGGGCGGACAATTGGCGCCGACAACTTTGTTGGAACAAAAAACTACCACCACCCCGGAAGGTCGAAGAATTGTCAACGGCCAACCGTTTAAAGGTCCTGAAGTCCTTTCTCAAATTGCTTCCGAAAATGCTTATATTGCTCGTGGAACATCCAATAATTTTGATAATTTGAAAAATATGTTTAAAAAAGCTATCCAGAACCAGATTGACGGTCGTGGATTTAGTTTTGTCGAGGACCTATCAATGTGCCCTGTCAATTGGCACACCGAAGCCCAAGAATCGGTTGATTTTATCCAAAGCATGGCACAAGTCTATCCACTGGGAGAAATTAAATGCCCACAAAAATTGTCTTAGCCGGCGAAGGTGGTTTGGGAGTGCAAACTATCGCCAAAATAATCGGTTTAGCGGCGATTAAGTCGGGTCGCCAAACAAGCTATTTACCCAGTTTTGGGGTTGAGCAGCGTGGGGGCGTCTCAATCGCTTTTGTGCAAATTAGTTCTAAACCAATCCCCTATCCGAGATTTTCCAAAGCCGATATTGTTATTGCGTTTTCTAATCGAGCAATTGATGCTTTGAAGGAATTTATAAAAAGCGGTGCACTTTTTATTTACGATAGTTCCGTAATTGATAATCTCCATTTAGAAAAAATTAAATCCCAAGTTAAGGAATACATAGCAATTCCTGCTCAAAGTACTGCCAGAGATGCCCTGACACTTAGGGTATCCAATGTCATCCTTTTGGGGGCAATTGCTACTCATCTAAAGGATATAAATTTCGAGGGATTTGAAAATGCCCTAAATGAAGAATTTGCCGAAAAAATCGCTAAAAAGCCGGAAATTAAGGATCTAAATTTGAAAGCCCTAAAATTAGGACTCGAGATGGCCCAAAAATTTGACAAAACAAAACAACCTTTAGTCGGCGCCGAAGATCCGAAGACAGTCACCAATTTTGAAAATGCAAAAGTCGCATGGAAAAGATTCCCAGAGTACTGCAAGGGTTGTGCCTTGTGTATCGTAAGTTGTCCTGTTAAATGTCTCTCGTTTGGCAATGAAACTAATTTTCTGGGCACATATTTACCGCA
Source organism: Patescibacteria group bacterium (assembly GCA_035288145.1). Classification (GTDB taxonomy): domain Bacteria; phylum Patescibacteriota; class UBA1384; order UBA12157; family JAENIV01; genus DATEAX01. The sequence continues at coordinate 8,097 of DATEAX010000052.1, read as the reverse complement.
AATTGAAATAGAAAAATGCATAGTTTGCCTAAAATGCATGAAAATTTGCCCCGAGGCGGCGATTCAGGTGGAAAAAAGAGAGGGAGCGGCTGAATAGCCGCTCCGTTGTTCATTATGTCAAAGATGCGTTAAAACATTTAACGATAATTTCCCTCTCGCGCGGGCGTTCGTCAAAATCAATTAGGACTATTTGTTGCCATCTGCCCAGCTCGAGAGCACTATCTCCAATGGGCAAGAGCAAATCCGGCCCGATGATGGCGGCTTTAAGATGGGCGGCGCCGTTTCGATCGCCCCATTTCTGATGATGATGGTAATTAAACTCCTCCGGAATGAGTTTATCTAAGGTTTCTTTCATATCCGAGATAACCCCTACTTCGTATTCGAGAGTAGTGATGGCGGCGGTTGAGCCGGTGACAAAAACTAAGGCAAAACCATTGTTAATTTTAGACCTCTTGACCACCTCGCCTACCTTCGCCGTGAGATCAATAATATCCGTATGACCTTTTGTTTTAAGAGTTATATTCATCGTCGTCTACATTATATTATATAACTCTTCGACCAAAAAGATTAAAAAATAGGCAGGGGAGCAGATCAGTTACCACGTGCGAGGTGAGCAAACTGAATCATTTCCCCTGCCATTCAAGGAGGATATTTGAAAAAGACAAAATCGCCTTCTTCATTTTGTATTATAGCATATTTAAAAAACAAGTAAAAGATGCTAAGATAGGCCTGCGGGCCGATAGTTCAGTGGTAGAATGCCTCCATGGCATGGAGGAGGTCGCGGGTTCAAATCCCGCTCGGTCCACCAAATTATTATTATAATATTATATTATGGAAAAATACTATCCCAAAAAAATTGAGAAGAAATGGCCCTCCTCTGCTAAAGCTACGGAGGGTAAACTAAAAAAATACGAACCGTTATCGATTGAAAAGAAATGGCAACAAATCTGGGAGAGGGAAAACCTTTACAAAGCCGAGGATTTTTCCGAGCGGCCGAAGTTTTACTGCCTTGATATGTTTCCCTATCCTTCAGGCGAGGGTTTGCATGTCGGTCATTGGCGGGGATATGTTCTCTCCGACGTCATCAGCCGGTACCAAATGCTCAAGGGTAAAAATGTTCTTCATCCCATGGGCTGGGACGCTTTTGGCCTGCCGGCGGAAAATGCCGCCATCAAAAACAAATCTCATCCAAAAGTTTTTATTAACCGGGCAATCGAAGTTTTCCGTAAACAGATAAGACAAATTGGAGCGATGATTGATTGGTCTCGCGAGATAAACACCTCTGACCCATCTTACTACCATTGGACTCAATGGCTGTTCTTAAAACTTTATCAAGCGGGATTGGCTTATCGAAAAAAAGCCCCGGTTAACTGGTGTCCTTCTTGCCAGACGGTACTGGCTAACGAGCAAGTCATTGGTGGTTTGTGCGAACGATGCAACTCGACGGTCGTCAAAAAAGAACTCACTCAATGGTTTTTTAAAATCACTGAATTTGCCGAAGATTTATTAAATGATTTGGCTGGTTTGGATTGGCCGGAACGGACTAAAACACTCCAAAGAAATTGGATTGGTAAATCCGAAGGAACATTGATAAAATTCCCAATTCCCAATTCCCAATTCCCAATAGAGGTTTTTACGACCAGAGCTGATACCTTGTTCGGGGCAACGTATATCGTAATATCGCCTGGGCATCCGATTGTTGAAAAGCTCAAAGTTCAAAGCTCAAATTCCAAAGAAATAGATGATTATATCGGTAAAGCAAAAAAAATCGATGGGGCGGAAATTGATAAAGAAAAGACCGGCGTTATCATCGAAGGAGTCAGTGTGATTAATCCGGCAAACAAAGAGAGGATCCCCATCTGGATTTCCGATTATATTGTTATGGATTACGGCACCGGGGTCTGCATGGCCGTGCCCGCTCATGACCAGCGTGATTTTGAGTTTGCCCAAAAATTCAATTTACCGATAAAAATGGTCATTTGTCCCAATTATCCCGAGCCGAAGTGTCCGATACTCGATAAAGCTTTCGTGGATGATGGCTTTCTAATTGAAAGCGGCAAATTCACCGGCTTAAAATCATCGGATGGCCGCGAAAAGATTGTCAAAGAGCTGCAAAAAGAAAATTTAGCAAGAAAAATCGTCAGCTTCCGTCTGCGTGACTGGCTGATTTCAAGACAACGATATTGGGGAGCACCAATACCCATAATTTATTGCGAAGAGCATGGCGAAGTGCCGGTACCCGAAAAGGATTTGCCAATCAAACTGCCGGAAGATGTTGAATTTAAACCGACGGGCGTTTCGCCACTTAAATCATCTGAAGAATTTTTAAATACGACTTGTCCGAAGTGCGGTAAGCAGGCCAAGCGTGAGAGCGACACCATGGATACTTTTGTTGATTCGGCGTGGTACTATTTAAGATACTCGGATCCGCAGAATAAACAGGAATATGCCGATAAAGAAAAGGTGAGGTATTGGCTGCCGGTGGATTTTTATTTTGGCGGCATCGAGCATGCGATTTTGCACTTGCTTTACGCCCGTTTTATTAGTAAAGCCATTCACCAGCTTAAAATTATTGATTTTGCTTCGAACGACGAACCATTTCAAAAACTCTTTAACATTGGCATGGTATATCTTCACGGGGCAAAGATGAGCAAATCCAAAGGCAATGTCGTTTCTCCCGATGAATTGATTAAAAAATACGGTACTGATTCTCTGCGGGGATACGAACTTTTTATCGGGCCGGCAGACCAAGATGCCGAATGGCAAATCGCCGGAATCAGCGGCATTTACCGTTTTTTAGAAAAGATTTGGCAGGTATTTCAAGAGAAATTTGGCAATGATGATGATAAGGATCCCGTTATCGAAAAGACCATCAAAATTGTTACCGAAGAAATTGAGCTAATCCGGCCAAATACCGCCATAAGCCATTTGATGGAGCTTTTCAATTATTTGAAAAAGAAAAAGACGATTTCTGTAAGTTACGCCCAAAAAATCATTATTCTGCTTTCGCCCTTTTTTCCCCACTTAGCCGATGAGCTCTGGCAAAAACAGGGTCATAAAAAGTCGGTTTTTCTGGAGAAATGGCCCGAATATGACGAGGATTTGATTAAACATCAAAGCATCATTATTGCCGTCCAAATCAATGGCAAAACCAAAGAAATCTTGGAATTTGACAACGCTGCCTCACAAGAAATAATTGAAAGCAAATCCAAGCAATCGCCGAAAATCTCTAGATATCTTCAAGACAAAAAAATTAAAAAAGTAATCTTTATTACTGGACGTGTAATCAATTTTGTGATAGAATAAACAGAGACAAAAAGAAGAGGAAAAAGAATGGCTGAACCAAAAAAACGTTTAACCTCCACTCGTTCTGGCGGCCGCCGAAGCCACTTGTATTTGCGTAAACTTATTTTAACATCCTGTCCAAAATGTCATTCACCGGCACTGCCTCATCGGATTTGCCTAAATTGCGGTTATTATAAAGGTCAAGATATTTTGAAATTTGAAGAAAAAACCAAAGCTAAAGACGACCGTCGCAAGCGCCGCGATGAAGCTCTGACCGAATCGCTCAAGGAGAAAAAGTGAATCGCCATCTCTCACGGGTGATAATTATGCAAACTTTATATGAGTGGGATTTCCGGGCAAAGGCGGATTTGACCGAAGTTAAAAAGCGCAATATTGAAAACTATCACGAAGAAATTGACCAGGCCTACATTGATCAAACCATCCAACAAGTAATCGAAAAGTTAAAAAAGATTGATGAACAAATCGCCAAGGCCGCGCCCGAATGGCCGCTGGAACAAATTGCCAGCATTGACAAGACAATTTTGAGAATAGCCGTTTACGAAATCCTATTTAATAAGGATATCCCGCCTAAGGTGGCAATTAATGAAGCGGTTGAACTGGGAAAAACCTTCGGCGGCGAAAATTCCTCAAAATTTATTAACGGGGTTTTGGGTACCGTCTATCGACAAAGTCCCAGATATGTACCCGAAGAAAAAAAAGAGGCCTCTCATGCCGGAGAATAATATTCAGGAGTTTGCCCGGAAAATAAAAATTAATTTCAAGGATCTTAATCTGCTTCGCCAGGTTTTTGTTCACCGTTCGTATTTGAATGAAAATCTCGGTTTTGATTTGGATCACAATGAACGCTTGGAGTTTTTGGGTGATGCGGTTTTGGAATTAGCGGTCACCGAGTACCTTTATGCCACTTATCCAAATCCGGAAGGCGAACTAACCAATCTCCGTTCAGCCTTAGTCAAGGGTGCGATGCTCTCGCGGGTGGCCAATGAATTGGAAATAGAAAAATACCTTTTTCTCTCGCGTGGAGAAGCAAAATCCGAGGGCCGCTCACGTCAGTTGATTTTAGCCAACACCTTCGAAGCCCTGATTGGGGCAATTTATTTGGACCAGGGTTACCGGACGTCTTTTGAATTTGTCCGAAAACATCTCCTGGGACATCTTAAGCAAATTATTGATGGAAAACTATATTTAGATCCCAAAAGCCATCTTCAAGAATTAGCTCAAGAGCAGTACGGAGTGACTCCGGCTTATCGGGTTATTTCCGAACATGGTCCCGATCATGCCAAAAGTTTTACCGTCGGCTGTTTTCTGGAGAATCGTTTGGTTGGTGAGGGTTCAGGCAGTTCAAAACAGATTGCCGAAAGTTCTGCCGCCTCTTCCGCTCTTGAACATTGGACAGAACTTCAAAATCACCAATCTTTACTCGGCAACAAATCTTCTTAAATTTAAATAGTAGTCGTGAGCTTTTTTGCGAAGTAAATCTTTTTCTCGAAATTCCCTCGGCAATTGGGGATCTTTTTTTAGAATCTTAGCATATTCAAAGATCAATTTTTTGGCTAAATATCGCTGATTTTGAACTTTATCGATTGTTCTGAACAGTCGGTTAGCATCAAAGTTAAACTTTTGATAGAGATTGGCGATATCCGGAAGATCCCATGATTTTTCCATGATTGTTTTGTCAAGGTGAGGATTTCGAGTGACTTCAAAATATCTTAAGGTGTCTTTCAAGTGAAGGCGTTGACCAATTTCTTCAATCTCCTTTTTGATATTATGAGGAGAAATCCAAACGCTGGATTTGAGGATTCCCATGCCTAATTTGTCTAAGGACCGTCGGAGTTGATCTCGAATGTGGCGTTTCGATTCGGGAATGTCAAAAATAACCAATCGCCAGCGGCCATCCCATTGGCCTGCCTCCCGCAAAGGTTTTAAAATTTTATCGAATTCCTGCTCGCCTTTTTGGGTAATGCGGTAGAAAATCTCGTTTTCCTTCTTGACTTTTTCCGCCCAGCCATTATTTTTCAGTTTTGACAAAACGCCGCGGGCCTTGCGTCCCCAGCGATTTAATCGGTAAAGCGGAACCTCTTTTTCATCCTCCAAAAGGATAAAGATTTCATACATCGGTAATAATGCCATTTTCACTCCAGTATTTTAATTTAGCACACTAATGCGACGGCCGTCAAGCGAGTTATGTTAAGCACAAACAAAATTTAACTGATAAGGCAATATCAATCATTTAGGACGAATTCACCAGGAGAAATTGGCAAAGCCCCACTCAAGAAGTTTACGGCTTTCTTTGGCAGAAGCCGTCAGAGTATTCTCATTGGTATTTAAGATAACGGCAATCAGGACGTGATTATCTTTGCTTGCCGCCGAGACCAAACAATGGCCGGCCGCCGGCGTAAATCCTGTCTTTATGCCGATGGCAAACGGATAATAAAATTCCTCTTCGCTCCTAAGCATTCTGTTTGAGTTTTTTAATTCATGAATCAATCTGCCATCAGCGGAAGTTAGGGTGATGTTCGGTGTTCTGGCAATTTCTGCAAAGGTCTTATTTCGTAAGGCGTAAGAGGCTAAAATCGCCAAATCTCTGGCGGTCGAGAAACCCTCGTCGTCGAGACCGGCGGGGTCTCGAAAACGGGTATTTTTAAGTCCTAAAAAAATAGCTTTTTCGTTCATAATCTTTACAAATTCCTCTTTCCCACCAAAAAAACTTGCCAATGAAAATGCGGCATCATTGCCGGAGTAAATTAAAAGACCCTTCAAAAGATTCTCGACTGTCATTTTTTCCCCGGGACGCAGATCGATATCTGACCCATCAACATTAATCATCTCTCGGGTTATCTGAACTTCGTCCTTTAATTTATCCGGGTAATTTTCCAAGATTACCAAAGCGGTCATAATTTTTGTCGTTGAGGCTATCGGCACCCGTTCGGTAGGATTCTTTTGGTAAATGATTTTAAAACTATCGCGGTCAATGAGGATTACTGATTTGGCTAAAATATTCGGTTCCGGCGCCTCTGGCTTCATTTGCGGCGGTTTTACGAGCGGCGATGCGGGCAAACTAGGAATTTTACTTTTATTTCCAAGAATCTTTTTGCTTTTAATTCTTGCCGGCAGATTTGAATTAAAAACAATCAGCCCGACCAAAGCAAATCCCAGAACTAAACAAATTAACCAGAGGGTTTTTGTCATTTTTTGGTATCGATTTTTAACTTAAGGTCATTGAGTTGTTTCAAATCAACCGAGGAGGGCGCACCCATCATCAAATCCCGTCCGTCGCCGGTTTTGGGGAAGGCAATCACTTCGCGGATATTTTCCTCGCCTGCTAAGAGCATCACCAAACGGTCAATGCCCGGGGCAATCCCCCCGTGAGGCGGGACGCCGAATTCAAATGCCTTCAAAAGATGTCCAAATCTGTTTTTAATCTCGTCTTTGCTCATGCCGACCAGCTCCAAAACTTTTTCTTGAATGTTAGGTTCGGTTATTCTAATACTTCCGCCGCCGATTTCATTGCCGTTTAGGACTAAATCATGCTGCCAGGAGCGGACTTTGGCCGGATCGGTTTCAAGAAGCTTAAGATCCTCTTTTTTGGGTGAAGTAAAAATATGATGATGGGGATCCCATCGCTTTTCTTGCTTATTATATTCAAACATCGGCCAATCAATAATCCAACAAAAAGCCAGTTCGTCTTTATCGTCTTTATTTTTTCTTAAATCCGGCCGGTCCGTCCGGTATTTTTCAATTGAATCCGCGTATGAAATTCTCGGGAAAGGTATTTTAGCAATCCTTTTTTTAGGGCATATTTCCTTGACCAGCTTGAGATACATCTCTTCGATTAGTGCCAAAATATCATCTTGTTCAACAAAGCTCATTTCCAGATCGAGCTGTGTAAATTCTGGCTGGCGATCGCCACGGGAATCCTCGTCTCGGAAACATTTGACAATTTGAAAATATCTTTCAACACCGGCAACCATCAAAAGCTGTTTGAGCTGCTGGGGCGATTGAGGTAAAGCGTAAAAACTGCCCGGATGAAGACGGGAGGGCACAAGATAATCGCGCGCGCCTTCCGGGGTGCTTTTGGTTAAAACCGGGGTTTCGATTTCCAGAAAATCTTTCTCATAAAGAAAAGTTCTGATAAATTGAATTGTTTTGTGTCTTAAGATTAGGTTATCGAGCATCCGCTGGCTTCTTAAGTCGAGATAGCGGTATTCCATACGCAAATCCTCGGCAATATTTTTGGTGTCAGCCGAAACTTCAAAAGGCAGGTCTTTCGCTCTTGCCAAAACAATCAAATTCTCGGCTTCAATTTCGACTTCGCCGGTAGCGATTTTAGGGTTTTCCATTCCTTTAGGTCTATTTTTGACTACGCCGAAAATGGCGACCACCCACTCCGACCGCAGGGTTTCCGCAATCTTATAGACCTCCTTTTTATCCGGGCTAAAAACCACTTGAAGAAGCCCGGAGCGGTCCCGCAAATCAATAAAAATGATTTGCCCGTGGTCGCGCCTGGTCTGTATCCAGCCGGCCAAGCTGACTTTTTGACCGATTTTGTCCTTGACTTGGATATTGGATATTTTCATAACATACTTAGTTTAACATATTATTCAAGAAATGGGCAAATACCTCAATCAGCCGGGTGTAACTTGACAAAAAGAGCAAAAGGTATAATATCTAAAATTAGAACCATCACCCAAGGAGGCAAAGACAATGCCAGAGGTTTGTGCTTGCGGTAACACGATTCAATCCAACTTCGAAGATTGGATGCTGAAAATACCAAATCTCAACCTGGAGCTG
>DATEAX010000051.1:0-25643 GCA_035288145.1 Patescibacteria group bacterium | reverse complement strand
GAATCGTTAAAAATTTTTTCCGGACGACGGAAAGTTTGAAGGTTTTAACCCCGAAACCAGTCATGGCATCAGCAAAAGAAGTTCAAAAAAATCCGTCAGCCCGTTCAGGGAAATTGAGGGCAGCAACAAAAATTAAAAATTATTCAATTAAGAATGCAGAATGTAATTCATAATTCATAATTTGCAAATTCAACAATTCGTTAAGGAGGTTTATGCTTCTTACTCGAACCAACATTTGGGAACCGGGTTTTAGAAAACGCACCCTGAAACGAGAATTTCAAATAGGGCCGGTCTCTTTGAAATTTATTACCCTCGCTTTGCTGACGGTGGCTGCGCTTTTTTATCTTGCTCAAAGCGCCCAAAGTTCAACTTTTAAGTTCAAAATTATGGAGCTTGAGGACCAGAAAGCCAAAATCCAAACTGATGTCAAACAGCTCGAAGTGGAATCGGCCCGCTTAAAATCTTTGAATGAAATTAAGAATGGAGTCGGTTTGATGAATCTTGAACCGGTCCAGTAGCCAAACTTATGGAAAATTCAAATTTTCCCAAAAGACTAAATTTTCTTATTGTACTCTTAATTCTTGCTGCTTCGGCAATTACCTTTCGTTTATTCCAAAAACAGATTCTTGAACATGCCGGATATCTGGCAGCAGCCGAAGGCCAGTATATTATCAAGAAAGATATCCCTGCTCAAAGAGGCAAAATTTATACCTCGGATATGTTTCCTCTGGCGACCAACCGGCAGTTTTATCAAGTTTTAGCCGTGCCCCGAAACATTAAAAATCCTGACGAGGCGGCGGAGAAATTATCCCCGATTTTGGACCTCAAAAAGAGCGAAATTTTTGAAGAGATTAATAATAACAAAAACTATCTCCCGCCATTAAAACACCATCTTTCCGAGGAAGAGGGCGATAAAATCGCCGCCTTAAAAATTAATGGCGTGATTGTTCTGCCGGAATGGCGAAGGTTTTATCCGGAAGGCGAGTTGGCTTCCCAGATTTTAGGATTTGTTAATCTTAACGGTCAGGGACAATATGGGATTGAAGGTTATTTTGACGGGGAGCTGCGCGGTTTTGAAGGAGCAATTTCCGCGGAGAAAGATATTCGGGGACGTTTTTTTAATATTGACGAAAAAGTCGAACCCAAAAATGGCACGGATTATATTTTAACTTTAGACCACAATATTCAATTTAAGGCCGAAGAAATTTTAAAAGATGCCATCAAGGACTTTAAAGCCGATTCGGGGTTTATTGGGGTGATGGAGCCCAAAACAGGGGCGATGCTGGCAATGGCCGGGACCCCCGCTTTCGATCCGAATAAATTTAACGAAGTCCCAAAAGAAAATCAGGACGTCTTTAATAATTTGGGCATCACTTCTGCCTGGGAGCCCGGTTCGGTATTCAAACCCTTGATAATGGCGGCGGCGATTAATGAAGGCAAGGTTACTCCCGAAACCGAAGGCAATTTTCCCAATAAAGTCATGGTCGACAGCTACGAGATTCATACCTCGACCGATGAGGCCTATGGTCAGGAGACAATGACTCAAGTCTTGGAAAATTCCGACAATGTCGCCATGGTTTGGGTAAGCGAACTATTGGGCAAGGAGCTTGAGCATCAATATGTCAAAGATTTTGGTTTCGGCCGGAAAACAACGATTGAACTTGACACCGAAGCCACCGGTTCAGTTTTAGAGCTAAAAAATTGGTCTAACACTCAACGGGCGACGATTGCCTTTGGTCAAGGAATCTCGATGACCCCGGTTCAGCTGATGGCGGCTTATTCGGCTCTTGCCAACGGCGGAAAGCTAATGAAGCCCTATATTGTGGCTGAAGTTCAGGGTCCCGGAGGCCGTCGGGACTTAAGTCAACCCCAAGAGTTGAAACAAATCATTAGCCAGGCGACTGCGGACAAAATAAAGGAAATGCTGATTTCCGTCGTCGTTAACGGCCACGGCAAAAAAGCGGCGGTGGAAGGTTTTCAAGTCGCCGGCAAAACCGGCACCGCCCAAATTCCCAAACCGGGCGGCGGCTATTACACAGATCGGCATATTGGCTCGTTCGCCGGATTTGCCCCGGCCAAAGACCCCAGGTTTGTCATCCTTGTGCGTCTCGACGAGCCCAAGAATGTAAAATGGGCCGAAGAATCGGCTGCCCCGACTTTTGGCAAAATGGCCAAATGGCTATTAAATTATATGAATGTGGCGCCGACAAATTAGCATTTTGATATAAAAAAAGCCCCATCGGATGATGGAGCTGTCGTTTGGTTAGGGTTTGAGACGGGCATCGGCTCGGCGTTTTTCGGCGAGCCAATCAAAGCGATGGCCGAAGCGGTCTAGGGATATGCTGTCGAGATAGAGAAGAACCTCTTGGAGGGTTCGAATCAGCCAACGGTCGAGGGGTCTGACTGGTGGGGAAAAGACCTTCTCGATCGGAATGCCGAGCTTGTAATGTTTCAAGAAGCTTCCAATCCGCAGAAGATGCCAGAAGTTGGAGATGATGACTATCTTTTCTGGCAAAGGATGAAGCTCACAGAACGCCGTCTTGAAATAGGAGATTGCCTGACCGGTATGAGTGGATTTATCTTCACCAATGACGAGATAAGACGCAATCTCTGGTTCAATCTCGGTGAGCTGATTGGCCATATCTTGAGCGAGGGAAAGACCGTCTTTGTTATGAAGTCCCGAAGTACAAAGTACCTTGACTTCATGATGACGATACAATCCTCGCCAAACCTCGACTGTTGTAACCATCCGTGAGGTATGTTCAGCCGAGCGCTCGCCGCCGTACATATCTTTCGGGAACGGATAAAGCAGAATTTTCACGAAAGGTACCTCCCCCTTGGAATGTTTTAAAGATACTCTTGATCTTTCCAAAAGTCAATAAAAATGGTAAAATTGTAAATTATGAGTAAGATCTTGCAATCCTATCTCCGTTTTTTCGCAAAAATTTATTTAAAAAGAGCCAAGCCGAAGATTGTTGCCGTCACCGGCTCGGTCGGCAAAACCTCAACTAAAGAGGCGATTTTTGAAGTCCTGAAAATTAAGTTTGGCAAAAATGTCAGAAAATCCGAGGGAAATTTAAACAATGAGACTGGCGTGCCGCTGGCAATTTTGGGTTACAAAAAATCGCCAGAGAAATTTTGGCAGTGGCTGGGGATAATTTTGACCGCCAAGTTGAGAGCCCTCTTTGGCAAAAAATATCAAATTCTTGTCTTGGAAATGGCCGCCGATAAACCCGGCGACATTAAATATCTTGTAAGTTTTGCGAGACCAGACATCGCCGTTTTAACAAGCATCGGCCCGGCCCATCTTGAAGCTTTCGGTTCAATCGAAAAAATCGTTTTAGAAAAAACAAGCCTGTTACAGGCGCTGAAAGCGCCCGGATTTGCGGTTTTAAATCTTGATGACGAAAAAATTAAAGCAATCTCTGGTAACGGCCAGTGGCAGCAAAAGACCTATGCTTTACAGAGTGAAGCCGATGTTGAGGCCAGAAATATCACCACCGAGATTGAAGATTTCCGAGCTCTGACAAATTTCCAGGTCGTGATTAATTCAAAGACAAAGTTTCGAGTTTCAACGCCGACATTGGGGAGGTCAGCCAATGTTTCTTCAGCTTTAGCGGCGGTGGCCGTGGCCGAGATTCTGGGTTTGGATCAAGAGGCGATGGTCAAGGGTCTTGCCAATTTCCGGACAGGAAAACGCCGGATGGAGGTCGTCGAAGGTAGAAACAAATCTATTATTCTCGACGATTCCTATAACGCCAATCCCCTCTCGATGCGGACGGCCCTCGATACCTTAAAGACCCTGCCAAGACCGCCGGCTAATGCCCGAAAAATTGCCGTTTTGGGAGATATGCTGGAAATCGGCAAAATTTCCGAGGAGGCCCATCGGCTCATCGGCGAATATGCCCGGGAAATTGCCGATGAAGTTTTCAGCGTGGGGGATTTAGCCAAGGGTTATCAGGCAAAAAAGCATTTTAATCATTCAGAAGAAGCCGGAGAATATCTTTTGAGTAAAATTCTGCCCGGTGATATAATCTTAATTAAGGCCTCACGAGCAATCGGTTTGGAAAAAATCGTCGACCTCTTGAGAGTTTCGGAGTAATTTTGGAACAGATTCAAATTTATTTACCCAATTTGGCAAAAATCTTTTGGCTGACAGCCCTCTCTTTTATTATTGCCATTATCTGGACGCCTTTGTTTACAGATTTTTTGTATCGTAACCGGTTCGGCAAACGGATTCGAAAAACCGGCTTTGACGAAAAAAAAGCGCCGATTTTCTATCATCTTCACAAGGGTAAAGAAAACACGCCGACAATGGGCGGTCTTTTGGTTTGGGTGACAACGGCAGTTATCACTCTTTTATTTAATCTCTCCCGCGCCGGCACCTGGCTGCCTTTATTCGCCTTGGTCTCCTCCGGAATTATCGGGGCGGTTGATGATATTTTTAACATTCGCGGTGTCGGGGTGAGGGGTGGCGGACTTCGTTTCCGTTTTAAGCTTTTAATTTATCTTATGATTGCCGCCGTCGGCGCCTGGTGGTTTTATTTTAAGTTGGGCTGGGACATTTTTCACATCCCGGGTTTTGGGGATTTGTCTTTGGGTCTTTGGTACATTCCCTTGTTTATCCTGGTGATTGTCGGGCTGGCCTTTGCTGTCAATGAAACCGATGGTCTTGACGGTTTGGCCGGAGGGACTCTGGTTATGTCTTATGGGGCTTTTGGCTTTATTGCCTTGGTTGAAGGCAAAGTCGCCTTAGCCGCCTTTTGCGGGACAATTATGGGAGCTTTGTTGGCCTTTTTGTGGTTTAATATTTATCCGGCAAGATTTTTCATGGGTGATACCGGCTCAATGGCTTTGGGAGCAACTTTAGGTGTAATTGCCTTTCTTACTAATTCGGTGGCAGTCTTGCCGATTATCGGCTTTATTTTTGTTGTCGAAGCAATGTCGGTGATTATTCAAATAATTTCTCGGAAATTTTTTCATAAAAAGGTCTTTTTATCAGCCCCCATTCATCATCATCTCGAGGCTCTCGGCTGGCCCGAACCCAAAGTGGTGATGCGTTTTTGGGTAATTTCCGCGGTGATGGCGGTTATCGGCATGATGATTGCTTTAATCGGACGGGGGATATAAGTTTCCTGACCATTTATCCCTCACCTGCCAGGTGAGGGATGGTTTTTTGGGTTGGTCCCGAAGAAATTTATTTAAAAAAGAGTTAAAAGCGGTCAATATCGAACTTATGCTCTCTTTAATAGAGGGCACTTTTCTGATACAATAAATTTATGGAGAAGTTCTTTAAATTCTCTATTTTTTCAAAGTTCGATGAAATCATTCAAGGAGTTTCCCAGCGTCAATATGGGGACATGCGTTTTGGGACAATTGATGACAGCATGGTTACCAAGAATCGGGAGCATTTTTTGGGCGATTTGGGGATAGATATCCATGAGGTAGTCGTGGCGGGAGTTACCCACGGCACCAAGATTCAGGAAGTAAGCAGAGATGATAAAGGCAGGGGAGCATTATCCAAGAGTAGCGCTATTAGTGCCACCGATGGACTTTTAACTTTCCAACAAGATGTCTTTTTAATGGTCACGGTGGCGGATTGTCTGCCAATCTTGATTTACGAACCGGTAGTAAAATTAGTTGGTATTTTGCATGCCGGCTGGCGGGGAATCATCAGTCAAATTATTCCCAGGGCAATCGAAAAGTTTAAGACTTGCGGAGCTATGCCAGAACATTTAGTTATCGGTATCGGTCCGGGAATCTGTCAGAAACATTTTGTCGTTCAAAATGAAGTTCTTGATAATTTTTTAGATAATTATCCTACGGCGACTTTTGTTAGAAATAATCATGGTTATGTTGATCTGAAAAAGGCCGCTGCCAAAGATTTTAAAAAGATGGGTATTTTAGAGGAAAATCTTGAAATCGTCTCCATTTGTCCGGCCTGCGATCACGGGAACTTTGGTAGCTTTCGCAAAGAGGGAGAAGGAACGCCGGCCTCGGCAGGGGTGATAGGGATGAGGTAATAAATCAAAAATTAAAATGCACAATGCAAAATGACAATGTAAAATTAAAAAATTTATTAAGCCAAAAAATCGGGATTTTGGGATGGGGAGTTGAGAATCAAGCAGTAGCGAAGTTGTTGTTAAAACACGGCGCCGAGGTCACTATTTGCGATCAAAATAATGACCTCGAGAGAGATGAGAAAATTTCAGCTTCATATCGACTTGGCCCGGGTTATCTGGATAATTTGTCCGATTTTGAGATTGTTTTTCGAACGCCTGGGTTGCCTTATCTTAATCCAAAAATCCAAGAAGCTAAAGGGGTTGTGATTTCCTCGCAGATGAAGCTGTTTTTTGACTTATGTCCTTGCCAAATTATTGGCGTCACGGGAACCAAAGGTAAAGGGACAACAAGCACTCTAATATATGAAATATTAAAGTGCCAATCTCAAATCTCAAATCTCAAAGGGCAAATTTATCTCGGCGGCAACATTGGTAATCCGCCGATTGGATTCTTGGACGAATTAAAAAAAGAAGATATTGTTATCCTTGAACTTTCAAGTTTTCAATTGCAAGATTTAGATAAATCTCCCCATATCGCGGTAATATTAGATATCAAAATTGACCATTTGGATTATCATCAAGACGAAAAAGAATATATCGAAGCCAAACAAAACATTGTCCGCTTCCAATCGAAAGACGACTTTGCGGTCATCAATGCCGATTATTTGACAAGTTTTGAGTTTGGGAGCTTAACCCCGGCAAAAGTTTTGTGGTTTTCCCGACGAAAATCAGTCGATGAAGGAACATGGATTAAAAATCACCAGCTTTTTATTTTGAGAACCAATAACGAAGATATTCCTATTGCTAAAACATCCGAAGTTCAACTTCGGGGTGAACATAACTTTGAAAATATTGCCGCGGCAGTTGTTGCCTCGCATTTAGCCGGCGCCGATGTTTCTTCCATCCAAAAAGTTGTCAAAACTTTTAAGGGTTTAGAACATCGTCTTGAATTTCTTGGAACCTATCAGGACATCGGCTTCTACAATGATTCATATTCTACGACTCCCGACACGACGATTGCCGCGGTCAAATCCTTTTCCGAGCCGATTATCTTACTTTTGGGCGGTTCGGAGAAAGGGGCGAACTATCGAAAGTTGGGCGAGGTCATTTCCCACAGTTCGGTCAAAGCGGTTTTAAGCATCGGGAGAACGGCGGCAAGAATTTTTACCGAAATTAATAATCCCAAAATTATCAAAATTTCGGAAATTTTATCAATCGAGGAAGCGGTCGACAAAGCCATCTCTTTGGCCTCAAGGGGAGATGTTATTTTGCTCTCACCCGCTTCCGCTTCTTTTGACCGGTTTAAAAATTATCAAGAAAGAGGCAGGCGTTTTAAGGAAAAAGTTTTAAATAATGAAACAAAAATTTCAAAAACCTGATCTAATATTTGCTTTTATGGTTATCCTCCTTGCTCTTTTTGGGATTGTGATGATTTCCTCTGGCTCAATCGTTTCTTCACAGGAGCGTTTTGGCACAAATTATTATTATGCCTTTCATCAATTGATATCGCTATCTATTGGGATAGCCTTAATGGTGGCGGCTTATTTTATTGATTATCGATATTTGAAAAAGATTTCCTTGGGGATGTTTCTGATAACCCTCCTTCTTCTTTTGGCGGTTTTTATTCCTGGTATCGGTAGAGAATTCGGGGGTGCTCACCGGTGGTTGGGAATTGGCGGCTTAATTTTCCAGCCGTCGGAAATCGTCAAGCTTAGCTTTATAATCTATCTTGCGTCTTGGCTGGAAAAAAAGGGTGAAGAGGTGAGGCATTTTTCTGCCGGGTTTGTGCCCTTTGCCGTCTTAATCGCCATCCTGGCTTTTTTGATTATGAGCCAGCCGGATTTGGGAACTTTGTCGGTAATTTTGGCCACCGCTGTTATCGTTTTTTTTGTCGCCGGAGCGCGGGGAATTCATTTGGGGTTAGGAGCCCTTGGCCTTTTTCTATTGCTGGGCTTCCTCATTAAGATTGCCCCCTACCGACTCCAGCGCTTTTTGGTTTTCTTAAATCCTCAAAACGAAACCTTGGGCGCCGCCTATCATATTAATCAGGCCCTCATCGCCATCGGCTCGGGCGGTCTCTGGGGTTTGGGATTTGGCCAGAGTAAACAGAAATATTTATACCTTCCTCAAGCTTATTCCGATTCGATTTTTGCGATTATTGCCGAAGAGTTGGGTTTTATTCGGTCCTTTTTAGTCATCGCCGTCTTTGTTTTTCTGGCGGTCAGGGGTTTTAGCATTGTTCGCCACGCGCCGGATCGGTTTGCCAAACTTTTAGCCACGGGAATTACAAGCTGGATTATTCTCCAGGCATTTTTGAATATTGCCGCCATGCTTGGTTTAATTCCTTTGACCGGCGTGCCGTTGCCTTTTATTTCCTTTGGCGGCTCATCGCTAATTGTCACTTTAATTGCCGTGGGAATTTTATTAAATATTTCCAAACATTCGAGTCAAAATGTCCGGACATAAATTGAAAATCTTGCTCACCGGCGGGGGGACGGCCGGGCATGCCTGGCCGGTGATTTTGGTGGCAAAGTCGCTTAAAAAAAACAAGCGCGTGCGGATGCTTTACGTCGGTTCAAGACAGGGGATTGAAAAAAGGCTGGCCAAAGAATATGGCATTCCCTTTTTGGCAATCCTTGCCGGCAAACGCCGGGCCTATTTCAGCTGGGCCAATTTTTGGGATATTTCCAAAATATTTATAGGAATTATTCAGGCCCTTTTTATCATTTTATTTTTTCGGCCCAAGGTGATTTTTGCCAAGGGCGGCTATGTAACAGTGCCGATAATTTTTTGGCTTAAGTTTTTCAAAATCCCTTTGGTTATTCACGAATCGGATGTGGTGATGGGACGGGCTAATCTTTGGGCGTTAAAATATGCCCAGAAGATTTGTTTGGGATTTCCTTTAGAAAATTACTCCTCGGATTTACCGGTGGGAAAATTAATTTATACCGGGATCCCCGTTCACCCGGATTTTTTAGAAACGCCTATTAAGTCCGGTGAGCGATCAAAAATTCTGATTACCGGCGGGTCACAAGGTTCTTCAAAAATAAACGATTTGATTCTTGAGATTCTTCCGGAGTTGGTTGAACGCTACGAAATTTGGCATTTATCCGGGCCGCGGGACTTTCAAAAACTTTCATCTTTTCAAAATCCCTTTTATCATTTATTTGATTTTTCCTTGCAAGTGCCCAAATTTATGCGGGACGCTGATTTGGTTATCAGCCGGGCTGGCGCGGGCACTTTGATGGAAATCGCCTCGACCGGCAAAGCATCCATTATTATTCCTCTGGCAAGCGCCGCCGGTGAGCATCAAGAAGCCAATGCCCAAGTTTTTCAAAAATCAAATGCCGCAGTTGTTGTCTCCGAAGAAAACTTAACCGCGACATCGCTTAAATCAATTATTGATAATCTTTTGGCCGATGAGGAGATGAGAAAGTTGCTTGGCCATCACGCCCGCGCTTTTTCTCAAAAGCAAGCCAGCGAAGAAATTGTCAGTGTGATTTTCGAAACCGTTAAGAAATGACCAGAATGGCAAAATATATGAACTTTTACGCTGGAGCGTGATTTTAGCGATAATCTACAGGTATAAAATTTTTGTTGACTTTTGGGGCTAATTTGAGAAAATTAAATGCGGGAGTACTCGTTTGGATATACATTCCGGCCACGGAGGTGAGAAGCTTGGGGCGCAGTCGCAAAAAGCACAAAGATGGCTGGTCGCGGGGGATACATCGGAGTCACTGTTCTGGCGGAGGAAAACGGGCAACCCGGGATGAGATGAAAACATTGTTGGTCCGCCAGGCAAGACAGCTAAACAACAGGTATTGCCGGAGGAGTGTTCTTCCTGGGGAGGTGGAGAAAGATGGCTAAAAAGAGCCGAAGAACTGCCATCGTTCGGGTGGTTGATGAAGAAGTAAAGAAGATGGCCGAGCGCGGAAGAGAATGGATGCTTGGGGAAGGTCTCGAGAAGACGGAGGAAATAGTCAGGCTCGCCATAATAAGGGAAAGAGAGATCCTTGAATCCCAACAACCGCGATGGCCTCTGGGCGATTATTAGATATCCGTCCATTTGGATTTCCGACGCCGCCAGCGATAATCTCAAGGCGGCTTTTTTATCTGGTCTAAACCTTTGTATTCTGATATACTTTAATCGGTTTGTTCAGTCGTGAGGTGCGAAGTGAGATTAAAAGTTTTTTGGCAAAAATATTGGATAGAGCTGACGCTTGCTTTTATCATCAGTGTTAGCTTCTTTCTTAGAATCTGGCAGTTAGGTAAAATCGGCGAGAAGATTTTCGACGAGGTTTATTTTGTCCAATTCGCCCAAAATTATCTTTCGAAAACGGAATTTTTTGACATCCACCCGCCGCTCGGCAAACTGATTATTGCTTTGGCCCTAAAACTTTTCGGAGATACTTCGTTTACCTGGCGCATAATGCCGGCGATTTTCGGTACTCTGCTAATTTTGGTTGGATATCTCATCGGCAAAGAAATCTCATCTAAAAGGATGGGGCTACTGGTGTCGCTAATTTTGGCTTTGGACGGTATGCTTTTGGTTTATTCGCGCACCGGTCTAATTGACATCTTTTTATCCTTTTTCATCCTGCTGGCTTTCTATTTTTTCTTAAGATTTGCTCGGACTCAAGAAATCCCCTGGCTAATTTCCGCCGGCGTTTCCATGGCCTTGGCCGCTTCGGTCAAATATATCGGGGCGCTGATATTATTAATTTTTATCCTAATCATCATCGTTCGCAAAATTCCCCTGCTCAAAAACCTCGGATATTATTTAGTTTTTTTGATTATTCTTCCGGCGGTTATCTATCTTTCTTTTTTCCTTTTTAATTTCCATGGCAATGATTTTTTTGCCAAGGTTTTAGAGTGGCATAATCAGAGTTTTAATTATAATTTTACCCTCAACGACAGTCATCCATACGGTTCCAAATGGTGGGGCTGGTTTTTGCTCTTGCGGCCAATCTGGCTCTACTTCAAAGACATTGACGGAAAATTTATCGGCGTTGACGGCATCGGTAACCCTTTGGCGTGGTGGTCGTCGCTGGCGATCATTCCCCTGCTTATCTGGGGAATTTCAAAGGGGCACAAAGATAATCTGATTATTTTAGGGGGATTTCTGATTTTTCTGCTTATTTGGGCACCGGTAAAACGAGTTTTATTTTTTTATCATGCGATGCCTTCCTTTTTATTTTTAAGTTTAGGCACGGCTTTTTGGCTGGAGAAACTCTCAAAGATACACGGCGGAAAATATTTCCTCGGATTTTATCTGGGTGTTTTAGTCATCCTATTTATTTTCTTCCTGCCGATTTGGCTGGGTCTACCCCTGGAGTCATCGCATTTTTACTGGCGTATTTGGTTTAAGGGTTGGATATGATTAAGAGAATAGAGAATGGAGTGGCGAGAAGAGGCACGGAGATGAGAACTTTAATTTCATTGAGAATTTAGTTAGAATAACTTCGAGAATTCAAATCTATGAAAACGATTCATTTTATTGGCATTAAAGGTGTGGGCATGGCGGCTTTGGCGATTTTTGCCAAGGAAAAAGGTTATCAAATAGCTGGTTCCGATACGGAAGAAACCTTTGTCACCGATGAGGTTTTAAAAGATGCGGGTATTGAGGTGACTAATTTTAATTCGGAAAATCTCCGTCACCGGCCCGATTTGGTGGTTTTTTCCGCTGCTTACGGCAAAGACAATCCGGAAATCAAAGAGGCCCGTAAAAGAAAACTCGAAATCAAACCATATTCGGAAGTTTTAGCAATGATGGCGAGCGGCTCACAGACAATTGCCGTCTCCGGAATCCACGGCAAGACGACGACAGCGGCCCTCATAAGTTTCCTGCTTTTAAAAGCCAACCTTGATCCAAGTTATATTATTGGCTCGGGACGGATTCCCTCGCTTGCTTCTCCCGGCCATTTTGGCCGGGGCGACTATTTCGTTTTGGAAGCCGATGAATATCGTAAAAGCGTTGAAGAAAATACCCCGAAGTTTTTCGATCTTTCCCCCCAAATTGAAATTATCACCAGTATTGAGATGGACCATCCGGACATGTTTTTAAGCGAGGAAAAGGTCTATGAGGCCTTTTATAAATTTGCTTGTCGTTTGCCCAGAAACGGGTTTATCGTTCTATGCAATGATTATCCCAAGGCCAAAAAACTTTTGCGTTCTTTGGCGGACAGGAATTTTGAAACTTACGGATTTCACCCGGGGGCCGGATGGCAGATTATTGATTTTAGTGAATCTCCGGAACATACGCAATTTAGCCTTGTAAACTCATCGAAAATTTTGGGCCCTTTTAAACTAAAAATTGCCGGACGGGCAAATGCTTTAAATGCCACTGCCGCGATAATTACTGCTCAAAAATTAGGTATCAACTTTGAGCTTCTTAAGAAAAATTTGCCACATTTTTCCGGGGTAACCAGACGTTTTGAAATCCTGGGGAAAACTCAATTACTTACGGTTTTGGATGACTATGCTCATCATCCGCGCTCAATCGCCCTGACTTTGGAGGCGGCCCGTCAAAAATTTCCCGAAGCAAAAATTTGGGCGATATTTCAACCCCATACATATTCTCGAACCAAAGAACTTTTTGATGATTTTGCTAAAGCATTTAAACTGGCCGACAAGGTAATTATTACCGATATTTACGCTTCAGCCCGGGAAAGCGATCCTTCGATTTCCGGCGAGGATTTGGCTTTAGCGATTCGCAAAAATCAAAAGCAGGTCAAATTTATCGGTTCATGGCCAAAGATTATTCAGGAGGTAGGCGATAATCTTTCAGAGAAGACGGTCATTATTAGCATAGGCGCCGGCGATATCTACAAATTAGGAAGTCAGATTTGGGAGCAATTAAAGAATGAAAACAAAGAGGATTAAGGACGTCTTACCTCAAATTCAAGAACATGTGGTAATGCGCGATTTGACGACATTGCGCGTCGGCGGGGTAGCGGATTATTTTTATATTGCCAAGACCGTCGACGATTTAATTAAGGCCGTTCGGACAGCGGTTGAGCTTGACGTCCCTTATTTTATTTTAGGCAACGGTTCGAATATTTTGTTTTCCGACTATGGCTTTCCCGGACTGGTGATTAAAAACAGAACTTCTCAAATCGCGATTATGAAAGAAAAAAGTCAGACGATTGTTGATTCGGGCGTAATTTGCTCATCGTTAATTATGACGCTTGCCTCAATTGATTTGGCGGGTTTAGAATTTCTTTTCGGGGTTCCCGGGACGGTTGGGGGGGCAATTTATGGCAATGCCGGAGCGTGGGGTAGTTCAATCGGTGATTATGTCAAAGGAATTACTCTCCTTGAAAGGGACCCTCAAACCGGTCTTTTAAAAGTCAATCAATATAACGGTTCGTGGATGGAATTTAGCTATCGTGATTCAAAACTAAAGCGTTTGAAGTCGCGGATTAAACCGGTAATTTTAACCGCCCGTCTTCAGTTTTCCCAGAGCCAAAAAGAAGAAATAATTCGGCGATTAAACGCCATCAAGGAAAATCGTCAAAAAACCCAGCCGTTCGGTTTTTCTTGCGGGTCGATCTTTCGTAATCCTCTGCCGAAGCAGGTCGAAAATGTCTCCGGCAGCGGTACTCGAAATATGCCCGAATTTCCCAAAGAAAGAACCGCTGGCTTTATGCTGGAACAGGCAGGGGCAAAAAAATTAAAAAACGGCGCCGCTGAAGTTTCTAACCTTCATGCCAATTTTATTTTAAATAAAAATGGCGCCAAAGCATCGGAAATTCGCACGCTGATTGAAGAAATGCGGGAGAAAGTCGAGGAGAAATTTAGTGTCGTCTTAAAAGAAGAAATCGAATATGTCGGTCAATGGTAGAACGATTTGCTTCCATGTTAGGCTAAGCGGATGAGGAGGGTGTTTGCAATTTAGAAATCCAAAAGTTTACAATCCGTCGGATGTTTATCTCTCGCCCGTCCAACGAAAAAAAATTCCTAAATTTGTTTTTTTCTTTTTTGGCTTAGCAATTTTTTTTGCCGCTTTAGTTTACCTCCTTTTTTATTCGCCTTTTTTTCAAATTAAAAACATTATTGTTTTGGGCACGGCCAGCCCGCCGATTGTTGAGGACTTTAACAAGCTCAAAGGCGAGAATCTTCTCCTTTTTTCATCAAAAAGAGCCGAGAAAATCGCCGGCAATTTTGCAGAAGTTTCCGCCATCAGAGTAAGCCGGGGACTGCCTGATACACTGAAGATTAATCTTCAAACGCACGAGGCGAAAATTGTTTGGCAGACCAACGGCACTTTTTTTTTGGTAGATAATTTTGGCAGGGTTTTTCAGGAAGTTTCCGGACCCGGGGATTTACCCAAGGTTTTGGACAATAAAAATCTCAAGGTAAAAATCGGCGAAAATGTCGTTTCGGAAAACTTTTTAAACTTTATTGCCGACTTGAATAATTCTTTTCGGGAAAAAACCGGTGTCAAGATTATCCGCTTTGAAGTCAACGAAACCATTTTTCAGGTTGATGCTCTTACCGAACAGGGTTGGAGAGCAATTTTTGATACGACCGGGAAAGCTGCTGCCCAGCTTGATGCTCTCCAAAGATTTTTGGGAACTCATCAAAATGAGGCCAAGGAATACATCGATTTGCGGGTGGAGGGCAGGGTCTATTTTAAATGAATAAGCATTGGCAGATACTTTCCAAGAAATCGGATAATATCATCGAGCAGATTCTTTTGAATCGGAAAATCTCCAGAAATGACTGGGACTCATTTTTGAATCCCAGTTTTGAAAAACTTTTTGAGCCATTTTTAATGAAGGGGATGAAAGAGGCGGTTGAGAAAGTTTCAAGAGCTTACATTGATAAAGAAACCATCGGCATTTTCAGCGATTATGACGCCGATGGAATCCCGGGAGCCGCTCTCCTTTTCGAATTTTTAACAAAAATCGGTCTTGAAGTAAAAATATATATCCCAAGACGCGACCATGGTTACGGTCTGAATCGGGAGGGGATTGAAACCTTGAAAAAGGAAGGCGTAAAACTACTCATCGCCATTGATCTGGGTAGCCGCAATATCCAAGAAGTGAATTTTGCTTTAAAAAATGGCCTCGAGGTAATTATTTTGGATCATCACGAGATGGCCAAAGATATACCCGCTGGCATAATTTTAAATCCAAAACAAAAAGGCGATTCCTATCCTTTTAAGGAATTGGCGGCGACCGGAGTTGTCTTTAAATTTATTCAGGCAATCAATCAAAAACTCAAAAAGGTTTCCTTAAATTATTTAAAATGGACTTTTGATTTGGTGGCGATTTCGACGATTTGCGATGTTGTCCCCCTGATTTCCGAAAATCGGATTTTTGCCAAATTCGGCCTTATCGTTCTTCAAAAAACCAAACGCCTCGGTCTTAAGGCGCTTTATCAAAGAGCGGCCATCTTACCGGAAAAGATTGATACTTATTCAGTCGGTTTTCAAATCGGACCGCGGCTGAATGCACCGGGCAGAATGAACTATGCCAATGAAAGTTTTTATTTATTGGTTTCGAAAAATCATCAGGAGGCGGAAGTTTTAGCCCGGAAATTAGATTTGGTAAACCGCCGACGCCAAAATGAACTGGAGAGGGTTCTTAAAGAAGCCAAAGAAAAAGTTTCAAAAAGAAAACTGGATAAAAACAAAATTATTTTAGTTGAGGGAAAAAATTGGCCGCAGGGGATTGTCGGGCTGGTGGCGGGAAAATTGATGGAGGAGTTTGCCAGACCGGTGATTGTTTGCGAAGAAAAAGATGGCAAACTGCGAGGCTCGGCGCGCTCGATTGACGCTTACAACATGGTCGAAGCCCTTGACGAGGCCCAAGAGTACCTTACAAAATACGGCGGTCACAAAAAAGCCGCCGGCTTGAGTTTAGAGCTTGAGCATCTTTCGGACCTCTACGACAAACTTTTGGAAATTGCCGAAAGTAAGCTCAAAGATGAAGACTTAAAGCCCAAAATTACCGTTGATGCCAAGATTAATATCGATGATATCAATTTGAAACTGGTCGATTCTTTGGGGAGATTGGCGCCCTTTGGTTTTGCTAATCCGCGGCCGGTGTTTCAACTTGCGTCGTCGCAAGTATCAGACATCAGAACCGTTGGCAAGGAGAATAACCATCTGAAATTTAAAGTCGAAGGCATTTCGGCCATCGGTTTTGATTTGGGGGACCGGCAGTCCGAATTGCGAAACGCTAAAAAAATTGATCTCGTTTTTACCCTCGATGAGGATAATTGGGACGGCACTCGTAAAGTTCAGCTTAAGGTTTTGGATTTAAAAATCCTCTAAGAAATGCTATAGTTTAAGAACGATGGCCAAAGACCAAATAATTTTTGTCTGCGGAAACTGTGGCGAGGAATATTTAAAATGGCAGGGGCGATGTGACAACTGCGGCGAATGGAACACATTGAAAGAAATGTCCAGGCCCAAAGCGGTCAGCCGAAGAGGCGAGGCGCCAGCCGAGATTGTTGAACTGGCTGGAGTTCAGACCAAAAATTTTCAAAGGATTTCCACGAAAATTACCGAATTCGATCGGGTTTTGGGCGGGGGAATTGTTCCCGGGACAATTATGATTTTGGGCGGCGATCCGGGCATTGGCAAATCGACCCTTCTCTTGCAGCTTGCCGGCAATTTGCCTAATACACTTTATATTTCCGGCGAGGAATCGCTGGAGCAGCTCAAACTTCGTTTTGACCGTCTAAAATTAAAATCAAAAAGTTTAAAAATTTTTCCGGAAATTGATCTTGAGCAAATTGTTGGCGCAATCGGAAAAGAAAAACCGCCGGTGGCGATTATTGATTCGATTCAGACGGTTTACTCGGCGGATTTCCCTTCCACGCCCGGCAGTCTTGTCCAAGTTCGGGAGTGCGCTCTAAGATTGCAGCAGCTGGCGAAATCCAGCTCCTCGGCGATAATTTTAGTCGGTCATGTGACCAAGGAAGGCAATGTGGCCGGCCCGCGGACATTGGAACATTTGGTGGATATTGTCCTATATCTGGAGGGCGAACGTTTTCATGATCAACGAATTCTGCGGGGGGTGAAAAATCGTTTTGGGGCAACTTCGGAAATCGGCATTTTTAAAATGACAGAGTATGGACTTTCGGAAGTCATCAATCCGTCGGAGGTCTTTTTAGCCGAGCGTTTAAAGAACGTTCCCGGCAATGTCGTCACCGCCACCATTGAAGGCAGCCGTCCTTTACTGGTGGAGGTCCAGGCGCTTCTGGTGCCAACTGTCTTTGGATATCCCCAGCGCCGAACCTCTGGTTTTGATTTAAATCGCTTACAGCTTCTTTTGGCGATTTTACAAAAAAGAGCCGGCCTAAATTTGGCTTCCCAAGATGTCTTTATTAATATTGTTGGAGGTATAAAAATATTTGAACCGGCGGTCGATTTAGCGGTTGCCTTGGCCGTTGCCGGTGCCTTAAAAGGCAAGTCATTGGACTGGCGGCTTTGCGCGTTCGGCGAAATCGGTCTTTCAGGCGAAATCCGGCGAGTATCAATGGAGTCCAAACGCAAAGATGAAGCCAAACGTTTAGGCTTTGAAAAATTTATTCAGGCAAAAACCATCGAGGAATCAATTCGGAGGTATTGTGTTTAATATTACCGGTCCAGAGCAGACGAATGTGACAATTTTTTTAATTGTTCTGGTGGTTGCTATTACCTTGCAAATCTTAACCCGGAAACTTTTAAAGATTTCTTTCCCCTATTTCTTTATGGGGCTGGCAGGAATCATCGTTGGCCTGCTCATCGGGTCGCTGGCGGCGGCGCCCCTTTCTAAATTACCGGGAGTTTATGGGACGTGGGTGCCGATGATTGTCAGTGTTTTCATCACCGTTGCGACCCTGGATTTATTTATTGCCCAGTCAAGACCGGCGGGGGAATTTTTTCATAAATTAATGACTAAAATTTTTGGCCAAGAGGAAGTTGGGACCGAGTTAATTATACTTGATACTTCGTCTTTGATTGACGGCCGTTTGGAACAAATCGCCCAAACGGGATTTATTTTGGCGAAGATGTTTATTCCTCAATTTGTTTTGCGGGAACTTCAGAATGTTGCCGATTCCGACGATCCTCTAAGACGGGCCAAAGGCCGTCGGGGTCTTGAGGCGCTCGATCGGATGCAGCGCAATTCCAAAATTCTTTTAGAAATCATTGACGATATGGAAAATGCCCGCGAGCCGGTTGACCAGCGGTTGATTAAAGTCGCCAAAAAAAGACATGCCAAAATTATCACCGTTGACTACAATTTAAACCGCATTGCCAAAATTCAGAAAGTTGAGGTTTTGAATGTTAACGAATTGGCCGAGAGCTTAAAATCATCCCTCATTCCCGGGGAAGAAATTTTGGTTAAAATTATTCAAAAAGGAAAAGAATCTGGTCAGGGCGTCGGCTATTTACCAGACGGCACGATGATTGTCGTTGAGGGCGGAGAAAATTTAGTAGGGTCACAAATTTCCTGCGAGGTCGTCCGCATTTATCACACGGTGGCGGGGAAAATGATTTTTGTCCAACCGCGAAAGCCTGGGCGCAAGCTTTCGGCCTAAAGGGTGGTTAGTTCATATTTGGTCGAATCAGTGTTTTCATTGCCCTTGGCGTCAACCGTTCGAAAGGTTAAATAATAAGTTTTTCCATTAGCAAGACCCGAGATCTGCGTGGATTGCTGACTACCTTTCGCATCAATTCTTGCTTTGACGCTTCCCAGAGAATTCCGGCTCTGGGAAAGATAAATTTTAATCAGGGTTAAATCAGCATCCCCCGGATTGGTCCAATAAACATCAGCATAATTTGGTCTGGGATTTATTCTGACGGCACTCACCGGTCCGGGCGGGGAAGTATCGGGTCCGCTCACTTTATTAATCACAATCGAATCGGAACTGGTGAGACCACTGGCGTCAGTGACAGAAACGGAAATTCGGTGTTTTCCAGAAGATAAATTGTTGGCATTATAGGTGACAGAATACGGTTTTAAGGTATCGGTGCCGATTAAAGTATTATCAATTAAGAACTCCACTTTTTGAATTGCCACTGCCGAACTGACGCTCGCGGAAATCGTAAAGACGCCGCTGACCGTACTATTATTGGCCGGGCTTTGAATATCAATCGAAGTTTTATTGGTGAGGCCCACGCAGGTTTCCTCGCCTTCCGGCGGTGCGGTGATAATTATTCCCATTCCGGAAGCAAAAGCTCTCACCGGCCGTTCCCAATTGGGATTTTCTGGCAGTTCGGAATGAATATTCATAATTATTTTTTCCTCGGTAAATTGCTCCGGGCAATCATCGGTGGCCAAGTGCCCGGTAAATTTATCAATGCGGACTTTACCGACATTCTGTGAACGTTCTTTGGGAATTTGCCAGCTCGAGAAAATATCGGTGACGGTTTCACCTCCTGAAGGCAGTTTGTTGGTGTATTTGTCAACGGTAAATTCCTGGATTGCCGAAGGCAGGGGAAAATCTTCCGCCGGTTTCCCCGAAAGATAACCTTCCATAAAATCATGCCAAATCGGCGCGGCGGCCATCGCCCCGGCGGCGCCGGCGGTCATCGGCGCGTTGTCGTTATTGCCCACCCAAACACCGGCGACGATTTGAGGGGTATAGCCAAACGTCCAGGCATCCCGATATTCCGAGGTGGTACCGGTTTTGGCGGCCACTTGACGGTCGCCAAAGTAAAGGGCTGAACGTGAGCCAAAGATATAGGCGCGCGCCCCATTGTCTGAGAGAATAGAAGAAATCTGGTAGCTTATTTGCGGGTCTAGAACCTCTTTTTTATTTTCTTTGTATTCCTCGAGAACTTTGTCCTTGGCATCGACAATTTTCAAAAATGGCGTTGTCTCCGAGAGCGTGCCATTATTGGCGAAAACCCCATAAGCGGTGGTTAAATCCAGAAGTTTGATTTCGCCCCCTCCCAGAACAAGGGATAAACCGTAACGGTTACGGTCATTTAAGGTGGTAATGCCCATCTTGTGCGCCTGGTCCAAGACATTATCCAATCCCGCCAGATAGAGGGTTTTGACCGCGGGAATATTAAGCGAGCCGGCCAATGCCTGGCGCATGCTTACCGGTCCGCGAACCGTGCCGTCGTAGTTTTTGGGCGCATAGTTGCCAAAGTCAGTGGTGACATCCCATAAAGTAAAAGCCGGATTGTATTGTTTTTTAAAGGAAGTCGCATAGACAACCGGTTTAAAAGCCGAGCCGGGCTGACGCTCGGAGATGGCAACATTGACTTGACCATCAATCGCCTGGTCGAAAAAGTCGCGGGAGCCGACCATAGCGAGGATCTGGCCGGTTTTAGGGTCAATTGCCACCAATGAGGCGTTAGAAGCATCAATCGAATCAAATCTTCTGGCGGCGCCGGACTGGACAGATTCTTCGGCTTTTTTTTGAACATCGCCATCTAGGGTGGTGGTGACCTTCAGTCCTCCCTCCTCAACCGCTTGTTCCCCGAATTTATCGACGAGTAAATCTTTGATATACATCACAAAATGGGGAGCAGAAATATTTTCTTTGCGGGGGATAAATTTGAGATTCTTGGCGTCCTTTTTAGCCACATTGGCTTCATCCCGCGAGATGTAATTCAAATCGGCCATAGAATCCAAAACCCAATTGACGCGGGCTTCGCGTTTGTCCGGATGAATACCGTAAGGAGAATAGTAGCTTGGCGCTTTTGGTAAAGCCGCGAGGGTGGCGGCTTCGGACAGGTTGAGATCCCTGGCGTGTTTACCTAAGAAAGTCTCCGAGGCGGCTTCTATCCCGTAAGTATTGGAACCGTAGGGGATTTCGTTGAGGTACATCGTCAAGATTTCTTCTTTGGAATACATAATTTCAATCTCGATTGATAAAATTAATTCTTTAATTTTTCTGGTCCAAGTCCTCTTCGGGTCCAACAGGGCATTCTTAACAAATTGCTGGGTGATGGTTGAGCCGCCCTGAATGCTATTTTTATGGCTTAAATTATAAAGAAAGGCCCGGCCGATTGAGCGGATATTGATGCCGTGGTGCTTATAAAAATTGCGGTCCTCGGCGGTCATAGTGGCTTTTTTGACAACATCGGGAATATCCGGCGTATTAACCATAATTCTTTTGGTGTCGCCATGGATGGCGTAAAGTTCGTTGCCGTTACGGTCAAAAATTTGCGTCGCCGCCGCCGCTTGGCGACGCTTGATTTTTCCTGGGGTGGGAAGATCCTTGGCATACCAGGCAAACATCAGAAGAATCAACAGGATGAAACCTAAAACTGTCCGCAAAGACCAAATTTTCAGCTTGCGTTTATTGGGATGGAGAATCTTTTGAATATTTAAGGGATTGTGAAAGGGGAAAATTCTTTTTAATCTCATCAAGGTTTTCCTTTACTTGGACGCTTGGCGTCCTTTACATTTTAACATTATAAGCGGTAAAATAGAAGATGTAAAGGCGTTTTGCTTCATATAAATGAAGCCGCCCGGCCCTTGACAGGGCAGTGGGGGCGAAGTCTGATGTAACATCGGACCGCCCGGTCGCAATTAAGTTGCGGCCTAGGGAGAAAAATGACTATTGACACTGCGACAAGCTCAGTGTCAACCCCGAGTGGAAATCGAAGGGTTGATGAACTATTGGAGCGGGGGATAGAAGAAATTATCGTAAAATCTTCGCTTGAAGGAAAGCTTAAATCCGAAAAAAAGCTGCGGATTAAATATGGCATCGATCCGAATAAGAAAGATATTCATTTGGGCCATGCTGTTCCCATTAGAAAGCTTAAGGCCTTTCAGGATTTAGGTCATCAAGCCGTCTTCATAATTGGCGATTATACCGCCAGAATCGGCGATCCGTCGGCGAAAGAGAAAACTCGGGAATTTATTGATGAAAAAACAGTCAAGAAAAATACCAATGTCTTTTTTAGTCAGGCCTTTCGTATTCTTGATCGCGAAAAAACCGAAATTCATCTTCAAAGCGATTGGTATAAAAAATTTGATTTGGAAAAAATTTTTGAATTGACCTCGAAGGTCTCCGTTGCCCAAGTGATGGAGCATGAGACCTTTCGCCAGCGTTTGCAAAAAAAGCAGCCATTTATGGTTCATGAAGAAATATATCCTTTGCTTCAAGGTTTTGATTCGGTCGCGGTCCGGGCTGACGTTGAACTCGGCGGGGCAGACCAAAAGTTTAATCTTTTGATGGGTCGCCAAATGCAGAAGGCCTATGGTCAAGCGGAGCAGGATATTGTGATGATGAAGTATCTTGTCGGACTTGACGGCAAAGAAAAAATGTCCAAGTCGTTGGGGAATTACATCGCCATCAGCGATTCTCCGACCGATATGTACGGCAAAATTATGTCTATTCCGGACAATTTGATTATGCACTATTACGAACTCTGCACTGATGTGACGATGGAGGCGCTGAAAATTATCGAAAAAGAACTAAAAGAAGGAAAAAATCCGCGGGAGGTTAAAGCCCAATTGGCAAAAGTAATTGTCGAAATGTATCATTCAGCTGATGATGCCGAAAGAGCGGCAGGGGAGTTTGATAGGGTTTTTCGCGATCGTGAAAGGCCATCGGAGATAGAAGGAAGGGTAATGGAAGATAACAAAGTCAATTATACTTTAATAGGATTGATAGTAGAGTTATTTAAAGATATTTCTAAATCCGAAGCACGGAGGTTAATCGAACATGGAGGAGTGGAAGTTGAGGGAATTAAAATTATTGATCCTCAAAAAAGTATTGAATTGAAAGATCAAATGATTATTCGAGTCGGCAAAAGAAAGTTTGTAAGAATTAAGAAATAGGAAATAGGATCTTGTATGAATCTTGAGCGAGAGAACATTCAAAATCTAGAAACGGCTCCAGAATCAATTCGCACTCCGGAAGAGATAGCACGAATTAAAGAAAAAATGCAATTTATTTCCCGCTCCTTTACGGGCAATTTTGGCGTCAGGGTTTTACCGGGGCAAAGATGGGCTTGCTCTTTACCTGAAAGCGTTCAGCAACTTAAATTAGCTGACGTTGATTTAGATGCGCTTGATCAAAAATTATTGACACCAGATCGGTTAAGTTATCCGGAAAAAGATTTACAGACTCGAAGTGATGAATATATTTTTGGCGTTCTGCGTCACGAGATTGCGGAAATGAAATTTTCTAGTTTCCGAGCTTTGCTTTCCGGCCAAAAGATGGCTTTAAACGAAAGTTACAAACCAGAAGATTTTCATACTTTATTTAATTCGACCAACGATTGTCGGATCAATAACCTGGAGGCTGCCGGTTCCGAGACCGCCAAAGAACGGCTGGCAGGAATATATCAAGAGGATTTGGGCCAGTTTTTCCAAAAAATTCAGGAAGCACCGACGCCTTTGCAGTATGCCGCGTTAGCGATGAGCCGATGGGCTAGGGACTTCACTTCCATCGAGTCGCTAAAAGATTTAGAAGCAAAAATCACTAATCAAGCGGTGATAGAAATTTTAGAAAGAACCTCCAATGCCCTGGATAGGAGCTATCAAGTAGGTGCCAAAGAGCATTCGAAGATCCTCCAGGAAGAAATTTGGTCGGAATACAAAAAATTAGTTGATCAATATATTGATGAAGAAGCCAAAAACCAGTTTCAAGAAGAGCAAACCCAAAAGCAACCCCAAAGAGAACCGCAAAATTTCGATGATTTGAACGAGGGAGAGAAAGAAGATTACCGCCAGAAAGCCAGGCAGAAACTTTCGGAAGCCGAAAACGACTTCAACCAGAAAACAGGCTCTCGCTCAACTGAAACTTATCAAGATGAAAATGGCGAGTCGCAGATTCGTTTCAAAGAGATTGCTCAAGAAGATATCCAAAACGCGGACGAGGAAGAGAAAAAAACTACCCAAGAAGAAAAAGAAAAAGTCGAAAGAGAAAAGCAAGAAGCCCAGCAAAGAGCTCAAGTCCTCCATGGTCAAGCAACAGTTTTGAGAGAAAGAAAAACAGGCCTGACTGAAGGAGAACAAAGAGTCTACAATGAGCATCGCCAGAAGGTTGAGCAATACATCAAACAATTGGTCAAAGATATCGAGAGAACTTTTCCGCCCAAAAAAGAATTGGGTTGGACTTCCGGAAAACCTCGTGGGGCAAGAATTGATGCGAAAAAATTAGCCCGAGAAGTTGCCACCGAACACGGCCATTTTTTCAAATCTCGGGAAATTCAAGAGACAAGAACAGCCGCCTTTACTTTATTAGTTGATATTTCCGGCTCGATGTATAATCAGAGTCGAATCCCTTCGGCTTTGGAAGCAGCGGTGATGATGGCTGAGGCCTTTTCTCGAAAAGATATTCCTTTCGAAATTTTGGTTTTCGCTGGCCACCCATTGGAGCTTAAAAAGTTTAGCGAGGATTATAAAGGTATTGCCAAGAAAAAGATGATCGGTATCCTTACTCCAGACCAAGAAAGCGATTTTTATGGTGCTACCGATGCTGGTTTTTCCTTGGATTGGGCAGCTAAAAGATTGGAACGAAGAAGTCTAGAGGAAGGAATCCCAGGATGTTTAATTATGGTTACTGATGGTCAACCGGAACCTGTTAGCGAACATAGCGGAGCCGAGTGGGATTTGCGGGAGATTTCCGAAAAATGGCAGGAAAAATTTCCTGTTATCGGGATCGGCATTGGTTCGGAAATTGCCGGCTCGATTCAAAACTATTTTGGAAAAGATTTTTCCGTTGCAGAAGCTGATGTTTCAAAGCTGCCAAACAGACTTTTAGAGGTTTTGAAAAACCAATTTAGCAGAATTAAACAAATAGAGTAAGATTTATATATGAGTATTGAACAAGAAGGACAATTGACAGTTGAAGAATCTTCCGTTGAACAAAAACAGCGGGAATTAGTAGACGCTTTAAAAGAGGCAACCGAGAGTAAAGACACGGCTCAAATTAAAGCTCTGATGCAGGAACTGACAGACATTACCATTCCCAAAGAAAAAAGAGAGCCGGCGAAAATCCCTGATATTCAAGAAATCATCAAAGTAAGCCAGAAGGTCTATGAAACCTTGGGTTTTCAAGTTGATCTTCAGCAAGAACTTCAAGAAGGAAACATCTTGCTTCCTCCTCCAGAGCAGAAAGAAGCCATCGACCAAGAAGCAATGACCTTTTCGTTCCTAATGGATCCCCGAATTTCCCGCCAAGATTTGGTTTCCAAAGCCAAAACCTACTTGGAGGATAAACATCATTCCGAAGGCATCTATCTTGGCGGCCAAGCGAAAGAAGATCTTAATCAAACCGACCACGCCCAAACCAGTCATCGTCCAGACCAGCCCTATCTTATCTATCTTCGACCGGAAAAAGAAGTAAAGGAGACTGAAATTGAGATGGGGAAAACCTTTCCCCAGTATCAAGAGATCTTAGACCAAAAGAATACCCAGAATCCCAATCTTAACCTCAAAGGACTGACCATGGAAGAATATTTACTGATGGAGGTTGCCGCTGATCTTGAGGGCTTCCACTTCGAAAGCCAGACCTGGACTTGGCTGTTAGAAGAGCAGGTCTTGGACAAAAAGGGATTGCCAGCGCGTTGCCTCCGCGCCCATTGGCCTGCCGACTAGGTCCGGGTGCTTTCGCCTGATTCCTCGCATCAGTTTTCGATTTTGGGTGCTCGCTTCGCCGCAGTTCCTA
>DATEAX010000050.1:0-19757 GCA_035288145.1 Patescibacteria group bacterium | reverse complement strand
TTTCCGCGGTTTTTAAATCGGGTTTTTCGACAAATTTTTCCGCCTCGCGGGCGGGTGTTTTAGGAAACTTTCGACCGATTTTAATATAACCGTAGCCGGTATTCGGGTTAGTGGGTTTAATGCCGATGGTGACTAAATAGTCGGGGTTTTTCAAAAGAAAATTCTTGGCTTGAAGAAGAGTTTGGTGAAATTTATTGGTCTTTCCTACGGTGTGATCCGAGGCAATGGTGGCGATAACAGCCTCTGGCTCTGCACCGATGATTTGAGCGGTAGCCAAGGCAATCGCCGGGGCGGTATTTTTACTCACGGGCTCAACGATAAAGTTTTTTTTGGGAATTTCCGGGAGTTGTTTTTGGCTCATTTTCAAAATGTCTTTAACTAAGGAAACATAGATGTTTTCCTTTGGGACTAGGTCTTTGACACGGGCATAAGTTTCTTGTATCAGAGACATTTCTTTATGGCAGAAATTATGAAATTGTTTTGGCCGGTTGCATCGAGATATCGGCCAGAGCCGCGTCCCCGACCCCCCGGCTAAAATAACGATGTAAAAGTTTGAGTTCATAAGGTTATTATATGGGATTGTTTTAAGTTTAGTCAATACAAAAACCCAGGAAATCCTGGGTTAAATCTTACTGCTTCGATGGTTACTCAAGAATACCCTTTGTTTTAAGGAACTCGTCAGGATCTTCTCCCGATTCGATGAGCAATGTAAATGCGTAGCCAATTGCGTCTTCAATTTCCATTGAAGCCAGCTCTTGGCAGTCTTCGTAAGACAAAACTTCTTTACAGGCCTCCGCTAATTCTTGGGACGTTGGCTCATGTTTCTCATTAGTTTCCTTACCCTCTGGTAACTCCGGCGAAATCCCCTCTTTGTTCATTGTTTGATCCTCCATTGATTATTTTCTCAATTTCCCCGATCGCTTTTTCCGACTGGCCTTCGGGGTTTTCGATGCAATAATCATACTCTTTTTTACGTAACATTTCTTTTTTGGCGGTTAGTAGCCGCGCCTCAATTTCCTCTGGCGTATTTTGGCCGCGAGAAACAAGTCGATTTTTAATATTTTTAATATCGGTGGTAATAAAAATTAAAATCGCTTCGGGATAATGTCTTTTATAGTACATTCCCCCATTAACCTCAATTTCTTTTAGGACATTTTGCCTGGCGGCTAGGCCCTTATCAATTTCCGATTTTGATGAGCCGTACCATGAGCCGTTATAAAAATTGGATTCGATGACTTCGCCGCTTTTTTCTAATTCCTTGAATTTTAATTCATCAATAAAAAGATAGTGATTTTCGCTTTTGTCCGAAGGCCGCTCTGGTCTGGTGGTATAACTTTTAGCCCAATAGAGATTAAGGTCGGGGTTACTCAATAACCCCTCGACCACTGTCCCCTTGCCCACCCCCGACGGCCCGGAGATAACAATTAATTTCCCTAAATATTCCAATCTTATCATAGAGATGTTAATTTAACTAAAATATCCTCGAGTTCTTTTGGAAGCGATGATTCAAAGACCATTTTTTTTTGATTAACAGGATGCCAAAACTCAATTTTTGAAGCATGAAGGAATTGGCGGTTGATGTTTAATTTATCAGAAATTTTGCGGGATAATTTGGTGTTATAGAGCGGGTCGCCGAGAATCGGATTTCCGATATATTTTAAATGGAGGCGGATTTGGTGCATCCGGCCGGTCTGGGGAGAAGCTTTAAGGAGGGTCAGGATATTATTGCGGAATTTATATTTTCCGATCGTTTCGTAAAAAGTAACGGCTGACCTGGAAAGTTTTTTCGAAAAAGAGTAATTAAAGACTTGAACTTTTTGAGGGCCGGCTTTGTCTCTGGTAATGGCGGCCTCGATTTTGCCTTCGGCGGGGGCCACCTCGCCCGCAACTAAAGCAATATACTCTTTTTTAACCTGCCGATTTTTAAATTGTTGCTGAAGCTCTTGCAGAACTTTAGGCGTTTTGGCAACGACAATTAAGCCGGAGGTATCTTTGTCAAGCCGATGGACAATCCCCGGCCGGCTGGGATTGGGCCAAGAGAGTCGAGGATTGATTTTATCCGTTTTGATAAGATTTTTAACTATGGTTTCTTTTTCGCGGGCAAGTGTCTCGTGGACCAAAATCCCTGCGGGTTTCGCCAAAACAATTAAATCTCTGTCCTCGTGGATAATTTTCATCTTTTCGATTGCTCAAAAGCCGCAGAAATTTTATTGCCCAGGGTTTCGCCGGAGCCGTTCTCGACTCTGACGCGTGGCAATTCCAAGATTAACGAGTCTTGAGTAGCAATGCCGAAGTGGGTGGTGACCGCGGCTTGATAACCCGCATCTTTGACTAAAGCGATGGTGCTGTCATTATATTTTCCAGCCGGATAACAAAATGTCAAAGCATTTTCTTTTGATTCAACAATTTGCCGTTGGGCTTCTTCGATGGTCAATTTGCTTAAATCCGGATGGCTCAATGTGTGTGAACCTATTTCAAAACCAGCTTTTTCGAGTTCCTCAATTTGGACTTGATTCATATAATTATCTTTGCCAAGATAATTTCTAATAATATAGAAAGTCGCTGTCATCTGATATTTTTGAAGAATCGGCAATGCTTGGGTATAGGCGTCTAAATAGCCATCGTCAAAACTCAAAATAATCGGTTTTTTCTGGTCAAAATAGATCTTGGAGAGAGATTTTCTTTCCGGGTCAATGATTTCCGCTACCCTCATAGTTTGATAATTATTACTTTTGAGCCAGCTCATTTGCTTTTCAAAGTTTTCGGGAGAAACTGAAAGGTTCTTACCCAGTTCGGATTCGTTTTCGGCATTACGAATATAGTGGTACATTAAAATTGGCACTTCGTATTTTTCGACTTTCGGGATGGTTGGTGATGGGGAAGAAGACGGGATGATTGAGATTTCTTTGAATTGAGGCGAGCGCCGATAAATTGATATTATCGCTACCGCGATAACTAGCAGAGCGATAATAACTAACATAACATAATTGTCTTTAATAAATTTCAAAATATCTTCCTAATATTAATTTTACCAAAATCAGGCGAGGACTTCAATTTGCGAGCCGTCCGGGGTTTTGCTGATTAATATCTGGGTTGGGAAAAGGTCTTTTAGTTCCTGAATATGGGTGATGATAATAATTTTTTGAAAATCTTCCTTGATGGAGTTAATGGTGGAGATTAAGTCTTCTTTTCCCGCGGTATCCAAAGAGCCAAACCCTTCATCCATCGCCAGAAATTTTAAGTGAATTCCGGAACGGACAGCCAGAAATTTTGAAAGGGCTATCCGGACGGCAAAATTAATCCGAAAGGCCTCTCCTCCGGAAAACATTTCATAATCCCGCTCGCCAGCCGAATCGGTGATTTTGATTTCCAATGTTTCAATCAACTCTTCTGAAGCAGTTTTTTTACCCCTTTGGGTCAAGAACTTTAAAGTCAGTTGGTCATCGGAAACCTTGCGCAGTATTTGGTTGGCGTTTTCTTCAATTGCCGGAAGGGCTTGTTCAATAATCATTGCCTGAATGCCGTTTTTACCAAATGCTTCTTGGAGTTCGCCTAAAACGGTTTTTTCTTTTTCGTTTTTTAAAAGCGCCCTTTCTTTTGCTTGGAGCTCGTCTTTTTTTATAACGATATCTTTCAAGGATTGCTCGAGTCCGCCGAGTTTACCCTGAATTAGGAGAAGTGATTGTCGTTCTTTTTCGATTCTTTCGCGGACATTTGTCCATTCTGGAGTAATGTTTTGCAATTTTTGAAATTCCGTCTTAAGAACTTTCCCAATTTTAATGATTTGATGACGTTTTAAGAAAAAGTTTTTAATATCTTGAGCGATTTTATTGTTCATTTTTTTAAGATTTTCGATATTGGTTTCGGCGACCGCCAAGTTTCTTTTTTTATCTTCAACGTTTTCTAAAGCAGCAAAATCCTGACGAAGCTCTTGATGAATTTTCGGGTTGTAATTCAGTTTTTCAAGCTGGTTTTCGATTTTCATTTTTTGTGGGAGAATAATTTTTTTAAAATTATCCAAAAGCATCTGAATTATTTTTTTGGCTTCTTCATTTGTCATTTTTCTTAAACAAGTCGGGCAAGTGGCAATTTTTTCGATTTTTGCCATCCGAAATTCTAATTCCGCTTTTTGATGCTCGTAGTAGATTAATTTTTCTTTGAGTTTTTGATACGATTCTTGCCGGCTTTCAATTAAAAATAGTTGTTTTTTAAGGAGTTGAAGGTCTTTAATTTTTTTTTCGATTTGAACTTTATCTTTGAGGATTTGACAAAAATTTTTAATTTCCAAAATATTTTTCACTTTCTCACCTTCAAGGCGCTTGAGGTTTTCTTGGACGTCTTGAAGTTTATCGCGAAGATCATTGATTCTTGATTCAGCTAAATCACTTTTTCTTTTTTGATAATCGAGTTTTTGGAATTTGTCTTCCATAATTTTTTGCTTTTGTTGAAGGTTTTTTTTATCGCTTAGGGCATCTTGGAATTCTTTTTTAGTTTCCGGCTCTACACTAACTTGTTTTTTTAACGATTCAATCTGAAAATGAATTGCCTCGGCCTGGTTTTCGATAAGTTTAATTTTATTTTTGACTTTTTCTTCAAGCCCCCACCATTCTTCAAGGCCCAATATCTCACCTAAAATTTTTTTTCTTTCCGCTGGCGTTTTGATAGTAAATTCATCGGCTCTTCCTTGACGGAGGTAGGAAGTATTGATAAAAATTTCGTAAGGCAATTTGAGGGTTTGGGTGATTTTATCTTGGGTCAAGCGAAGAGTGCTTTCAGTGATTGTTTTCCAGGAATCGCCCAAGAGCCCCTTTTTCTTATCCAAGATTTGGAATTCCAAAGACGAACGTCCCTCTTTTCTTTTATCCCGCCGTCTGAAAATACGGTAAGTTTGACCCTCGTGCTCAAAGGAAAAATCTACCCACATTTCCTGGCATCCCTGGTGGATTAGGTCATCGGTCGAAGTGGCCCGGGTTTTTTCCCAAACCGCCCAGGTGAGGGCTTCCAAAATGGAGGACTTACCGGCGCCGTTTTCGCCTAGTAAAACCCCCAAATCAAAGGTGGAAAAATCCAATGGTTTGGGATTTTGATAGCTTAAAAAATTATGCAAGGAAAGTTTTAGCGGTGTCATCACAAAGTTTCTTCTTCAAGAAGTTTTTGAGTTTCTTTTTTAAGAACTCCAATTCTTCCTCGAGATATTTTTTTACTTTGAAGATATTTTTCCAAGAGACCGAGAGTATCAAGGGTTAAAAATTCGTCAGAAAAGCCCTGATTAATTTCCCGCTTTTCGCCCCTTTGGATTTCTTTAATAATCCCGGCAATAAAATCGGCATCTTTTAAGGCCTCGCGGATGGCGCTTTCACGAATTTCCAAAGATTTTTCTTCCGGGACTTCGATGATAACTTTTACCACTGCCGATTTCAGCCGGCGTTTTTTTATTTCCGAAATAATTTGTTCAGTCGGATTTTTGTCAAAGACGGAAATTTTTTTGCGGATGGAAATAAATGGTCGGGTAGGAAGCTCCATAAATTTACTTTGGGCGAGAAATCTTTGATTTTTGAAAATAATCTCGGTTAAAACAAATCCTTTGGTTTCTTTTTCTTCGCCAAAATCCACCCGCTCAATCGAACCGCTGTAGATGAGAGGCGGACTGGCGTTATCTTTAATTATTTGATATTTATGGAGATGACCCAAAAGGACGGCGGCAAACTTGGAATGATGAAAGGCGCTTATGGGAATGACAACTTCCGAGCCAATCATCACCTGCCGTTCCGAACCGTAAACGGCTTTTTCCAGGGCGGCGTGGGCAACGAGAATCGCCGGAATTTTTGGGTCGATCCGGGCGGATAAATAATTTATCTTTTCAGTTAATTTTTGCGAGGCAGTCATATTTAAATCTTGAAGATTCATTTTAACCATTTCCGCTTTGGAAAGCAGTTGTCCCCGCGTAAACCACGGCAGGCCGGCAACTTGGATTGGACCGGATTTGGTCTGGATTGTAAGAATCCCCTCTTTTTTAAAAATATGGACATTGGGGACCGAAAGTGTCGGGAAAATCTCCAAAGTGTCGGCCTTTCCCGAAGCGTTGGGAAAATCGTGATTGCCAACGACCATGACTACCGGAATGCCCGCCGAAGAAATTTGAAAAATTCTTTGAGCAAATTCCCGCTGATAAGTCGGCGAGGGGTCGCGGGTTTTGTAGGCGTCGCCGGCAAAAGCGACCAAATCAATTTTGTTTTGAATGGAATACTTGACAATCTCATCAAAAGATTTAG
This sequence comes from Patescibacteria group bacterium, assembly GCA_035288145.1. Taxonomy (GTDB): domain Bacteria; phylum Patescibacteriota; class UBA1384; order UBA12157; family JAENIV01; genus DATEAX01. The sequence continues at coordinate 13,485 of DATEAX010000050.1, read as the reverse complement.
TAAAATCTCCCAGCCGCGAATTAAGGCCGGTTTGGGGATCAATTTTGCCGTAATTTTCCATGCCCAGATGAACATCGGCAAAGTGAACGATTTTAATCGGAGTCATTGCTTTTCAAGCATAAGAGGACTTGACAAAAAAATCAAATTGTGCTAAAATGAAATCTCACGATGAATAGTATTCATCGTAAACAGGGTCCTGCTTGACTGATGTAGGTTTTCCCCTCCTTGCCTACATCGTCAGCAGGACCCTGTTTAATATCCACAATTTGCTACCCGCAAGATTATGATGTTGATAGCTTTTTTAGTTTTTTTTCAATCTCTTTTTTACTGGCGGTGCCGATGATTTGTTCGACAACCTTACCATTTTTCATAAATAGGATATTCGGTAGACTCATCACCCCCATCCGCGAAGCCAGTCCCGGTGTCTTGCCGACATCGACTTCGGCCAAAGTAAGATGCTTGACCTCGGCAACCAGTTCCTTTAAGAACGGTTCAATAATTTTACAGGCGGCACACCACGGCGCGCCGAAAAGAACTACCCCGCGTCCGCCAGATTTTAAAAAATCGCTAAACTCTTTTTCCGTGAACTCGACTAATCCGGATGACATTGCCCTCCTTTTGTAGTCTCCAGCGGGAAGTTATTCTTAAGACCGCTTCCATTAAACCAAACATCGTTCCCACATAAAAAAGATCGCCCAAAAGCGTGTTGCGGAAAAACGGCAATCCCATTATATAACTTTGAGTAAGTCCTTGCCAAGTGTGGGGATAAAGCGATTGAGGCACGGCCCAGACAGCAAAATTGGTAACAATAAAAAATAATATTGAAGCAAGGAGGCTAATGCCTAAGATACCCGGCCAGGTTTTGTGAGTTTTAAGCCAAAGCCCCAATAAACCGATGACAAAGAAACTCGAATAAACAGAAATCATTACCCCAATATCATAAAAACCGATGAAGAAGTCAGAGATGAGAAGTGCCAAAAGTGGCACGCCCAGGGCGTATTTTTTATTAAGATAGACGCCGCCAAATAAAGCCATAGCGGCAATCGGGGCGAAATTGGGAAGATGAGGAACCAATCTTAAAATAATTCCCCCGACAATGAAAAAGTAAGCCATAAAAGAAAAGAACTCGCAACTGATAACTATAAAAATAACGTTTAACGACTATTCAAGCGAGCCGTAGCGCCATTCAATTTTTTCGCCATTTTTGGTTTTATATTGGTCGGCGCCGGCGGTGGCTAATTTTCCGTCAACGTAAAACATCCAGTATTTATTGTCGGCGTTTTCCACCTCATCAATCCCTGTCACAAAGACGCCAATGGAGGTATCTTGACCGGCGACTTTATGGGTTGTTTTTAAAATCTCCAAGGCGGTTTTCCCCTCTTCGCCGTCGTAGGCGACAATTTTCTCAACCACCGGTTTAATTTCACTGGTGCCGAGGGTGGATTTTTGGGCTTGTTTTTTAGAAACCGAATTCCCGAGGGCTGAACCTCCGAGGATGAGAATGACGGCTAAAATAACGAGCGCCAGAAAATTCCCCCAGCCCCACGAGGAAATCTCCCTTAGCTCCCCTTTGTTGTTGGCCATATAGCTCCTTTCTTTTCCGGCTTAAACGCCGGAACGCCCCTCCGTTTTTAAATTATTTTTTGCTCTTTCAACTTAAAATCGGAGGCAAATTTTGTCAAGTGTTTAGTACTCAATTCCCCTTCTTGCCTTGATACCGGCATCGAAATAATGTTTGTGTTTTTTCATCTCGGTTACCAAATCGGCAAGTTTTTTAAGTTTTCGGTGGGCATTGCGGCCGGTAAGGACGAGTTCAGCCTTTTTATTAAGACCGATAATTTTGATGACTTCTTCCACATCAATTAGCCCAAAGCCAACCGCGACATTGATCTCGTCCAAAATTATTAGATCGTATTTTTCCGATTGGATAATTTCTTGGGCTCGCATGAATCCCTTTTGCGCCGCTTTGATATGAGCTCTTTTTGGTTTTTTATCGCCCAAAACCTGGTAGAAACCAATGCCGAAGGACTCTATTAAAATCGGCAGCCGGAATTTTTTAATCGCTTTGTATTCTGAAGTATCGATTTTTTTCATAAACTGAATAACCGCGACTTTTTTGGAAGCGCCAATGGCGCGCAAGGCCAGCCCCAACGCGGCGGTGGTTTTGCCTTTGCCGTCTCCCGCGTAAATCTGCACGAAGCCCCGTGCAGATTGCTTACCGACTACCGTCGACCGACTACCGTTTTTTTTCTCTTTTTTCAATTTATTTTCCTGACAAGCGAATTAATCATAGCAGCTAACTTGTGTGACTCCTTGTATGATTTTTGAAAGTTTTTTTGATCAATATATTCTAAATCTAAAGCGATGTAGAGCGCAGTAACCACCTCATTAATTGAGCCAAGGGCAATTCTTAAATATCTGACAAAATCTTTATCGGATTTCTTATCAGATCCTTCAGCGATATTAAGAGCGATAGATATTGCTGCTCTTTTGAGCTGGTCTCCTAAAATAAATTGTTCATTTTTCGGAAATTTATCCACCACAAAATAAATCTCTTTGATAAAAAGACGAGCTTCTACCCAAACTTCTAATTTTTCAAATCTATAATACATTTGAGCTGTAGTCGGTAGTCTGTCAGCTGTTTGCTATCACCCGCATTTGCTGAATCCGCAAGAATGACATTTTAAGCACCCTTCGGAAAATTCGAGCATTGCCCCGCAGTCCGGACAAGCCGGCGCTTCGCCGAAATCAGCCAAAGATTGCGGGCTGGATTTGGAAAAACCATTGGCCATCACGGTCGAGGAAGTTACGTTTTCGGCCAATTTCGGCTGGTCTTTAGTTTGGAATTCCAAGGCCAAATTGGCTTGGTTTTTTTGGAGGTGTTTTTCTAAAATTTGGGCAATCGCGTCCGGAAGGGATAAAATCATTTTGCCATCCTCGGTCCAGGTCGGCGTCGGTCCCCGAATGCCTTTGAGCTGGTCAATCACCTCCCGGGCATCAATTCCCGAGCGAAGAGCCAAAGAAATTAAACGACAGATTGCTTCGGCTTTGGCGGCAAAAAAACCGCCGGCTTTACCCAGGTGGGAGAAAACCTCAAAAGGATTACCGAATTCATCGTCATTTACAGTGATAAATAATTTGCCGTAAGCGGTTTTGATTCTGTAAGTGTAGCCGCGAATAATGTCCGGCCGCTCGCGGGGGGTGATTTTAACATCAGGCGAGGCAACAATCGTCCCATGATCAGACGGCTGACTCCCGGCCTTAACCGTCTCTTTTTCTTTTCCGGCGGTTAAGACCTGAACTGCCCGCGAGCCGTCGCGGTAGACGGTCAGCCCCTTGCAACCGAGCTTGTAAGCTAAAAGATAGGCCTTTTCGACATCTTCGCGGGTGGCCGAATTGGGAAAATTAATCGTTTTGGAAATGGCGCCATCGGTGTGTTTTTGGAAAGCCGCTTGGATTTTGACGTGCCACTCTGGGGCGATATCAGCGGAAACCTTAAAAACCTTTTTAATATCTTCGGGGATTTCTTTAATTTCCTGAACGCTTCCCGTCTTTAAAATTTCTTCCATCAATTTATCGCTGTAGAATCCCCTCTTTTTTGCCGTTTTGAGAAAATGTTCATTGACTTCGGGCAGGGCGTCGTTATCCATGACGGTTTTGTTATAGGCAAGGGCAAAAAATGGCTCAATCCCCGATGAACAAGTGCCGATGATGCTTAGGGTTCCCGTGGGATTGCAGGATGTTGTGGCGGCATGACGCATTTTTGGCGCGCCTCTTTTATCCCAAATACTTCCGGCAAAATTAGGAAATTCGCCTCTCTTTTTGGCGAGGTTGGCCGATTCTTGATGAGAGCGTTGGGCAATAAAACCCATAATTTTTTCCGCCATCTTGAGGGCTTCTTCAGAATCATAAGGGATTCCTAACAGATAAAGAAGATCGGCAAAACCCATAATCGTGATGCCTATTTTTCGGTTTTGTTTAGTTAACTCTTCAATTTCCGGAAGGGGATATTTATTGACATCAATGATGTTGTCCATAAAATGAACGACAATGGGAATGACCCTGTCCAATTTTTCCCAATCAACTTCCGAAGCGCCATTTTTTTCTTTGATAAACTTCTTAAGATTAATCGCCCCTAGATTGCATGATTCGTAAGGCAGGAGAGGCTGCTCGCCGCAGGGATTGGTGGCTTCGATTTCGCCTATTTGAGGAGTCGGATTCTTGGCATTGATTTTGTCTAAAAAAATGATTCCCGGTTCGCCATTTCGCCAAGCGCTGTCAACGATTTTCGAAAAAACTTTGCCAGCCCCAAGTTTATTGGTCATTTTGCCGTTCCGAGGGTTAATCAATTCATATTCTTTATCGTCTTTTAGGGCCTGCATAAATCCTTTTGTTAAAGCCACCGAGAGATTAAAATTATTAAGTTTTCCCTCTTTTTCTTTATAATCAATAAATTCGAGGATGTCCGGGTGGTCAACCCGAAGGATTCCCATATTCGCCCCTCGGCGCGTCCCCCCTTGTTTGATGCATTCGGTGGTGTCGTTGAACATTTGCAAAAAACCCAAGGGACCAGAGGAGATGCCGCCGGTGGTACCGACGACATCATTTTTCGGCCTAAGCCTTGAAAAAGAAAAACCCGTTCCCCCGCCAGATTTATGAATCATGCCCATATCCATTTGCGTTTTGAGAATGCTTTGCATATCGTCTTCAACCGGCAGAACAAAACATGCGGCCAGCTGTCCGAGTTTCGTGCCGGCGCCGGTAAATGCGGGACTGTTGGGCAGAAATTCTAACATAGCCATTAGATTGTAAAAATCATTGCCGGTTTTTTCGATTTCCGCCTCACTTTTGCTAAATAATTTATCCCCTTGGGCAATATGTTTGGCCACTCGGTGCAACATCTCTTCCGGGGTTTCTATCGGTTGGCGATGCCGATCTTTTAAAAGATATCTTTTTTCGATGACTCGGAGAGCGTTTTTGGAAAATTGGGGTGTAATTTTTCTTTTTGGCGGCAAAGTTTTTGCCTGGTGATCGCTTGGCGGTAAGACAAAAATAGTTTCTCTTTGAGGAGCACTCATCAGTCGGACTTGTTTTGGCGAGACAATCTCGGACATTAAAAACCTCCTTTCGAGTTTGACTAAAAATAAGGTTTAGAACAAAAATAAACACTAGGTATGGAAGGGCATCCGCGGTTTGCGGACTCTAATGTCTATTTTTGTTTTACTTTAATTTTCGTCGAATGAACGCCGGGACTTCCAATTCGTCTTCCAGCGTTTCTTCGGTTTCAAAATCTTCTTTTAAGGGTTGTTCTGTTGGCATTTCCTGGGCGCGAGGGATCTTTTCCGCCCCCGGCCGCGGCTTGATGCGGTCAATATCAAAACCGGTGGCGATGACGGTAATTTTAATTTCACCGGACATCGCCTCGTCAATAATCGCCCCGAAGATGATGTTGGCATCTTGGTCGGCGGCTTCGGTGATCGCTTTGGCGGCTTCGTCAATTTCGTACATCCCCATATCCGTGCCCCCGGTGATGTTAAAAAGGATACCTTTGGCGCCGTCAATCGAAAGTTCCAACAAGGGCGAGTCAATCGCCGCCCGGGCGGCTTCAATTGCCCGATTATCGCCGGAAGCGCGGCCAATGCCCATCAGAGCCGAGCCGGCATCGGACATAATTGTCCGGACATCGGCAAAGTCTACATTGATGATACCGTGCAAAGTGATGAGATCGGAAATTCCCTGGACGCCTTGACGGAGAACGTCGTCAACAATCCCGAAAGCGTCAAAAAGAGAAGTTTTTTTATCAATGATTTGGAGCAAGCGGTCGTTAGGGATGACAATTAAAGTATCAACTTTATCTCGAAGTTCTTCAATCCCCAGTTCGGCGACTTTCATCCGCCGGTGCCCCTCAAAAGTAAATGGTTTGGTGACGACGCCGACGGTCAAAGCGCCAAGCTCTTTGGCAATGGATGCGGCCAGCGGTCCTGCACCAGTGCCGGTGCCGCCGCCCGAGCCGTAAGTAACGAAAACCATATCCGAGCCCTTGAGGGCTTCGTAAACCTCATCCTTATTTTCTTCAATTGATTTTCGTCCCAGCTCAACATCGGAGCCCGCGCCCAAACCGCGGGTGGTTTCTTTGCCAATTTGAATTTTAATCGCCGCCTGATTGTGGACCAGGGCTTGGGCATCAGTGTTAACGGCAATAAATTCGACACCCTTTAATTTTTGAGCAATCATCCGATTAACAGCATTGCCTCCGGAGCCGCCGACCCCCACCACCCGAATCGTCGCAAATGATTCGATCTCTGAACCTTTATCCATAAATTTCCTTTAAGGTAGAAATTGCTTGAAAAATCCTTTGGCTTTGTTGAAAATCCCCCCGCCTAAATTATTATAATCTCCTTGGGCATGTTCTTCGAGGCCGTAGAGCATCAAACCTACACTTGAAGCATACACAGGGTCAGAAAGCTTGTCAACAAATCCGCCCAAGTCAAGATTGATGTTGCCAATTTCCGCCGGCAGTCTCAAGGTTTCCTTAACGGCTTCGGTTAAATCTTCTAACTTTGAGCCCCCGCCTGTCAAGACCGCCCCGGCAGGAAGCAAACCTTCTTTACCTATCCCTTTCAGTTCGGCGTTAACCAAAGACAAGATTTCTCCGAGACGAGCTTGAATAATCTCGGAAACATATTTTCTTTCAATCCGCTGGTCGTCGCCGGCACCAAATTGTGAAAGCGAAATAATTTCCGATTCCCGGATTTTGTCGGGGATAGCCGAGCCGTATTTAATTTTGATTTTTTCCGCCGTTTCCACCGAGAGTCTAAGTCCGATAGCCAAGTCGTTGGTGATGTGACTGGAACCCACGGGAATCACTGCGGCATGAAGAATATCACCCTCTTCGTAAACAGCCAGCGAAGTCGTCCCGCCGCCGATATCCAATAAAAGCGAACCGATCCCCTTTTGTTTTTTGGTAAGCATTTGTCTGGCCGAGGCGATGGGGACAAAAACCAGCGACTGGATTTCCAGGCCAGCTTGATAAACGCATTTGGTCAAGTTTTTAATCGCCGAAGTGGCGCCGGAAATAACCAGAGCTTCGACTTCTAACCGTATGCCGGTCATGCCAATGGGGTCGGTAATCGCTTCCTGACCGTCAACGGTGTATGTTCGGGGTATGACGTGAATAATTTCCCGGTTCGGCGGCAAAGCAACAGTTCTCGCGGCCGCCAGTACTCGTTCGACGTCCGAGCGGCCGATTTCGCCGTCGGCGCGGGCGACGGCAACCACTCCTTTGGAAATACTGGTGGCAATGTGTGCCCCGGAAATGCCGCAAACTGCGGAAGAAATCCTGCTGCCGCAAATCCGTTCGAGTTTTTCCAAAGTTTCGGAAATTGCCGAGACCGTATCTTCAATGTCGACCACCACTCCCTTTCGAACGCCGTTGTTGGGAACTTTGACAAATCCCCTGACGTTGACAATCCCTTCAACAATTTCCCCGCAGGTGGCGGCGACTTTGGTTGAACCGACATCCAAACCGACCAATAAGTTTTCTTTGGCCATTAATTAATACCCTCCCTATGCCCGACCCCGCCAAGGCGGGGTTTAGGGCCGGGCAAGTCCCTGTTCAATACTGAAATCACAAAACCGAGACTTTTGAATCTGTATTTTTATCATAGCAGAATCAATGATGTTTGCCAATAAGATGCTCGAGAGAATGCTCGATTAAGTCCGCCAGCGTCTGTTTGTCGAGAGTGTCCTTCCCTTGAGAAATAAAAATATCCCCCAAAATAACCGGGCCTTTTTTTGGGATTTGGCCGATATTTTCAAAGAGGGGGAAACTCAAAACGCTCGTCGCTTTATCGAGCTGGCGATATTTACAGTTTAGAACTTTAATTTTTTGCGGGGAAACAAAGTGGAGGTTGATGAAGGCGTTCTGGTTAATCGGTTTGTTTTGAAAAAAACGGTTAATTATCTTGGCAGAGGGTTTAAGATATTTTTTCGTTTCTTTTTCCGGTGCGATGATAATTTTCATTGGAGGAGTTCTTTGGCTATTTTTGCCACTTCGCCCATCTCGGCTCTGCCTTTCAATTCGGAAGCCGTCAGACCCATCACCTTGCCCATATCCTGAAGGCCTTTTGCCTCCGATGAGGCGATGACTTCCTGAAGTTTGGCGCGGATTTCTTCCCTGCTCATCTGCTCCGGAAGATACTCCATTAAGATGTTTGCTTCGGTTTCTTCTTTTTCGGCTAATTCTCCTCGTCCGCCTTTTTTATAAAGCTCAATCGAATCCCGACGCGACTTTATCTGGGACTGGATAACCTGAATAATCTCTTCATCAGTCAAATCCTGGCCGCTTTCAATTTCGCGGTTTTTTAAGCCGCTTTTAAGCATTCTCAAAGTAGAAACCCGGGGAGCGTCTTTTTCTTTCATCGCCATAAGATAGTTCTCTTCGATTTGGTCCTTAAGCATTTTTTTCCTTAATAACCGCGCTTGATTTTTTTACGGGCCGCTTTTCGGCGGGCCGCCTGCCGAATAATTTCCCGAGAGACATTTTTTTCGCGAAAACGGCGCTTTTTGATTTCCGTCAAAAGACCCGATTGCTGGACATCGCGAAAAAACCGCCGGAGCATGACTTCGAACGGTTCATTATCTCGGTGGCGCTGACGGCCGTTTTTTTGAAAACCCCGATTAATACCGGCTTCTTTTTGATAGGTGTTTTCCAAAATTTATCACCAACCCTTCACTCAACTGATTATACTATCGCTTCTAATTTTTGTCCACCTAATAGGTGAAGATGGAGGTGGTCAATCAGTTGTCCCCCTTCTCGGCCGACGTTCACGACCAATTTATAACCCTTCTTGGCAATACCCTTTTTCTCGGCCAGAATCTTGGCGATATAAATTAATCTACCGGCAATGTTAACATCGTTTTCCGTCATTTTCGCCACCGACTCAATATGTTTTTTGGGAGTTATTAAAATGTGAACCGGGGCTTTAGGGTGGATGTCTTGAAAAGCAATAATTTCTTCATCTTCATATTCAACTTCCGCCGGCAATTCTTTCTTGGCAATTTTACAAAAAAGACAATTATCCATAACTATATCCTATTATACCCTTTCTAAACCATTTTGATACACCTCGTAGGTGTATCATTGTCGGTTAGAGATTAACGATTTCTCCTTAAGAATATTGTCCAATTTTCTTTAATCCACTTCTTTTCCAATTTTAGCAAATCCTGAAGGCCCCGATCAACCATTTCCCGGCGGACGACACCGCCTTGATGCGGAAAGCGATGGTATTGTTCGTGGGGGCTGAAAAATCCGTGAGCGTAATGGGTCAGCTCGTGGGCTAAAACGCCGTCAACGACAAATTCGGGAATTTGCGGGTTCTTAAAATAACCATTAATGGTGATGATGGTGTTGGGATTCTCCTTGCGCCGGCCATATTTAATCGAACCGAGACGGGTTGACGCCGCTCGGCCGAATTTAACAAAAACATTATTGGCGATTTGAACATCGGGAAAATATCTTCGCCAAATCATTTCTAATCTAGATTTTAGCCATTTATGGTCCCGTTCCATGCTTTAATTATACTATAATTTACGGCTTTTTCGGCGGGTGGTAGTATTTTCTACCTTTTAGATTCTTGGGCAGAAAATCCATCTTTTGATATACTTCCTTATCGTCGCTCCATTTATATCCCTTGCCGTAGCCAAGCTCTTTCATCAAATCGGTGACGGGATTTCTTAAGTGCAAAGGCACGGGTTCAAGATTTTTTTCATCAATGTCTTTATAGGCCGCCATCAGACCGTCATAACTTGTCCGGGATTTGGGCGCAGTCGCAAGATAAGTCGCCGCCTGGGCGAGTATTATCCCCGCTTCCGGCATCCCGACCATGTGGACGGCGGTCATAGAGGATGTGGCCAACACCAGCGCGGTCGGTTGGGCGTTGCCGATGTCTTCGGAAGCAAAAATCACCATTCTTCGGGCAATAAAGACCGGGTCTTCGCCGGCTTTGAGCATCCGCGCCAGCCAGTAAAGAGCGGCATCGGGCGCCGAACCGCGCAAAGATTTAATGAAAGCCGAAATCACATCATAGTGCCAGTCGCCTTTTTTATCATAATAAATCGCCTTTTGTTGGACGGCCGTTTCTGCGGTTTTTAAATCTATCTTGCGGGATAAATTGGCCGCCAGCTCCAAAGCATTGAGAGCTGTTCGGGCATCGCCATTGGCTTTTTCAGCAATATATTTGAGGGCTTGCGAATCAAACTTATGTTTTGGAAAGTAACTCAACGCCCGTCTGATTACTTTGGTTATATCTTGAGCATCAAGGGGTTGGAGAACAAAGACCTGTGAACGGGAAATTAACGGGGCGTTGACTTCAAAAGATGGGTTTTCGGTGGTGGCGCCCACAAGAATGAGCGTGCCGTCTTCGACCGAGGGCAGAAAAGCGTCCTGCTGGGCTTTATTGAAGCGGTGGATTTCGTCAACAAAAAGAATCGTTCTCTTTTGGTGGAATTTGAGCCGGTCAGCAGCCTCTTTAATTGTTTTACGGACATCGGCGACGCCAGCGGTGACCGCGGAAAACTGCTCAAAATGGGATTTGGTGTAAAAAGAGATCAATCGGGCAATCGAGGTCTTGCCCGTTCCCGGCGGTCCCCAGAGGATAACTGACTGAAGATTGCCGGTGGCAATCATTGTGCGAAGCGGTTTTCCTTTGCCGAAAAGGTGTTCTTGACCGACAAGGTCAGCAATTTTTTTCGGCCGCATTTTTTCGGCCAGCGGCTGAAAGTTCTGATTGGCTAAATTTTCGTCAAAGAGTTCGGGAGTTTTCATTTAAAAAAGTCCTTTCGGACTTTAAACATAACAAAAAACAGTTCTCCCAACAAGAAAGACGGCTCCTTGAGGGTAAACAAAAATTTCTACTCGACTTTATAGACCTTGTCGCCTTCGCGGACCTTGTCGGAAACTTTCAGGCCAATGACATCGCCTTTTTTGGCTTCGGTAACATCTTTGTGGTCAATCTGCATTGACTCAATCGCTTGCTCAATGTCGCTGGAATGCCCCTTGATTTTAATTTTGTCACCAACATTGAGTGAATCCTTTAGCTCAATGATGCCGACGCCGATTTTGGAGTAAAAATGTGAGATCGAACCGATTGGTTTGCCTTCCGCCTTCGTCCCCGCTTCGGCGGACTGCGCTCTGCTTGTCTTCTTTTCTTCTGCCAACTTTCTCACCTCCCTTCGTAACCCAAGTATAGCAAGGGACTTGACAAAAAGCAAGCAATGTGCTATAATACTTACTTCTTCTGGAAAACCCGGAAGAATTTTTTTAACCTGTTTTATGCCCAAAGTTCGTCTGGCTGCTTCCCCATCGCCCTCGGGTTGGTGGAGCGGAGCCGGCCAAGGTGGATCAGGGCCAAAGGATTTCTTCAAATATGTTATTTATACTTTACGAAGAGACCCAAACATTAGTTCAGCACTTTAAAAAATTAGCCAAGATTCATTCTAAGAAAATTTCCGCTTTAATGATGCTTTCGAAAATGCTTTCGATTGCCGTTCTTTTTGCCCTTGTGCCTTTGGATTCCGTTAAAGTTAAGGCGCAAAAAGAAGATATTGCCGTTCGTTTTGACCAAAGCAAGCCGCAGGCGTTAACTGGCAAGAATCGCCAAATTGAAATCACCTCCGGTGATTCAGAAATCGATTTAGCCCAGAAAACCTCGACCCGGCAAATTGCTTATGCTGGCGGCGGAGGCCAAAGCGTGGAACGCGACCCGTCATACTTTCGCGGTTTGTATATGCGCGCGGGCGCGGCTTACGGAATTCCCTGGCAGCTTTTAGAGGCCGTCCACTATGTTGAGACCGGTTCGTCCGACTCGACTTCGGAATCCTCTTATGCCGGCGCCATGGGTCCGATGCAGTTTATGCCTGGAACCTGGCGCACCTACGCGGTAGACGGAAATGGTGACGGTTCGGCCGACATTACTAACGTTGAAGACGCGGTTTACGGCGCGGCCAACCTCTTAGCCACTGGCGGTGCCGCTGAAGGAAACATTGATGCCGCTTTGTTTAACTACAACCATGCGCAATGGTATGTGGACAAGGTTAAGGGCATTGCTCAAGACGCGGGAATGTAAAGCAAGATAACTCAACCCAAAAAGACCCTGATTCCGAAAGGATGAAGGGTCTTTTTGGGTTGTAAAATCCTAACCATTTTCACCCCACCTCGTAGGTGGGGGCAAATTGGTTAGGATATAAAAAAGGCAGCCGTGAAAAATACGACTGCCCGTGTTAAGGTTGGAAGCGGGATATTCACCATTTAACCCTTTCGGGTAACCGACCAACAATCCCGCTTCCCGCGAGCGCCGGAGGGGTACGAGGAAAATAACCTTTTCAGGGACGCCTTTTTCAACCCCTCAAGCACTCAAAGTTATAGGGCCGGTACTCCTTGTCGGCCTCGCATCGCCGCCAGGCGCTCCAGAGGTGCCGAAGGAACTTCTGCCCCAGCCATCTCTGCGCCCTGTCGTCCGGATAAGAAGTCGTACCGTCCGGCTTGGGCGCGAATTGCTCCTGGCGCGCTTTCTCATAAGTAAGTCGATGAAGATAGGCCTGTTTCCACGGGTTGTCTGGCTGGCCATAGCCGCGAATCTGGCTGGTAAAAAGAAAAACCGCTTGTTTAAGCCCCGGCCGCCAATTCATCCGAATGGCATCGTTAAGTTGCTTTATTGTCCAGTCCGGAAACATTTCCTGAAGAATGGACTTTAAAGCTCGTCCGGTCTCGGAACTTAAGCGGACTTTCCGTTTGCGGCTGCCGTCAGGCAGAAAGCCGTAGCCCGCCGCCTCAATAAGTTTTGCCCGGGAATCAAAGAACTTGATATCTTTTATCCCGGCAATCAGCTTGGCCGCTGTCACCGGACCGCAACCCTGGATTTCGCGATACATACCTTCCCAGAATTTATTGTCTCGGAAGGCCTGCACCATCCGGCGCCGGAGACGCTCCTCAATCGCCCTAAGCGACCTTTCCAGCACTTCGGTAAAGGTTTCTTTGTGGGCCGGCTTGGCAATCTCGCCGCTCTTGTTCTTTGTCTCTTTGACGATTCTCCGCATCGGCCCAAAGAGCAGCTCGGCCAGATGCTCCTGAATGTCCATCTCAATACCAATCTTGCCTACCGGTTCGACAATATCGAGGTCGGCAACGCTGGCCCGAAGTCGCTGGACCGCGGGCATACGGATTTTGTTCTGGATCATATCATAGGCGTCAGCCAGGATGGCGATCTTGGCCAGCTTCTGATCGATTTCCCGGAACGGATAGAAGGCCTCGGGTTTGGTCAGAGCAAAGTCCCTAAGGATTGAAAGCATCTGGGCCTTCTTGGACTTTTTCCTCTTTTCGGTTTGCTCGTCGCTCTCGTCTCCCTCCGGTTCAAACCCGTTGCCGCGTCTTTTGAGCTCATCATGCACTTGGTAAGTCGGGATACGGAAGACCTCGGCTCCGGCTCT
>DATEAX010000049.1:0-8255 GCA_035288145.1 Patescibacteria group bacterium | reverse complement strand
CAAAGCCGGCCGGCTTTGCCGTCTCTCAAGCACCGCCCCCACCAAAACCTTCAACTCCCTCTCCAGCCGCAGCCGCCGAAAAACCCGTCACCTGGCCTCCCCCCTCAACACCGGCCCCGGTAAGCCCGCCCGCCAATTCCCTCAAAATGCCTCCTTTAAGCGAGCAAAAGGGTGATAAAATTGACGTTCAATTTGCAGCAGACACCACCCAGGATAAAAACCCCACCTCTAAAACCGACCGAATGGCGCCGGACGACAAACCCACCACCGCTCAATATGCTGGTTCAAGCGACGGCGAGCCCGAGGATATGGCATTGGACTGAAAGTAAGCAGGTTAAGGTATAGAAGCTTGTATGGTGAGGGTAAGGGGTTTGTGGTGAATCACCCTTGACCAAACCTACTAACCATACTATCTTCTAAACCCATACCCTTTAACTATTTACTATTTTTTAGATGCCTCCAAATCCACCAAACAATCCCAATCACTATCAGACCTAAAATTACCCAATCCAAGCCGTGAAAATAACCACGGATGTCCTCCCAATTGTCTCCCAACTTTTGCCCAATCCAGGCAAGTAAGAGCGTCCAGGGAAGCGAACCCAAAAAAGAATAAACCACGAAACGAAGAAAATTCATCCGGGCAATGCCCGCGGGAAAAGAAATAAAAGTTCTCACAATCGGCAAAAGCCGGCTAAAAAAGACGGTGGCTTCGCCGTAGCGGGAAAACCAGCGGTCCGCCAGATCCAAATCATGATGGGAAATCAAAATATATTTGCCGTATTTTTCTACGAGCGGTCTCCCGCCCCAAGCGCCCAACCAATAGGAAAAAACCGAACCAATGGCACAACCGACCGCGCCGGCCAAAGCGGTTAAATAAAGGTTAAAGACGCCTTTGGCGACTAAAAATCCCGAAAACGGCATAATGATTTCCGAAGGCAAAGGGATATTCGCCGACTCAATCGCCATTAAAAGAACTACCCCCCAGTAGCCCAAGGAGCTGATGACGCTCATAATCCAATTGGCAATTGCTGATAAGATTGCAGTGGCCATAATAAATAAATCAAAATTAAGGTAGTTTTATTTTTAATTTTAGATTGTCATTTTGAGATTTGCATTTTGCATTTTGCATTTATTTTATAGGTATCCAAATATCCAGAAAGTCGCGGCCGTCAGAACAAAGGCAATCAGGGACCCCGCCACCGCCTGCCAGATGGTATGCCGCTGGCGGTGAATTCTCGCCCAGGCCAAGGGGATTATTATCAAATACAGCCACCAGAAATGGACACCGAAGAGAATCACGGAAATTGTCGCCACCGCGGAAAATAGCGCCGTGTGGATGCTGACTTTCCAAAATTGAGTAATCAGGGCAACGGCAATCACATTGACCGCGTAGACTACACCAACGACAGTCACCGGTCTTGCGGCATCCAAAATGAAGAGGAGAATTGCCCCGAAAATCGCCGACATTCCCGCCAAGAGAAAAGGAATTTTCCTGTCGTTGCGGTCGGAAATATGAACATCGCGAATTTGTCTGGCTTCCAAAAGCCACAAGACATAGAAGCCCGGGACAATCACCGCAAAAAGAAGAAAAGTAATCATCCAGGGCAAAAATTGGGAAATATTTTCCGCGTATTTGTAGGAAATAATGATAATAAAAACCAGGGCGGTGACATAGGGGCTGAAAAAGGCGGAAATTAAAAAAGCCAGGTAATCGTAAATTGTTTGGGGCAGTTTATCAAAAGATTCTATTTTCATGCCAATCTCACCATTCGAAAAATTCTTAAAATGAAATTGTAAACAATCTCCAAGGGTTTATCGAAAAGGTCAATGAGATAGGCCGCCGCCAGGGCAACAATGATGCCTCCCAGAATATCCGAGGGATAATGAATCCCGGTGGCGACGCGAAAAAAAGAAATGATAATCCCCATCACGAAAATCGCCATTGATAATTTTTTGTATCCGGAAAACCACAATGAGAAGGAGATGGCAAAAATGGCGGCCGCGTGGTCCGAAGGGAAAGAATAGGTCGGCCGGTGAAAGATAAGTTCGCGAATGCCGCCCACCTCAAAGGGGCGGCTCCGATTGATCAGACGACCAATAAGATTGGCTAAAATCGGCCAAGCCAAAATTGCCGCAAAAAGCCCTCTTAAAGCAACTTTTTTGGCTTTTTCGCTCCAAAACCAAAGGAGAACCAAAATCAGCGGCAAAAAATAAATGAGATATTGGGCAAAAAATTTATTTAAAATCAACGGGCTCCGGATAAAAAGATTGTTCAAAAAGCTGACAATTTTTTGGTCCAGGTCGTTTATTTTAGTAAGCATCTTCCTTCCTGCACCTTCACCTTATCAAAAACATCTCTTTTTGACAATCTTCGAAATGCGTCGTAAATTTAATATTGAGGAGGATTTATCAAAACGATTTCCGATTTAATCATTGATTTTTTGGAATATCTTGAAGTAGAGAGAGGCAAAGCTCTCAATACCGCCAAAAATTATGACCATTACCTGCAAACCTTTGCCAGCTTTGCTAAAAGCCACGCAATCGAGTCGCCGGCAAAAATTGACGAAGAACTGATTAAAAAATTCCGTTTGGCTTTAAATCGTCAAAACCTTTCCAAATCAACCCAAAATTATTATCTTATTTCCCTAAGGTCTTTTCTAAAATATCTTGCGCGGAAAGGAAGCAAGACGCTTTCCCCGGAAAAAATTGAGCTCATCAAAACCCCGGAGAGACAAATCACTTTTTTGGAACAAGACGAACTCGAGCAAATTCTCAAGGCGCCTGACTTAAAAACCATTCAGGGCATCCGAGACCGAGCGATTTTGGCACTCTTTTTTTCCACCGGCCTTAGAGTCTCGGAACTATGTAATTTAAAAAAAGTGGATATTAATCTTCAAAAATCGGAATTTTCCGTGAGAGGCAAGGGCGGCAAAGTCCGAGTGGTGTTTATAGACGAGAACGCCCGCGAATCGCTTAAACGATATTTGGCTGGTCGTGATGATAAAAATGAGTATCTTTTTATTTCCTATGGTCATACTAATAAGCCGTTAGCTGTTAGCCGTGAGCTGTTAGCAATTACCCCAAGATCCGTCCAACGAATGATCCGCAAATATGCTAAAGCCGGCGGCATCACTAAACACGTCTCGCCTCACACAATGCGGCATTCATTTGCCACCGATTTATTAATCGGCGGGGCGGATTTAAGAAGCGTCCAGGAGATGCTCGGCCATAAGTCCGTCACTACGACGCAAATCTATACTCATGTCACCAATAAACATCTTCAAGAGGTGCACCGGGCCTTTCACGGACTCCGGCAAAATGTCAGCCCCGAGGCCGCTCATCCTTCAGAAAAGAAAAAACCGCTGGGCGGAAACGCCCAGCGGCAGAACAACTCATAGAGTTTTCTTGGTGATTCCAAGACAAAGAACGGTCCGGCGATGGCCATTGCGGCAAGAGCAACGATAGTCTTCTTCGACCTCTAAATTGGATTTCCGAAGTTCGTCAATCATCCCTTCCATCATCAGCCGTCCGTAGCCGTGCTCCGAAGGGTGCTCCGGCGATCGGACTTCGCCAGCGTAACCTTGAGACGGATTGCTAAGCTTTACCCTCAAATCATGCTCGGAAATTTCCAAGCAAAGAGTAACATATCCGCCGGGGACCGAATGGCGAAAGGCGTTGCTAATCGCCTCTCCGATACACTCCTCGGTCACGAATTTCTCTTCCTCGGAAAGCAAACCGGCCTCCCCAAGGGCTCTCATGAAGATGTTCCTTAGTAAGTGAATGGTTGGGAGATCAGACTCCTCTCCCTTAATCCGACTTCTTAACTCAAAAGCCGCTAAGCCAGCCATCTTCCAAACCTCCTTACATACGGATGAAAAGTGCGAGTCTAATTTTATTATACTTTAGGACAATGATTTTGAGCAACTTATCATCCAAAAATTCCAGATTAAACCTTAGAGGTCGGGATGAGAGATTCTATTCTTGAGCAGTTTCAGGTATAATAGCCTTATGAGAATCGAAATTGACCAAAGCGGCAGGGTTGCATTCAAACAAAAAATCGGGGATCGCTTAAGTGCAATTCTCCGTCTTGCAGGTCGGCGACCCACCCGATCTTGATTACATTATATAACAATTACTTATGATTTGTCAATAGGTATAGGAGTTGGAAGATGAGTTTAAGTATTGGGATAGTTGGTTTGCCCAATGTCGGCAAAAGCACGCTCTTTAATGCCCTCGTGCGCGCTCATCAGGCGAAAGTCGCTGATTATCCCTTTACCACCATTGAACCCAATCTCGGGGTGGTGGAGGTGCCTGACCAGCGCTTACAGCGAATAGCTCACAGCTTACGGCTAAATAAGATAATTCCCGCGACTTTGGAATTTATTGATATTGCCGGTCTTGTCAAAAACGCCCATCAAGGGGAAGGGCTGGGCAATCAGTTCCTCTCTCATATCCGCGAAGTTGACGCCATTATTCATATTATTGATGCTTTTTCAAAAGATTCTAAACCAGAAGAAGCCAAAGAAATTATTAATATCGAGTTAGAACTCGCCGGCATCAAAAAGCCGACAATTTATGTTGTGAATATAAAAGAAGATGACCAGAGAATCAGAGAATCGGATAATCAAGAAAATACCATCTATATTTCCGCCAAAATGGAGGAAGAACTCATTGATTTATCAGAAAAAGAAGCTGAGGAATATTTAAAATCATTCGGTTTAGCAGAATCCGGCCTTGTCCGCCTTATCCACGCCTCTTACAATCTTCTCAATTTCATCACTTTTTATACTCTAATCTTGCCGTCGTCGGTCAGCGGTAGTCGGTCAGCTGGTCAAATTCAGGCCTGGCCCATTCTCAAAGGCACCCTCGTCCCCCAAGCCGCGGGTAAAGTCCACACCGATATGGAGCGCGGGTTTATTGCCGCCGAAGTCTGCCATTATGATGATTTAATAAAATACGGCGGATATCATGAGGCCAAAACCGCCGGCAAACTCCGCACCGAGGGCAAGGACTACCCCATCCAAGACGCCGATGTGGTGCTGTTTAGGTTTAAGGTTTAGGTCATTCAACATTGACAGAATCGGCCGCAGTTCTTATGATATATCTATCAATCCATTGGGAGGTCTTTGACATGGCAGCCGGACAGACCATAGCCCATGCTCCCCGGTCGCTTGGGCTGACTGAAAAGGACGGGTTCTTTCTGATTGAGGTAGTCGGCGAGTTTAATTACTCCTCGGTCTCGGGTTTTTACCGACTAATCCAGCATGTCCTGACATCCAGACCTTGGTTGCCAGTGGTCGTCAATCTCATCGATGTCACCATACTGGATGGCAACGGTTTAGGCGCCCTTGTCGGGGGGCTCAAAAAAGTCCGCCCCAAAGGAGGTGACATCTGTCTGATTGTCCCTCCTAACCTTCGGCGGATATTCGAAATCACCGGCCTCGACCGGCTTTTCTATCTTCTGGAAACGGAAGAAGAAATCCCGCAGTACCTCGAAAATCGGCGAAGAATCGGCTGAAATCACAAGGAGGTTACGATGCTGGTTGAAGTGATGCTCAACACTCTGCCCGGATGTCCCATTGTTTGCGTGGAATTGAGGGCGATAAAAGTTGCCGAAGGAAAGGTCTATCTGAAGGAGACCGAGGAGTCATTCCGGACAAAATGCAACCAAGCGCGCTGGGGATTTCTCTCCCAAAATCCCGAACTTTTACCACCCAGAGATGGCTAACAAACATCCGTCTTGCCCTTTGCCCCGCCTTCGCTAAAGCTAGGCGGGGCATTTTGATTCTCGCCCTTGCAATCATTGCTTTTCCCTGATACAATCTAAACACAATGAAGCAATACGAAATCACCTTTTTGACCCGCGAGGACCCCAAAGGCGCCGCCCCGGTCCAAAAAGAAATTGAGGCCTTGGGCGGTAAAATAATTTCCTCGGCTTTTCTGGGCCAAAAACAGCTCGTTTACCCGATAAAAAAAGAAAAAAGCGCCTTTTATACCACGGTCGTCGTTGAAATTGAGCCAGAAAAAGTTTTAGAATTAAACCGAAAATTAGGCCTTAAAGAGGAAATTCTGCGTCACCTTATCATTATCGCCAAAGCCGTAAAAATCTTTCCGCCGGTGGCGCCCAAACCCCGCAAAGCCGCTCCGGAAGGAAAAGTCAAACCAGCCGGGGAGGAAAAAGCCCTTACGCCGGTCAAAGCGGTTGAAAAACCCAAGGTTGTTCCCCGTAAAAAAGCCCTGCCGGCCGAACCGATCTTAAACGACGAAGAACGCTTAAAAGCCTTAGATAAGAAGCTTGATGAGCTTCTAAAGGAGTAAAATGTTTAGTCTTAATCGAGCCCAAATTGTCGGCAACTTAACCCGAGACCCGGAAATGCGCTATACCCCCAACGGCCAGGCGGTTTGTTCCTTTGGGGTGGCGACAAACCGGCGCTGGAAAGACCAAAGCGGCAATCTTCAGGAAGCGACGGAATTTCACAATATTGTCGCCTGGGGAAAGTTAGCGGAAATTTGTTCGCAAATCATGCATAAAGGTTCCAAAGTTTATTTAGAAGGCCGGCTCCAGACGCGTTCTTGGGAGGGCCAAGACGGCGCCAAACGAAACCGGACAGAAATTGTCACGGATAATTTCATTCTCTTGACGCCTAAGGGTGCGGCTCCCCATGCCGAGGATTTAGGTGGCGATATTGAAGAATTTACTCCCCCCAATGCGGCCGCGCCGGAAAAAACCGTGTCAGAGGCCGCCTCTCCCGAAGACGAAGCAAAACCAAAGAAACCGGCAACTCCCCCGAAAAAGGAAACTAAGAAAGACGAAACTGCCGGCAAAACCGATGATTTATCATCCGAAGCCTCGGCAAAGGATGAAGACATCAATTTGGATGAAATACCATTCTAAGAAAATTCAAAATGCAAATTGCAAAATGCAAATTCACAATTTTAAATTTTAAAATTTGATTTTGAGATTTGAACTTTACACTTTGCACTTTAATCCAAAGGATTAACCATGCCCCGAAAATTTAGTCCCACAAGAAGACATTGCAATTTTTGCCGCAAAAAGATTGAGGTGATTGATTTTAAAGACGCCAATATGCTCTCAAGATATCTCACCCCTTGGGCAAAAATGAAATCCGCCCGCGATACCGGGACTTGCGCCAAACACCAAAGACGCTTGACAGAAGCAATCAAAAGAGCGAGATTTTTAGCCCTGATGCCGTATGTGAAAAGATAATGCAAAATGCAAAGTGCAAATCTCCCTTTAGGCATTCAAATGAAAGTTCAAAATGAAAAATGTTCTAAATAATTTTGAATTTTACATTGTGATTTTGAATTTTGAATTTTGAATTTATGTTATCCATCAATGATCTCAAGCTTGGCAGCAAAGTTATTTTTCAAAACCAGCCCCATCAGGTGATTTTTGCCCAACATTCTAAGCTTGGCCGCGGCGGCGGGATTTTGAGGACCAAATTAAAAAATCTTATTTCCGGCGCAACCATTGAAAAAACCTTTGCCGGTCGAGAAACCATCGCCCCGGCCGAACTCGAAAGCCAAAAAGCCCAATTTCTATACCATGATGACCAGGAATACTATTTTATGAATTCGGCGACTTTTGAGCAGTTTTCGCTTGATAAAAATCAAATCGGCGATCTCGCCCGCTTCCTCAAAGAGGAGGCCAAAATTGATATTTTGTACTTTTACGATGAGCCGATAAATGTTAATTTGCCGATTAAAATCACTTTAGAGGTCTCTTATACCGAACCGGGATTTCGGGGCAACACCGCCTCAACCGTTACCAAGCCCGCCACTTTGGAAACCGGGGCTCAAATCAATGTCCCCCTCTTTATAAAAGTTGGCGATAAAATCGTTGTTGATACACGAACAGGCGAGTATGTGGAACGAGCATAGGGATTGCGATATTAAAGCGATTGACAAAAAAGGATATATCGCTTTAGTTGAAGTACAGCGAGTTCGACCAGTCGCCGTCCGCGTCCCAGTTATTGCCTTTTATTTGTCCTTATCACTGCAAACTAAAATTATAGTTTCGCTGTATTTTATTTAGAGGCAGCTTTTGTACACCCTCTGTTCTTAATAAAGGCAAGGAGTGTCATTTTTTTTGGTATCGCACGCTCTTGTTGGAAAATTCCCAATAAGACTCTGGCTAACCAAAATGACTATTTAAGCGACTTTAGTCCGTAAACTAAAGTACATTAGCTTATGAAATTTATATGAATTGTTAAACTTTTTAGATATGGAAACGG
>DATEAX010000048.1:0-25563 GCA_035288145.1 Patescibacteria group bacterium | reverse complement strand
GCTGACGATTGGTCTTCCTTCGGGCACGAGCTATGTTTTGAGCTCGGGAAGGTATAACGGTTTGCCGGTCACCGACGACGCTCCCGACGCTGATAACTATAATTTTTCCAATAATCAAGCTTCCTGGACGGTTTTAACGCTGGCGCCTTCAGGGCAAAGCGGCAGCACCGTCACGGCAAGCTTTAAAGCGAGGGCAAATTAAAGAAATGGTTACAAAGACGCAAAAGATTGACAACCCTCGGGCAATAAGTTATGCTTAAATTAAGTTAATATTTGTCCTTAACGGTCGCCTACTAAGGAGGGAAAGTGTTGGTGGGCAATAATAGAGAGAAGCTGATGAGACTATTGGTGTTTGGCGCCTTGGCAGTTTTGTTATTGGGAATTGCCGGCAGAGGCGATGGCAATCAAAAAGCATCGGCAAAAACTGCGACGCAGCTTTCTTCGGGAACAACCCAGGCGGCGGTGGCGGCTGGCTATTCACATTCACTTTATCTGGCACAGAATGGCATGGTTTGGAGTTGGGGTAGAAATACTCAGGGTCAACTCGGTGACAACACCACTGTGCAAAGGAATCTTCCGGTCCCGGTTCACGGTCCAAACAATGTCGGCTATTTGACCGATATCATCGCGATTGCCGCCAACATCAATTCTTCATATGCTCTCAAATCTGATGGCACCCTTTGGGCATGGGGCGCGAATTCATTCGGGCAATTGGGTGATGGTACAACCACCCAAAAAACAACTCCTGTTCAGGTGCACGGTCCGGGTAATGTGGGTTTTTTGACCGACATCAAAGCGGTTTCTCGATCGCCCAGGGGCTCTTTTGTTATTGCTTTAAAAAACGATAATACCCTTTGGGCCTGGGGACGAAATGAGTGGGGACAGCTGGGCATTTACATCTTGGGGGGATACCAAACTTCTCCGAATCAAGTTCACGGAGAAAATAATGTTGGCTATTTAACCAACGTGAAGTCAGTCAGCACTGGTGAATACCACTCTTTAGCTTTGAAGAATGATAATACGGTTTGGGCTTGGGGATATGGTGTAAATGGTCAATTGGGGAATAATTGGTCTGGTCCAAATGCCTACAAACTTTATCCGAATCAAGTTCACGGAGAAAATAATGTTGGCTATTTAACGGGCGTCACATCAATTGCCGCTGGAGAGGAGCATTCTTTAGCCGTCAGGAATGAAGCGAGCGGCAACAATCTTTATGCATGGGGTGCTAACAATAGTGGTCAACTTGGAGACAACAGCACCGTAGAAAAATATACACCAACAAAAGTTCACGGCCCAAATGATGTTGGTTTTTTAGACGATATTAAAAACATTGGGGCTGGCGGTTCCCATTCACTGGCTCTGCGAAATGACAACGCTCTCTGGGCATGGGGTAATAATGGGAATGGTCAATTGGGGGATAATAATGCCAGTGGTAACTTTTCTATGCTTCCGATTCAGGTTCATGGAAAAGACAATATCGGTTTTTTGACTGATGTTTCAGCGATTGTAGCTGGTGCGTTCTACTCGCTTGTGTACAAAATTGACGGCACAGCTTGGACGTGGGGAAACAACGCCAGTGGTCAATTAGGTGACAATACGATTATCCAAAGGAATACCCCCGTCCAAGTCAAACTGCCGCCACAAGTTTCAATTTCGCCGGAAACAGGGACGATTTCCAGCGGCGGGGAAATTACCTACAACCTGACGGTCAAAAATCTCTCGCCCGATGTTTTGTCCAATCAGCCGCTGACGATTGGTCTTCCTTCGGGCACGAGCTATGTTTTGAGCTCGGGAAGGTATAACGGTTTGCCGGTCACCGACGCTCCCGACGCTGATAACTATAATTTTTCCAATAATCAAGCTTCCTGGACGGTTTTAACGCTTGCCCCTTCAGGGCAAAGCGGCAGCACCGTCACGGCAAGTTTTAAGGTGAGGGCAAATTAAGATGAAGTACTTAAAAAAACTTAATCGGCATCAAAAAGCGCTTTTGGGGATTTTCAGCGTTTTTGTTCTTTTCTTAGGCGTAGCGGCAATAATTTCCTACAGGACCGGCAAATTGACTATCTTCGGCGATTACCCCTTGGAGTGCAGTCAGCCGGGGAAAATCTGCGCTCAAGGGAG
The DNA here is from genome assembly GCA_035288145.1 of Patescibacteria group bacterium. Classification (GTDB taxonomy): domain Bacteria; phylum Patescibacteriota; class UBA1384; order UBA12157; family JAENIV01; genus DATEAX01. The sequence goes on along the minus strand of DATEAX010000048.1, from coordinate 23,442 downwards.
ATTGTCTTTTACCGATATTGGCGGGGCAACCCACCCAGACGACAGTAATGTCAGTATTATAAATTTGATAGGTCAGGATACCACTCCGCCGACCGGTACCATCAAAATCAATAACGATGCCCCGAAAGTAACCGGAGGGACAGCGGTGACTTTAAATTTGACCGCGACCGATAACAGCGGCACGGTTGCGGATATGAAATTTACCAATAATTTTATTACGAGTAATCCCTTGACAACTCGCTGGAGCCCATACGAGTCCTACCAGGTAACCCGGACGAATTGGAATCTGGCTGATGACCGATACGGCGGCTCGCCCTGTAGCAACCCCTTTTCCACCAAGACGGTTTGGGTAAAATATCGCGATCTTAGCCTCAATGAATCTTTAGACGAGATTAAAGACTCGATTTCCTGTGTCTATCTGCCTACGCCCACACCTACGCCCCTGGATTAAGGTCTCCCGGGCTTGCTTTGTTTAGGAGAATATGATATCATTTGAACTCTGAAAGCATCTTTCGAGGAGGTTGGAAAACTTGAAGCTGGTGATTTTGCTGATGATGTTCGCTTGTTGCTTGATAATTTTACCGGCGAGGGCTCTCGACTGGCAGGGAATGGCCTGGGAAGAAACCATTTACGGCTCGTGGGAGATTGACGATTCGGGATATCTGGTTGGCAGAGCCACCTATCCGTATAACGGCAAATGGTATGCCGGGTTCCGGGGCTTGTTCCCGGAGGGATTTTGGCAGAAAGGCAGCTGGCTGTCCTTTACCTATCAAGATCCCGGGGAGGTCAACGGCCAATGGGGGCCGGCGGCCGGCATTGCTCTGATTGACCCTCAACCGGCGTTTTCTATTCTCAAACTTCTGTACAGCGAATACGGCGCGCAAGGCGGCGAGGCGACTTACTACACCTATTCCCGTAGGTGGGATGGCACCTGGAATTACATCATTGAGGCAAGTTTCGGCATGCGGCAAGCGGGGAGTCGGACGCTGAAGATTGTTAATCAGCCGACCGGCTTTCATGAATACTATGTCGATGACGAGATGCTTTGGTCATCCGACGGGTATTGGTGGGCCGGCTATCAGGAAATTTGGCTTTGGGCGGAAAGTCCCTTCTACAACGGCGAAATCGCATTTACCGATTTCCGACTGGGAGCGGTGCCGGAGCCGATGGGCCTTCTGGTATTGACCGGCGGCATCGGTCTTGTTTTGAGGCGATTCCTCAAATTCCGCCGCTAACCGTGAGACGATTCTGTCCCCGATGGAAAGTCGGGGACTTTTAAAAACAAAAAATCGCCAATTTTCTCCTCGAGTATCGTCGAGGGACGCTGGCGATTTTTGCGCCTTAAAAGGCATTTTTCTTTTTAAATTTTAAACGACTTCGGTCGCTTTGCCTTCTTCAAGGGTTTTTGAAGGTTTCTCTTCTTTTGCTTCCGGTTTCTCTTCTGGGACTTTAACTTCCCGGCCACCTTCTGGCTCGATAATCTTGAGGTTTACCCGGGCATTATTTTTGGCGCCCAGGACTCGAAGAAGGGTGCGAATGGATTTTGCCGTCCGGCCTTCCTTGCCGATGATTTTTCCCATATCTTCAGGATGAACGGTCAGTTCGATTAAAACTCCCATTTCATCAACTGACCTTTTGGTTTTGACATCGTCAGGATGGTCAACAATCGCTTTGACGACATTTTCAACAAACTCTTTGTCAGCTTCAGCCATATTATCTCCTCTGGCTAATCTTTCTTAGCAGTCGACCATGACGGCAGGAACCGTCCTTTACTGCTTCCTAATTTAATATTACTATCTTAGCCGTAAATTTACAATTTGTCAACCCGTTCGATTTCGTTCAGGGTCAAGATTTTTGCGGTTCTTCCGGCTCGGGCTTGGTTTCTGCGTCCTGATTTTTTTGAGCTTCCTCTTTATCCGGTACTTTTGTCTCTTTTTCTTGAGTTTCCTTTTCGGCTTCGGTTTTCTCTTCCTTTATTTCTTCTTCGACGGCTCGATGAAGTTTCTCCTCGGCGGTCGGTTGGCTGGCTTTTTCGGCTTCGACTTTCTCGGCAAAGGCGGCTTTGGCGGCTTCTTTTTCTGCTTGGAGCTTGGTTTTTTCAGCTTCTTCTGCCGCTTTTTGCGCTTCGAGTTCTTTCTTTGAGACGGCCCGGAATTTCTTGACAACGATACTTTTATGCTCAAGTTTTTCTCTGATAAGGATTTTACCGACCGCGTTGGTTGGCTTTGCGCCCTTATTCATCCATTCCATGGCTTTTTGACTATTTAAAATCACCTTTTTGGTAAAAGGGTTATAGGACCCAAGCAAATCAACATATTTGCCATAGACGGCTTTTTGGCTTGGGATGACGACAATTCGGTAGGAAGGTTTTTTTTTCTTGCCTGTCCGGCGCAATCTTATTGTTAACATAAATTATTCTTTCAGAATTTAATCTTAGCATCATTGGGAAATTGTGTCAATTCTCCAACCTTCATTCAACTTCTTTATCATTCTTTGATATAATCAAATCAGGAGGGTTATGGACCAACCTAAAGTTATTTTAGTGGTTATGGACGGCTGGGGATACCGCCTGCAAAGAGAAGGTAATGCGATTGCCCAAGCCAAGAAACCGAATTTTGACTTGCTCTGGCAAAACTATCCCCACGCGCTTTTAGAAGCCGCCGGCGAACCGGTGGGTCTGCCCTGGGGAAGTATTGGCAGTTCGGAAGTCGGCCATGCCTGTTTGGGCGCGGGACGAATCATTCATCAGGACTTCCCCCGGATTTCCAAGATCATCGCCACCGGCGAGTTTTACAAAAACCCTGTCTTGCTCCAAGCTCTGAATTATGCCCAAAAACAAAAATCGTCCCTTCACTTAGTCGGTTTGGTCTCCGCCGGCGGTGTCCACAGTCATATTGAGCATCTTTTCGCCTTGTTGGAGCTTTTGCGCCGCCGTCATTTTCGTCAGCCGTCATTTATCCAAATGTTTACCGACGGCCGCGATGTATCAGTCCAAAGCGCCGCTTCCTACATTGAAAAAATCAATGCCAAGATTCATCAATACCGTCTGAAAACAAGAATTGCTTCGGTCGTCGGCAGATACTATGCCATGGATCGAGACAGCCGCTGGCAAAGAACCTTCGCCGCCTACGATTGTTTGGTTCTGGGTAATGGCGAAAAGGCAACTTCGGCCCAAGAGGTTGCCCGCAAGGCATATTTTCGTGGTCTGACGGATGAGTTTATTCCGCCGACAGTTGTCTCACAGGAAGATGTGCCGGCAGGGATATTTCAGAAAATTTTCGAAGAAGAAAATCCCAAAATTATTGGTCAAATACAAAACAATGATGCGGTTATCTTTTTCAATTTCCGGCCGGAGCGAATCCGACAGCTGGTCGAAACGTTTTTATTTCCCCAGCAAAATTACCCCGGAAAAAAGCTCTTGAAAAATGTTTATTATGCCAGTTTAGTTTCTTACGAAAAATCGCTTCCCATTAAGGTGGCAATTCAGCCGGAAAAAATTGAAAATCCTTTGACGCAAGTTTTAAGTAAGGCGGGAGTACGGCAACTTCATATTGCGGAAACGGAAAAATATGCCCAAGCGACTTATTTTTTTGACGGCGGAAGCCCCGTACCCTTTAAGAATGAAGACTGGATTACCGTGTCCTCGCCCAAAGTTTCCACTTATGACCTTCAACCGGAAATGTCCGCCCAAAAAATCACCAATACAATCTTCGAAGTTTCCGAAAAGAAAAAATACGACTTTATCCTTATCAATTTTGCCAATGCCGATATGGTTGGTCATTCGGGAAATCTCGTGGCGACGATTAAAGCGATTGAGGCGATTGACCAAGAACTCGGCCGTCTGGTGAAGCGTTTTCCCCAAACGACTTTTTTAATTACCGCTGACCACGGCAATGCCGAAAGCATGATTTCAACCGAAGGCAAAGTTGATACCGAACATTCGGTGGCGCCGGTGCCTTTCCTTTTGGTAGGCAGGCAATTTAAAAAAAATACTCCTTCTTCAAACGAAAATCAATCAGTGGGTATTTTGGCCGATGTCGCGCCGACGGTTTTAGACCTCTTAAATATTCCCCCTCCGCCCGAGATGACGGGTTTAAGTTTGGTCAAGGTGATAAATTAGCTCACATTTTTTGCTGCATGGGAATATCAACATTGATAAAGGCGGTTTTTTTGTGGGAAATTAAACCGCCAAAATAAAGATGGTCAAATTTCCCGCCGCGGGGTATCTTAAAATCTTTTGCCGGGAAGGTAAAGTTTTCTGCCTCCACCGTCAAATAATACTCGCCTTTTTGGGCCAAAATGGCAAAGTGGCCCTCTTTGTCGGTTGACCGGACTTCCCGGATGGCATTGTACTCTTTATCAATAATGGAAACGAGGGCATTGGCAATTGGTTTGAGGGTTTGGGAGTCAAAAACAAAGCCGAAACGGGCTTTTTGAATGCGGTGGCTGATTAAATAAGCCCCTAGGAGGATGATGTAGACCACGCCAAGATAAAAGTTGAATCGCGAGGGGATGATTAAGGTGGCAAGAGCGGTTATAAACGCGCCGGCTAACATCATTGGGATAGCGACATAGGAAAGGGCAATCTGGAACCAGTCAAAGGCATTTTTAAACCACATTTTTGTTCGGACATTCGGTAAGAGTCGGGAGATAATTGGGTCAAGGGCGATGCTCAAGTTGATATTGGTGCCGTCGGTTTTAACAAAAAACGGTTGGCCGAGGTAAAGATCGCTATCCGGTCCAAAGCGGGTCGAAAGTTGGTTTGCCTTTAATTTGGAAATTTTCGGCGGAAAAAGATAACCCTCTTTGGCAACCCGAAGATAATATTTTCCTTTGGCAAGCAAAAAGTTGAAACTGCCGTTTTGGTCAGTAACTTTGGTGGCAAAAAGCCGGCCGGTATCGGCCTCAAAAATTCTTATTAGCGCGCCTTCAATCGGCCGGCCCGTGAGCGAATCAAAGACCATACCCCAAGGTTTGCGCCGTCGGTGGACGCTAAAGGCGGTAAAGAGGGCGGGGAAAAGCGAGGCAAAGCCGTGAAATGCCTGGGGAAAGGCCTGGACTAAAAGAGGCAAGATGCCAATGGTGGCAACGGCTGTGCCAATCGGCGTCAGGGCCTTGGAAATTGTATTGGCCACCGGGTGCTCAAGCAATGAGGTTATCGTCAGGGGTGTTGGGGCGAGGGAGGGCGATGGGAGGAATAAAGGGGTGGCGCTGATAGATTCGGTTGGGATAGGAGTGGGAGTGGGAGTGGGAGTGGGAGTGGGCTCCACCGTCTGATTGACGGTTAAGGTCCCTTGGGCATCGTTCCACCCAGCCGAGGGAGTCTCCGCGGCAATAATCGTTGACGAACCGGGGCTGGTATCTAAATAGTAAAAATTCACCGAACCGCTACCGGCGGGGAGGGTGATGTCGAGAGAGCCCGTGGTCCAGGGCCCGCCGGAACTTTGGGAAAACTTACCGCCGGCGCTGGAGGTGGAAAGATTAATATTTTGATTTGTGCCAGTGGTGGTTTGGTTTGAAAAGGGGTCAAAAAGATTAATTGTAATTGCCGATGACGGTGAATCTTGGGAAACTTCCCCGGGAAAATTGGCAAAAGTCATTCTTGCCGGATCGCCGGGAGTGACGGTAATCGTCGCCGAGCCCGAGTCGAGGCCGGCGGCAGAAGCGTTTTCGAGCTCGAAGGGCGCGGGAATTTGATCAGTAATTCCCGGGGGCATCGGAATAGGCGGCGGTGTCGGTGTGGGTGTTGGCGAAGAAGTGGGCGGGTCGATGGGCGTTGGTGTCGGCGTTGGGGTGGTTGGGGATGAGGTGGGGGGACCAGGCAGGTGGGTAGCGGTGATTGTCTGGCTTCCCAGCATTTCGAAATATATATAGACAGTTTTATTTCCGCTTGCCAATTGAGGCTCGGAGGTCAAGGGTGCCTTACAATCGCTCGTTCTAACTTGAGATTTTGAATCGGTGTTTGCTAAACTGAAATAGGAATTTTTACTGGAGTCGGTGATATTATTATCATTGACCGCCCTGATGGTAAAATCAAGACACTTGCCTGCCTTGACGGTGGCGGTAGCTGGTTCGACGACAAGTTTTGTCGCCGCCACCGCCGAAGTAACCTCGACTTTAGGGGTAAGGTAACTATAAACCAGCGGCAAAGAGACAAGATATAAAATTAGGACGAGCCAATGAATCGTTGGCGCATAGCCCTTGGTATGCCAGTTATAGTACCAGCGGTATTTTTGCCGAAGATGGTGATGGAGACGGACAAATTTAGGAAACAGGGTGCCGGTGGAATTTTGAACGATAAGGATTCGGTGATTGAGTTCTTCAATAGTTTTTAGGTGTTGGTACTTTTCTTCAGAAAGTTTTTTAATCTTTTTTTTGTCTTCGGGCAACAAAAAGTCAGCGTTCGAGTCCGCTTTTACATTTCGTTTTTTTTTCTTGTCCGGAAAGTTGAGAGCCACAACCCCTCCATCCGTTTTCATTATATACTATTTTATCTTGTCAAACCACGCTGGCTTTTGGCCGCGGTAGCCCCGTAAAAATTCCTGCCATTTTATTGGTTTTCCGCCTTCTTTCTGAACAATATCCAAAACCAAATCCTCACCTGCCAGGTGGGCTTGACGAATAATTAAACGCTTGCCATCGGGAAGATAGGAGTAGGTCCCGGGCCAGGGACTAAAAGCTCGGATTTGACGCTCGATTTTTATTGGTTCGTCCTGCCAGTTAATTTCCCCGTCGGTTTTTTGAAGTTTTTTGGCGTAGCTGGCTTTTGTATCATCTTGTTTAGTTTTTTTTAGCTCGCCTCGGACAATGAAGGGGAGGGTTTGATAGAGAAGTTTGAGGGCCAAGATGGCTAAACGGTTTTCCAAAATTGCACCGGTGTCGTTTTTTAGGATTTCCGTTTTAATTTGGGCTAAAATCGGACCTTGGTCGATTTTACTCGACATTTCGATTAACGTCACTCCGGTTTCTTTTTCATCCGCCAAAATTGCTTGAGGAATGGGGGCGGCGCCTCGATATAAAGGAAGAAGCGACGGATGCAAATTTAAAGCGGCGATTCGGGCCTTCTTTAAGATGTCTTCGGGAATTTTCTGGCCGAAATCGGCTAAAAAAATCAAATCGGGATGGGAAATGTTAGTTTTAAGACGAGTGAAATCCTCAATTTCGATGACTTTTTTCTGAAATAATTGGCATAATTCAGCCACCGGCGTAGGTTTAATTTTTTGTTCGCGGCCAGCGGGTTTGCCTTTTTCAGTAATTATTAGGGGATTAAAACCAAGCAAAATGAGGCCCTTTAGAACCGGCACGGCAAATTCTCCCGAACCGAAAAAGACAATTTTGAGATTTTTAAGCTCGGGAAAATCGCGGAAATATTTTTCCGAAACGTGCTCGGTAAAAATAATCCCCCCTAAATGGTCAACCTCATGCTGCAAAATTCGGGCAAGAATTCCTTTAGCAGTCAGACGGATTTTTTTCCCCGCGCGGTTTTGGGCGCGAAGTTTGATTTTAAGGGCCCTTTCGACTGGGAGCTCAATTTGGGGCACCGAAAGACAGCCCTCTTCAAGTAAATTTGTATCATCGGAACATTCAACGATTTCCGGATTAATAAACGCCTGAAAGGGGATGGCATGTTTCTCATCATCATCGAACTCGACGACAATCACCCGATTTTTCCAGCCCACTTGATTGGCGGCCAGCCCTGCGCCTTCGTGAAGCCGAAGATATTCAGCCATTATTTTTATTTGGTTTTGGAGCTCATTTCCAAAAGAGGTGACTTTGACGGTCACCTCGAAAAGCTCTTTATTGGGAATAGTTACTAAGCGTTCTTTCATAAAGTTTTTCCATCTTGCGGGCGGTATTTTCCGCGGAAAACTGGACAGCGTTCTTTTGGGCCTGGCGGCCGAATCTCTTTCTTAAATACTCATTGTCGAGAAGTTTTTCTATTTTACCGGAAAATTCTCCGACTTGCAAGGGGGTTAAAAAGCCGTCCTTATCGTCTCGGATAAAATCCTTGGGACCCATCAAGCCGACGGCGACCACGGGAAGACCGGCCGCCTGGGCTTCAGTGAGGACAATGCCTTGAGTCTCCGTAATCGAGGGAAAGACAAAAATGTCCGCTGCCCCATAAAAACGATTGGTGTCCTCTTTGGGTTGTCTTCCGGCAAAGGTAACCAAGTTTTCCAGTCCCCACCTCTTGACCTGCTTCTGGTAATAAGCGACTTCCGGACCGCCGCCAACCATCAGCAGATGGAAATCGTTGCGTTTTCTTCGAAGCTCTCGGACTGCCTCAAAAAGAAAATCAAGATTTTTCTCTCGGGCGATGCGGCTGACATAAAGAAGAATTTTCTTTCCTTCCGGAATATGCCATTTGGCTCTTAAGACAGTCGAGTGATAAGGTTTGGTAAAGTCATTTGGGTCGACTCCCGTGGGGATGACCTCGATTGGAGTCTTAACGCCGTAAGAGAGAAGAATTTTCTTCATCGAAGAGGAGGGGGTCACCACCTGATCGCATAAATTGCAGTAATTTCGGCTAAGGGAAATCAAAACTTTTTCCACCAGCCGGCTGGGCAAAGGAATATAGTGGGTGTATTCGGTAATCAGGGTATGGTAGGTATGAATGACGGGAATATTCAGACTGCGGCCAACTTTCAGGCCAAGTTTTCCCATGGCGAAAATGTGCTGACTATGGATAATTTCTAGTCCCAAAGTCCGGATACGGGCAGTTTGTAAAGGTGCCAGGTAAGGCAGAGCAATCGGATAATCCTTCTGGGTCGAGGGAATTGAAGGATAGCGAAAAACGCGGGTCGGGTTCTTATCTTCTGAATTTCGGTTTCCGGTGGTAAAGATAAAGAATTCATGACCGCGCTTTTCCAATTCCTTACGGAAGGTCTCAATGGAAACTACCACCCCGTTTAAGGTCGGCAAGTAACACTGACTAAAAATACCAATGCGCAATTTCCTCCTCCTTGCTCATTATCCTTTTCTTATTATACTACAATAAATCCATTGGCTCGACATCGATTTGCCAGTCCTTTGGCAAAACGCGCAGGAATTCCTTTAAAATATCGTCGTTTTGCCGGTTTTGTGCGGGCAAGATTTTAATCATAATTTGTTGAAGGAATGACCCCCGTTTTTTTTGAAAAAATGGTGCTGATGGTCCCAAAAGCAAATGATTTTTAGATTTGATTTGTTGAAGTTTTTGAAAAATCTCCTGGGCTTTTTTTCGGCTGGTTTGCTCGTCTTTGTTTTGTAAAAGAAGGCGAATCAGCTGAACAAAGGGCGGAAATTGATATTTGCGGCGCAGGGCAATTTCGTTTAGGAAAAATCGTTCAAAGTCAAGGCCGGAAAGGGCGGAAATTAGGGGATTTTCCGGAAAATGAGTTTGAATTATCCCCCGCTCCCCGACCTTCAAAAATTTATAAAAGATCGCAAAATTTTTTTCCTGGGTTCGAAAGTCCGGCCAATTCAAACCCTGGTCGGCGTCAATGAGCGCTACCAGATAAACTGCCGGAAAATGAAACTTCAAACCAAAGGTGGTGGTAATGGCAATATCCCATGGCCGGAACAGACTATCGGAAAATTTCAATATCGAGGTATCTTCCAAACGAATTATTCTACTTTGGGGAAAGATGTCTTGAATAAATTTTTCCAGTTTGCCCGTGCCCAAACCATAAGGTCTTAATCCTACACCGCGGCATCGGGGGCATCTTTCTGGGAGGGAAAATTTTTTCTGACAGCGAAAACAAATAATCTGCTCTTTTTGGGGGATGAGGGGGAGTTGGCATCTCGGACAGCGCCATACCCAGCCGCAGTCGGAACAGGCAAGTTTTGAACCCTCGCCTTTGCGATTTAAAACCAAGAGCGTTCGCTTTTTTAATTGTAGAGCTTGCTCAACGGCTTTTTCTAAGGAGAGACTAATCGCCCGGCGTTCTGAATTCATGTTAATAATCGAGATGAGGGGTTTTTGGGTTAGCGGACGGCGGATGATTCGGTATTTGCCCTTGAGAGCTTGATAATAGGTTTCTACCCGCGGGGTGATGCTTCCCAAGACTAAATTTGCCCCGAGAAGTTTGGCCAATTTTTCCGCCGCTTTGCTTGCGTGAAATCGGGGAGAACGTTGGTTTTTATAGGTGTCATTTTCTTCTTGGTCAATAATAATCAGACCCAGATTTTGGACCGGGACAAAGAGGGCGGAAGTTGAACCAATGACAATTTTCGCTTTGCCCTGTCGAATACGCTGAAATTCGAGCCAACGCAAAGTTTTTGAAAGACGGCTATGAATTAAGGAGATGGTTTCTTTGCCGTAATCTTTTTGGAGCATCTTTATGGGAAAGAACTTTAAAAGCGATAAATCGGGGATAATGATAATTACTCCCCGGTTCTGTCTTAAGGTTTTTTTGATTGCCTCAAGATAGAAAGCCAATCTTTTAGGAAAATCGGCGATGAGCAAATATTGGTTTAAAAGCGCCCCTCTTTTTATTGATTTTGTTTGCTGTGGAGCAGGAAAATCCTTGGGAATATCGCTTTGGACTTTGATTATCCTTTTTGCCGGCGGGACAATATTTTCAAAGAGTGTCTTTCCCAGCGGCTCGAGATAGTAATCGGAAATCCATTGAGCAAATTTAAGATGGTTTTGGTCGGCCACCGGAACAGGGTCAATTACTGCCTGGATAGTTTTGAGTTTAATTTGACTCAAGTCAGATTTTCTTTTAAGATTAATGACCATCCCTTCAACTTTTCGACCATGAAAAGGGATTTCCACCAAAATACCCGGCCGAATAAAAGGCAGGTCCTTGGGCGATATCGCATAGTCAAAAACCGCCTCTTTTTGAGTTCTGCTTTTAGGAACCACCTCGGCGACTTGCATCTTATTCCTTATGTCTTTCAGTAGTAAAGCGAGAAAGGAATATCGGCTCCAGAGGACTAATGCCGGCTTTTTGGCGGGCTAAAGCGATCTGGTGGCGGGCGTCCTCGATGCCCTCGAGCGCCGGCAGCAAGAGACCGGTCCGGCCGTCTTTGGCTTTAACCACCACGCCATATTTTTTGGGGTCAAGGGAGCTTTCTGACTCAATCGGTTCAATTTCGGAGAGAACATCAACCTGAATTTTTATTTCATCGATTTCTTCGGCAGCAAGCGGAGTAAACCGAGAATCATGACAGGCGGCGATGGCATTGTTCCTAATCTCATCGGCGAGATTTTTCTTAACCGGCAGTATCGTCCCGAGACAACCGCGGAGTTCATCATTTTCTTTCAAATGATATGAAACAAAGCAGGCCGCCCGTTGATTTGGCAACTTATCAATAAGGTCCTGAAGTTCGGGAGTATCTTTTCTATCAAGATATTGTTGAATTGTTTTTCTCGCAAGTTCGACAAAAATGTCCATATTAATCCGACAAGTGATAATTTGCCACCAAGTAGCCTACGCCAAAGGGGCCTTCGTAGGATAAGATTTCCGGCTTAAGACCGAGACTATCCAAAGCACCTAAGAGAATCAGAATGGAGCGATAGCCGCATTCGCCAGCGGCCTCGACAAAATCTTCATCATAATATAAAATGTCTTGAACTTTGCCTTCTTTAAGGTCATTGACGATTTTTTGATCAAAATCGCGTCCAGGGTTAATTTCGCTTTTCCTTCCGAGATTTAGGCGGTGAGACAGATCGCCAGAGGCGACAAGACCAACACGACCAGGAAAACTTTTGACGACATTTCCCAGAATCTGGCCAAAGGCGAAGTGTTTGGCGCACGAAAGTTCGGAGTAGGCGCAGGGCAGGATTTTAAAGCCGAATTCCTGATCTTTAGCAAGATAAAATAAAGGAACCATCACGCCGTGGTCAAGCTCAAAAAACTCGCCGCCGTTATCATAAAGCAAGGTTTCGATTTTTTCACCGCGGCTGGAATTTCCGATTTTTTGGGCTAACTCGAGGTTATTTTCAAATTCCATAATTAAATCCGGAGCATTGAAGCTGGCAAAAGTGCCGAAAAGTTTTTTCATCCCGGCAATACTGAAGCGGTCCGGATAAATGAGCATATGGGGAGAAATTACCAGCAAGGTTTCAATTTCCGCTTCCAGAAAGCGCTGACTCAATTTTTTCATCGCCCGCACCGTTTGCTCGACTTTTGCCAATTCACTCTGGCCAATTTCCGGAATAATAATCGGCGGGTGGGGACTAATGGCGGCAAAATTTAAAGACATAATGTCCTTAGTTACTGAATTATTTAATGATTAATTATGAATTAGATTTAGTTTTTTTAATAATTGTGCTTAATATTTTAATAATTTCTTCATTTTCAATAATTAACGCTTTAACAACGGAAGTATTTAACATATCAACTTGGATGATAATCTTGAGCCAATATTCTGTTTCACGGGCTTCTTTGAGGGCAATATTCATTTTGTAGATGAATTCTTTTCGGGAATGGGCACTTTGAGCCTCTTGTATATTTGCTCCAATCGATGTTCCCGATCTTATCGTTTGTCCTCCAATGCTGAATCCTGCTGGGGTTCGAGGCATTTGATTCACTAACTTCACTATCCTTACACCAAAGTCAAATGTGCGATCGGTGATGTCGATAGTTTTGTACTTGTCATTCATTCCTAATTATTAATTGAAAAATTAATTCATTCATCATACGTTTCCAAGATGAATATATTGCAAACCGGCCTTTTTGCCAAGAGCTTGAGCTTTTTTCAAAGTTTCAAGAGGCGTGACCGGCACTTCAAGCATTTTATGATGGGGAAAGAATCGGCTGATGTGCCAAGGAATATTTTTAGAAACGCCGGCCAAAAACTTGACAATATTTTGTAACTCGTCTTCATCATCGTTAATGCCGGGGATGATTAAAGTTGTCACTTCCAAGTGAATGCCCCGGCGATGAATTTCCCGGATATTGTCTAAAACCGGCTGAAGCCGGGCGCCGGAGAATTTAAGATAATTCTTCTCGTTAAATCCTTTCAAGTCAACGTTGATGGCATCAAGATAAGGGGTAATTAAATCCAGGGCCTCCAACGTCATATAACCGTTGGAAACCCAGATATTTTTCAAACCTTTTTTTTGAGCAAGTTCCATCGTATCCAGGGCAAATTCCAGAAATATCGTCGGTTCGGTGTAGGTGTAAGAAATTGAGGGACACTGATATTTTTGGGCATCTTGGACAATTTGCTCTGGTTCCATCTCGATTCCGCGGGAGGTGGTAATTTCTGTGCGGTCAAGATTGCTTTTGGTGCATTGAGAAATATCAAAATTCTGGCACCAGAGACAGCGCAGATTGCAACCAACGGTGGCAATCGAAAGCGATTTGGTCCCGAGCATAAAATGGTAAAGAGGTTTTTTCTCGATGGGGTCAATATTTTCGGCAATCACCCGGCCATAAACCAAAAGAAAAAGTTTGCCCTTTTGGTTTTCCCTGACACCGCAAATCCCTCGTTTGAAAGGAGGTATCCGGCAACGATGGTGGCAGGTCTGGCACTGGACATAATCGCCCTCGGTTTTATAAAGATAACATTCTTTCATTTTACGCTCATCTTAATTATACCAGATATGTTAAAATGATATCGAGGCAAGATGACATTATTTTTTAATCGTGAGGAAGCGGGTCAAAAGTTAGGTCAAAAATTACGGCAGTCTTTTCCAAAAATAAACGAGGGCATTGTTTTAGCGCTGCCGCGCGGCGGGGTAGTTATTGGCGAGGAAATCGCCAAATCTCTGAATTTGCCGCTTGACATTATCGTCACTCGTAAAATCGGCGCCCCCCAAAATCCCGAATATGCGGTTGCTGCCGTCGGCCTGCATGCCCGAGTCATAAATCCCCGCGAAGAGACCTCGCCCTCTTATCTCGAAGTCGAAACCAAAAAAGCGAGGCAGGAGATTAACCGGAGGTTGAGGGCATACCGTGGAAATCGTCCCTACCATGACTTTAAGGGAAAAACAGTTATTTTAGTTGACGACGGTTTAGCCACCGGTCTTTCGATGAAAGTTGCCATCGAGGAGGTAAAACTAATGCAACCGGTTCAAATAATTTTAGCATCCCCGGTGGCGCCTCCGGAAACGATTAGCCAGTTAAGACCATTGGTAGACCGGATAGTTGTTCTTCTGGCGGAAAATCTCTTTTTCGCCGTCGGTCAATTTTATCGCCAATTCGAACAAGTTGAAGATGATGAAGTCCAAAAAATTCTAAAAAGAGCTCGCCGGTGAATTAAAGGGAGGAGTATTCAAGTCTGAACGGCGCTTTTTGCACAAGACCGAAGTTTTGGAAAGGGTAAACAGTTAGCCAGGCCCGCCCGATAAGATTGGCTTTGGGAACCATGCCCCAATCGCGAGAATCAGAGGAGTTACTGCGATTGTCTCCCATGACAAAATATTCTTCGGAACCCAAAGTTTTTTCCAGGAAATTGGCCGGATCACTGCCGATGAGGGTTTGGCTCATGGGCTGGAGGTAATCTTCGTAAATTATCTGGTTATTGATAAATACTTGGCTTGCTTGAATTCTTACTGTTTCTCCCGGCAGTCCGATAATCCTTTTAATATAGTCATCGGCCTGGTTTCTGGGAAAGCGGAAAATGATGACATCGCCACGCTGCGGTTCCCTGAATTTATAGCTGATCCGGTCAACCAGAAGAAATTCCTTGTTGTGGAAATTGGTTTCCATCGAATTCCCCTCCACGACAAAGGGCTGGAGAATAAAGGCCCGGAAAAGTAAACCCAGGATGAGAAGAATATCAATCCCTTTAGCCAGTTGATACCAGCTCTTCATTGCCGGTGAGGGTTGGCTGGTCTGTTCCCGAGCAAGGATGCGCCAGAGCCAGAGAAAAAAACCGCTTAATCCCAGAATCGTTAAAACACCGGCGATGAAAATAATTAAAACTACACCCGGGGTGTCCGGTTTTAAAGTCAGGAATAATAAAATGCCGTAAATGGCGTTGATTACCGCGACGATTAAATATTTCATTAAGCGATATTTACAATCTAGTGGGCACATCTGGATTTGAACCAGAGACCTCTACGATGTGAACGTAGCGCTCTTACCATCTGAGCTATGTGCCCATCGGACCGCTCTGCCGTTGAGCTAAACGGCCCAAAACAAAAAATTCTCCTTAATTATCGTATCCTAAAACGGCGAAATTTTCAACTTCTTTGTTTGACAATTAATTGGAATAGCCCGATAATCAAAATGGGAAAAATATGTATCCAATTCTTTTGAGTTTTGGGCAAGTGAACATCTATACTCACGGAGTTATGATTGCCTTGGGCGTCGTTTTGGGCGGCGGGATAATTTTCTATCTTGCCAAAAAAGAACATCTTTCCCGGAAATTTTTATTCGACCTTTTGGTTTTCTCTCTTTTCGGAGGGATTGTCGGGGCAAGAATTGTCTACGTCATCTTTTACTATTATCAATTTACCAATTGGCACGAAATGTTTTTTATTTGGTATGGCGGGTTAGTTTCTTTTGGGGGAATCATCGGCGGTTTTCTGGTTAGCTACTTTATTTTAAAGAAACGCCGTCAAAATATTTGGCAATGGTTTGATTTGGGAATTATCGGCTTGTTAGCCGGTTGGACGATTGGTCGAATCGGTTGTCTTCTTTCCGGCGATGTCCCCGGCATCGCTTCTTCCTCAAAAATCGCCATTTGGGGTCAAATCCCGGTGTCTCTTTTCGAGGCAATTTGGTCTTTTGTAATCGCCGGTTTTCTATTTTATCTTGTTCTTTGGCAAAAGAAATGGGTCCAAACCTGGACTTCTGGTTCGCTTTTTTGGGGAGGATTGGCTTTGTACGGATTAGGAAGATTGGTGATTGACTTCTGGCGAGATGAAAGAGTAATTTTAATTATTAAAGGCGGACAAATTGTCAGTTTGTTAGTTTTTCTCTTGGCACTGGGTATCTTAATCTGGCAGTATCTTGAGGCGGCAAAAGGAGGAAAAAATGCTTAAGAAAATTTCCGATACCTTATTTATTCGAAAACAAAAAAAAATTCTTCTTCGGGAGCTTGCTCGTCTTGAAAACCAATATAAGATGACTCGGAAATTTCCCGAATACGGGACATCGGAGGAAGAAAATGCTCAAGAAGTGGAAAAATTTCAAGAGAATTTGGGACTGCAAAAAAATTTGAAAAATTTGATTAAAGATGTCAAAGAGGCGCTTTCGAAAATAGAAAAAGGCAAATATGGAATTTGCGATGAGTGCAAGAGCCAAATTGAGCCCGGTCGTCTGAAGGCCTACCCCTCGGCAAGTCTTTGCGTCACCTGCGCCTCCAAAAAGTTTCGGAAAAAGTAGGTTTTTTCTGATGGTAAAAAAAAGTTTGAAGATAAAATTTTTAGGCACTTCGAGCGTCGAAGCAATTCCGCGCGAGGGATGTCAATGTCTCCAATGTCAATCCCGTGACAAAAAAGATAAGCGTCGGCGGTCAGCGATTTTAGTCAACAGCAGGATTTTAATTGATGCCGGCCCTGACATTTTAAAACAGTTAACTACCTCGCAGATTAAAAATTTGGATTCGGTGATTACGACCCATGAGCACGAAGATCATATTGGCGGTTTGAAATATTTATTAAAAAGCCAAAGGAATCTGCGGATTATCCGGATGAAACCGGGACAGCATTTTAAGCTTCTGGGAGTGGATTTTTTCGCCTTCAAAGTTCTTCATTCGAAAATGGCCATCACCATCGGTTTAATTATTGATAACCGGCTTGCTTATATCCCCGACAGTTCCTCTTTGGATTCGGCTTTGAAATACCTTAATGATGTTGATATCGCCATATTAGACGGCTCGATCTTCGAACGCTCTTTTGGCGGACATTTGGCGATGAAAGACACAATTGTCGTCACCAAACCGATGAAAAACTTAAAAAAAATCTATTTTACCCATAACGGTCACAACCGACGACCGCACAAAGAGATGATCAAACTTATCCAAGGACTCGGCGACAAACGCTATTTACTTGCCTACGATGGTTTAGAACTAAGATTCTAATTAGGCTCTGATTCTATATTTCAGACTTTAATTTAACTCCTTACTTTTTGAACCAATTTCTTAAACTCTTCCGGCTCGGTTTGGGCGAGATCGGCCAAGATTTTACGGTCCAATTCAATCTTGGCTTTTTTTAGACCGTTCATAAAAGTACTGTATTTAATCTCATTTAAGCGGCAAGCGGCATTGATTTGCAAAATCCAAAGCCGGCGAAAATCGCGCTTTTTTCGGCGGCGGTCACGATAGGCATATTGACCGGCTTTAATATCTGCCTGACGGGCAAGTTTAACTAAATTCTTCCGTCCGTGGCGAAAGCCGCGGGTACGAGCCAGCAGTTTTTTATGTTTTTGATGAGAGGTGGTGCCTCTTTTCACTCTCGACATAGATTTTTACCTGAAAGGAACAAGTTTTTTAATTCTTTTCATATCGGCTTTGGCAAAAGTTTGAGTTTGTTTACTTTTCTTTAACGTTCGTTTTGACTTTCCTGAAACCAAATGCTGGGCGGAAAGATTTCTCCGTCTTAATTCCCCCCCACCGGTGGTGATGACTCTTTTTAAAGCGGATTTATTGGTTTTTTGCTTCATTTTTTATTCTCGGCTGGAATATTTTTAGCTGGAACCAAGATGGTTGAAAATCGACTACCCATTCTCTCAATTGATCCTTCAAACTCTCCCCCGGAAATCTTCTGGAAATCCTCTAAAACCTTTCGGACGCGCTCTTGAAACATCATTTCCCGACCGATCAGTTTGACGGCTACTTTGACTTTATCCCCGTCTTTTAGAAATCTTTGGGCAAGCATGGCTTTAACATTCAAATCGTGATGGTCAATTTTCAAGCTGATGCGAATTTCTTTAATTTCCGGACCCTTACTTTTAACTTTCTGGCGCGATTCAAGTTTCCCTTGAGCGTAGCGATATTTGCCATAATCCATTATCTTAGTCACGGGGGGATTAGCGGAGCTGACTTGAACCAAATCAAGACCGGCTTCGTAAGCAAGATACAAAGCTTGATCGAGACTTACGACCCCTTGGGATTGACCATCCTGGTCTATCAGATAAACTTTTTGAGCGCTGATTCCTTCGTTGGTTTTTAATTCTTTAATCTCTTTCCTCCGGCTCTGCCTATGGGCGAATTTTTTTCTTTCATCCCGATTCTATCACGGGCAACAATAATTTTCAATATCCTTTGGCGATTGCTTAAAGTTACCGGCGTTTTGGCGACGATTTCTCCGGAAACTTTGACAGGCAAATTGGCCTCCTCCGATTCAAAGCGAATCCGTTTAGTTGAGAAAGAACTTGAATAAATATCTTTTTCCTTACGACCAAAAAGCCAGCGAGTAAATTTTTGGGAAGTTTTGCCTTCGAGGGTTTGGTCATAAAAAGAAATTGCCAAACCCGGATGAATGGTTATTTTAGAAACCAGTGCCCGGCCCTGAAGTTTTTCCACTGAAAAGAAGATTTCTTGATTTCGCGGACTTTCGATAATCGCTTCAGTGAGGAAATATTTGTTTGGCTCAATCAGGCAAAGATTGATTGTTTCAAGTTTTCGATATTTTAGAGCATTGCAGGCGGAAAAAATATCTTTTAAGCCCAGCCGCTCTGCAAGGAGAGAATTGAAATCATCGGGGATAATCCCCAAAACCGTTTCTTTGGCCATTTTTTCCGTGGCCAAGACGGTAATCACTTTATTGACCAGCATTTCCGAGCCGCAGGCGACAATCGTCGAATACCCCTTGACGACGCCGAGATGGGTAAGTTCCTCAATCGTTCGTGCCGCCGAAGGCGAGACCGCTTCCCCGGCAATCCCCAGATCGCCCAAAATATCCTTGATTTTATCCTCACGCTTACTAAATTTTGCTTTTGAGGGTTCAAATATATAATAGTACATTGAAGTTTTATTCTACTTCATAAGACGTTTCTTCCTTCTGTGTTTCCTTTTCCTGGGGAACTTCCTCCTCTTCCTTTTCTTCGCCTTCAGGCATGGTACTTTTGCCGACAAAAATCGCTCCGGATTTAACGGAAAGATCCTTGGAAGTAATTGAGCCGTAGACCCGGCCGGTGGGCAGGATTTCCAATTTACCGGTGGCGGTGATGGACCCGCGGACTTTGCCGGCAATGGTAACCAAATCGGCGGAAATCGGCCCTTTAACATAGGATGACTCTGTGATACTGATTGCCTGACTTGAGATTATCTCCCCCTCAATTCGACCGTGGACGACAATGTCGTTGGCGTCCTGCAAGGTGCCAATAAGTTTAACATTGGCGCCGATGACCGTGCCTTGACCCGATGACGTGGGACGTTTGTCTCCTAACATTTTGACCTCCAGCCTTCGCTAAAGCTACGGCTGGCAAGCCGCGCCAGCAGTTAGCGAAGGATGCCCCCTCGAAGCTCTTTAGAGCAAAGCGGGGCGCATTTACTATTTTTATATTTTCTTTCTTCCTAAAATTTAAGGAAAATTGTCGCTTTTGTCAAATTGGTGCGCTGGGTACCGGCTTGGGTCTTGTCAGGAGGTTATTTTTTTGCTAAAATAGCAAAAGTATATGAAAGAAAAAATTATTATCCATGGGGCTCGCGAGCACAATCTTAAAAATATCAATTTGGAAATTCCCCGCGATAAAATTGTCGTCATTACTGGGCTTTCCGGTAGCGGCAAGTCGTCGCTTGCTTTTGATACCATCTATGCCGAGGGCCAGCGTCGTTATGTCGAGTCGCTTTCGACTTACGCCCGGCAATTTTTTGGCAATTTGGAAAAGCCCGATTTCGACTGGATAGAAAATCTCTCGCCGGCAATTTCGATTGATCAGCGCTCGGCCTCGGAAAACCCCCGGTCAACCGTAGGAACGGTGACGGAAATTTACGATTATTTGAGAGTTCTTTTTGCCCGCATCGGTCATCCCCATTGTCCTATCTGCGGCGAGCTTCTTCAAAGGCAGCTTCCCGAAGACATTTTAGAAGATATTTTAAAAGAATTCCATGGAAAGAGCCTTCTTTTTCTGTCGCCTCAAGTCCGAGGTCAAAGAGGCGAACATAAATATCTTTTAAGCCAACTTAAAGATCTCAAAATCGCCAGAGTCCGTTTAGACGGAATTATCGTTGATATTTTAGAGGCCCAGCTTTTAAATTTGGATAAAACCAAACTCCATACAATCGAGGCAATAATTTTTGAATCAGCCGTAAGGATTGAAGACTTGCCCAAAGCGACTCTCTTAAAAATGATTGAGAAAGGTTTGAAATTGGGTCAGGGGAACTTGTCTGTTAAGGATTCGGGGAGAGAAAAACGTTATTCCCAGTATTTTACTTGTCCGAATCGCCACACGGTTTTAGAAGAACTTCACCCGAAGATTTTTTCCTTTAATTCGCCCCAGGGGGCGTGTCCGGTATGCCAAGGTCTGGGCCGAAAATTTGAAATTGAGCCGAATTTGGTTTTACCCAATCCGCGGCTCACTTTAGCCGAAGGCGCCATCCGGCCCTGGTCGCGAATTACTTCTCATACCAGCTGGTATAATCGGGTTTTGTCGGAACTGGCATCGCGTTATAAATTTTCTTTAGATGTGCCCGTGGGAGAACTTCCTCGCAAAATTCGCCAAATTGTTTTATATGGCGATAATTCCCGCAATTCGAGCTTACCCAAAGGAGGTTTTGAAGGTGTCATTCCGAATCTTGAACGGCGTTATCGAGAGACGGATTCCGACTATCTAAAACAGGAAATTGAAAAATATATGGTTGAAAAACTCTGCCCGGTCTGCAAGGGTAAACGGCTTCGAGAAGAAGTTCTAAGCATTACCATCGGCAGTAAAAATATTGTTGACATTACCTCGATGAGCATCGATAAAGTTCTTTTCTATTTCGAAAACGAACTTTTAGCCGGGAAACTCTCGGAAAATGAAAAAATAATTGCTTTAAAAATTATTTCCAGCATCATCGAACGCCTCAAATTTTTAATTGATGTTGGCTTGGGATATCTGACTTTGGAAAGAAGCGCGCCAACCTTGGCCGGCGGGGAAGCCCAGCGGATTCGTTTGGCAACGCAGCTTGGCACTGGGCTGATGGGGGTTGTTTATGTTCTCGACGAGCCGTCCATCGGGCTTCACCCTCGTGACCAGGAAAAACTTCTAAAATCGTTTGATGTTTTAAAGCAATTGGGCAATACGGTGATTATTGTCGAGCATGATCCCCTGACGATTGAGAAAGCCGATTGGGTTGTTGATATGGGGCCCGGGGCGGGCGATCACGGCGGCAAAGTCATTGCCGAAGGAACCCTGGAGAAGATCAAAAAAAATCCTTACTCATTAACCGGTCAATATCTGGCTGGCAAAAGAAAAATTGAGATTCCCAAGAAGCGCCGATCCCAGATTAAAGAAGAATTGATAATTCGGGGGGCCTCGGAATTTAATTTAAAAAATATTGATGTTAAAATCCCTCTCAATAACTTTATTTGTGTTACCGGCGTTTCCGGTTCCGGGAAATCAACCTTGATTTTGGAAATTTTAGCTAAAGCTTTGGCGGCAAAGCTTCATCATGCGAAAACCCCTGCGGGAAAACATCGGGGGATTTCTGGGGTGAAATTTCTCGATAAGGTTATTTCCGTTGATCAGTCGCCCATTGGTCGCACCCCGCGGTCAAATCTGACAACCTATACGAATCTATTTATTCACATTCGGGACATTTTTGCCTCGTTGCCCGAAGCCGTGGCAAAGAAACTTGATCCTTCAAAATTCTCTTTTAATTTGCGCGGCGGCCGGTGCGAAACCTGCCGGGGCGACGGCGTTTTGCGGATTGAAATGCACTTTTTGCCCGATGTTTATGTCACCTGTCCGGAATGCAAAGGAAAACGCTACAATAAAGAAATTTTGGAAATTACCTTCAGAGGCAAAACCATCGCCGACATTTTGGAAATGACGGTTGAGGAAGCGATTACCTTTTTTAAAGATTTTTCCGAAATTCAAAACAAACTTAAGGTCTTGGAGTCGGTCGGTTTGGGCTATATGCATTTGGGCCAGCCGGCAAACACTCTATCCGGCGGAGAGGCCCAACGGATTAAACTGGCGGCGGAACTTTCCCGTCACGATACCGGCCGGACTTTATATATTCTTGACGAACCGACAACCGGTTTGCACTTTGAAGATATTAAACGGCTGTTGTCCGTCTTGCAGGCCCTCGTCGAAAAAGGCAACACTGTGGTGGTGATTGAACATAATTTGGAAGTGATTAAATCCGCCGATTGGGTGATTGATTTGGGGCCGGAAGGCGGAGATAAAGGCGGGAAAATTGTTGCCGAAGGAACGCCGGAAAAAATCGCCAAAATTGTGAAATCCTATACCGGTCAATATCTCAAAAAAGTTCTTAAAACCTCCGATATTTAAGTTGACATTGAAGCAGAATTAAGATACAATATGAGTGCCTTAAGCAATCGAGGCGAATACCCTTCGATTCGACGCTGCGCGTCTCACTCAGGGTAAACCCCAATTTTTGTTGGCCGGGGCTTGTCCCGAGCGAGGAGCGTAGCGACGAGTCGAGGGGAGGAAAGTCCAGGCATCAGAGAGCAGCATAGTCGTCATAAGGCGACCAAGGGTGACCTAGGGACAGTGCAACAGAAACATACCGCCCCTCACCCTTCAAGGACAGACATTTGTCTGATTGATTCTCGAAGAGAATCGAGTCCTTGAAAGGTGAGGGGTAAGGGTGAAATCGTAAGGTAAGAGCTTACGCGTGTCCATGGCGACATGGCGCGGTGAAAACCCTATGCGATGCAAGTCAGACGGGCTCTAAATATCATCTAGGCCTGCTCGGCCCGATGTCCAAGAGTCCTGACGCGTCAGATAGATTTTCGCCACCCCGCCATTGGCGGGGGACAAAACCTGGCTTATCGATTGCTTAGGGCTTTTTAAAATTATGCGGGGTCTGCGGGGTAAACCGAACTTCGTTCTAGTTTACCCCTTGACAAAGTTATATAGCAAGTTATATAATTAAATTACTTTCACGGTTCTCGAAGAGGGGTAACTAGAGGGAGGTGAGTAAAATGGAAACCACAATCTCCAAAGAATGGACGACTCACATTCGTGAGCATATCGTGAAATGGCCGGCCACCCGCGATGAAATTGTAACTGCCTGCAACAATTTGGAGCACGTTCCCGAACACGAGCGGAAGTTTGTGACGGAAAATCTGCCCGAGGACACTTACGCCAATCCCGAGGAAGTTACCAAGGTCTTGATGGAAAAGATGTGACCCAAAAAGACCTCTGTAGGAACAAAAATCTTTCAGAGGCCTTTTGTTATGATTGGAAAATATGACTCTTGCCACATCCAACCGTTGGAATTTTTGTATGCGTCGCCGGCAAGCTCTGTCTTGACGGCTTAGGCATATTTTGATAAAATATAATTACTAAACATTGGGGAGATATTTCGTATGTCTCCTCATTTTATATATTCCAGCTCTTTTCTTAACCTCACAAAATCCCTAAAATCGCTGCCGACAAGCTG
>DATEAX010000047.1:0-12360 GCA_035288145.1 Patescibacteria group bacterium | reverse complement strand
AAGGACGG
Organism: Patescibacteria group bacterium; assembly: GCA_035288145.1. Lineage (GTDB taxonomy): Bacteria > Patescibacteriota > UBA1384 > UBA12157 > JAENIV01 > DATEAX01. The sequence goes on along the minus strand of DATEAX010000047.1, from coordinate 12,352 downwards.
TCATGGGCGGCAGGGTTGGGCTCTCGACAATCACCCGATCTGTCCAGGCGTTGGCGATGCGGCGAAGCTCCATCGCATACCAGTCGCAGTCTTCGGCAAACTTCTGAACCCTCCGGGTGTGGATGTAAAGAAGAATACCTGCCAGACCAAGCTTGTGTTTTGCCTGCTCAATCGCCCCGTAGGAAAAGAGAAGCGCCAAGGTTGTCACCGGTTCAACAAGTCGGAAAGGCAGAAGCATTCGGGTCGCCGCCCGTCTGATTCTGGCTTCGGCCTCGGCTTCGCTCTGAATTTGGGCCGCCGTGATATTGCTGTTGTTCTGGGCCGAGCCCAGAAATGTCCCAACGGCCGTCGTTGTCTCACCTAACAGAAACTCGGTGAATTCCTTGGTTCGGCGCTTAAGTTCTTTTTCTCGAGCCGCTTTAATTTCCTCGGGACTCGGCGTCCATTCGGCTTGGATCGGTTTTAGGAAACCAGATACCGATCTCATAAGAGCATTCATCAGATTTCCTCCTTTGAATCGTATTTACCTATCAAGGTGCAAACTTTCAGCTTTATTCTATGGCTGGGGATTTGGAATAAAATAGAAAAAAATTTTGTGAAAAGATATCCTTGGAGGAAAATAGAAAAATGTCTGAAAAATATCTTAAATATTGGTCAAAACATATTAACATTGGAATTTTGAAGTATTTATGATATAATTCAGACGAAAATTAAGAAATGGCGATGGAAAAAAGAACTAAGGTCAATTCCAAACAAATTTCCGAAAATTTTCCCGAATATTACCAGGAGCTCTTTTCCGAATGCGAAATCGTCACCTCTTCGGCGGATTCTTTTTTCTGGACCGGCGAGTATGTTCGTTTCTATGGCGGTCTGACGGTTTTCCAAAAACTTCCGACCAAGGTTTACGTCGGCTTGGAAATCACCCCTGAACCGAAAGTCTCGTTTGCAGAAAAGTTAGTTGGCTTTTCTCCCCATCAAAATAGCTTTAGCAATCTCTTATTTGAACCGGCCAAAGAACAAAGATTAATTAGTTTTCTCAACGAATACCTTAAAACTCTCTTTGTTAAAGGCAAAAAAATCGGTTTCAAAATTCATATTCTTTCGGAAGCTCACTGCGGCGGCGGCCTGGGCTCAACCGGGGTGATTATGACCTGCCTGGCAACGGCAATTTTGCTCCTGTATAACAAAATAAGGCCTTCAGACCTTGAGGAGATAAGTAGTCTCCCTCTTCAGCTCCAAATTCAGAACCATCAATCGAAATTTAATCAAATCTTCCGTCTGGCCTGGCGGCTCACCGCCATCACCCGGGAAGGCCAATCTTCGGGAGCAACTTCTTTTGGTGCCATGCTCCACACCTTTCAGCCGATGGTTTTTGTCTCGGAAAATATTGAACCTATTCAAAACCATCCTTCGGTTATCACCTATAAAAATCAGCTGGAAAATTGTCAAATTTTTGAAAAACTTTCTTATTGGGGAGCTTCCTTGGGAGATATCTTTGGTCTCAAAGAATCAATCGCTTGGCCAATTGACATTGCCCGCATCTGGTCCGGCTCAATGATTAATACGGAAAACATCCTTAAATCTATTTCAAGAATAAAAAATGATTTGCAAGAACTGCGGGATTTTACCACCAAAACGCTGGCTAAAAAATTGAATTTCGATAGCACCAAGGAGAAACCGTTTTTCTATCTGCCAATTCAAAAAGACATCAAATGCGAGTCCTGCTGGCAATATTACATTGATGTTTTAAATTTTTCTTCTTTAAAGATAATTTTAGGTCTGGGTAAGCTTTTCCGCGAGGGCGCGTCCGAAGCAATTCTCCGTGATTTCTTCGATTCTCTCTGCAACGCCCACAATCTCGCTCAATATTTGGGCACCTCAACGCCCATTTTAGATCATATTTATCAAAATTTAATGGAAGAGGCCTATCGCGTTAATGAAACCGTTGGCGGCGGAGTGAAACTGGAAAGCATTGGCAAGGGTGGTCATGTTCTCTTTGTCTTTCCGCCGGCTACCCTTTGGCAGCAAATTGACCAGACAATTGCCAAGTTAAGAGACGATACCAAAAAAGAAATCTGGCTGGATTGGGCTTCTTGGATAGATGGCTATGGCAATGAGGGCATTTCTTTGGAACAATATATCGGCGCCAAAATCTTTTCTAAAAATTTAAGTCCGGATTCCATACGGCTTTCTTTATGGCAAAAAGGCCAATTAGTCCAAAGAAAAATTATTTCCGTTCAAGAAAAAGAGCATTTAAAAGATAAGTTTGAAATCGTCCTAGATTCGAGCGAAAACAAAATCTCTTTTTGCGGCAATACCGTTACTTCCAGAGAAATGCCTTCGAGTTCCGCCACTATCGCCATCTTGGCCTTATGTCTAAAATCCGGTAACTCCGCCATTAAAAATAAGGATTTGCCTTCGGCTTATGGTCAGAGCCGTTATGATTTACAATCAAAAATTGCTTTGCCTTTTTCCCGGGCGTGTCAGAAATATTGCCAGAAAAAGACCGATTTTACCATTCATGGCGGAATGTATGATGATTATTCCCTTTATTTGGAACCTAATAACTTGGAAATTGTCCTCATCGAACCGCTGACTGGTCATAAAAAGTAAAAACCCCGCTTCAGCGTTGGCTTTGGCGGGGATGGGATTAGAGAAAAGAGAGGAGAAGATATCACGGACTCAGCCCGAGAGCGGCCCGATGAGTTCGGCTGATTTCAAGAAGGGCCGCAAATATGCCGATGCAGTCACCGCAATCCAGGGCCGGATCGGCTAAGCAGCACAATTTCTCTTCCACCTGTTGCCGGACCGGTTCGGGCAAACTTCCCCTTCGCTCCTTTAGGATTGCCAGTTGCTCTCCGAAATCTAACTTATCCAATTTTGTGCCTCCTCCAAAAGAAGTCTAAACTTATTTTAGTCCTCACATATTTGAAAAGAATAGAAATAATTAGGAAAAGATCTCTATTCTCTATCCTTATGCTCATGACCGCAGCACCAATGGCCCATGTATCGGCCCTTTTTCAAAAGTAAAGTCAGCCCAAGAGCAATGATTATCACCGGCCAGATGATTTGGGAAACCGTAGTGGTGATAATCCCCAAATTGCCCAAAAGCCAGACAAAGCCGATTAGGACTAAGAAAAGACCAATCATCATTTTTCTCCTTTCGATTTAATTCTACCCTAAAATTTTAATTGAGTAAAATTTTTTAAAGAAGCCCCACACCTTGCAAGCAGGGTGTGGGGGTAATTAGTTAGAAGGCAAGGGTCCGCCGTCGGCGGGCCGAATGCCAGTCAGGTCTAGGCCGATTCCTCATCAGTTTCGGCGGTGCTTCCAGCCGCGGCTTCCATGCCGCCAGTTGTCTCTTCCTCCTCCGCTTCGGGGGCCTCTGTATCTTCTTCAGCGGATTCGGTTGCCTCGGACTCTGCGTCCTCGGTAGAAGTTGTGGCTTCGGCTTCAGCTTTGGATGCTTCGGCTTCGGCGCCAGTGGGGGACTCTTCGGGGGGAGCGGCTTCTTCTTCAGCCGCCTTGCAACATTCCTCCGCCTCGCCTTGAGGGGTTAGCTCGGCGGTTTCGGCGCCTTCGGCGCCGGTCGCCTCCTCGGGGGCGACTTCCTCTTCGACCTTCTTCTCGTCTGCCAATCTACCTTCCTCCATGGAATTAATTGGCTTTTTTGCTTAGGTTTTGGCTTAAGAGGCAATCGGCCAAACCTTGAGCTAAAAGCACCAATTAGGATATTAACAGATTGTCAAATAAATGCAAGGGGCGTTAAATTGAAAACCGCCCGGACAAAAGGTCAGGGCGGCTCAAGGTCAAAGTGCAATGTTAGTGTCTCCACAAAAGGTCTCTTTCTTCTACCGGAAGAATGATTTGCCAATGACGCTTACATCGCCGACATTGGACGCGGCGATGAAGGTAGGTCTGCCAGATTTCCTCAACTTTCCGGTCACTTTGGTATTCTAGGGAAATGTCGGCGAGTTGCGCCAATGCTCCGCAGTTAGGGCAGAGAAGCTCCGACTGACCTATGTCTTTCAGCAATCTTCCCAATAAAGGGGAGACTATCAGAGAGACCAGACCGCCAACCAAAATGAACTTCAGCCACTCCGGAACCGGGAGCATAAAGACAAGCAAAGCAAGAAAGATGGCTCCAAAAAAGGCCCGTTTGAGAAAGGTGACCACCATCCGCCGCCTTGCCCGAGTACGAATGGCTTCGATTTTCGCCTCGGCGATATGACTAACTTCTTCCTGCGATTCAAGGTGCATTCCCCAACCCCCTTCACAGAAGCGATAGTTAATATCTTAGTTCAGAATTTTTCAAAAGTCAAGCCATATCTCCCCGGTATTCCCGAAAAATTCGGCGCGCGCGGACAAATAATGGCTTTAGCGCAAGGTCTCTTTCCTTTTTGAATCCCAGAGATAGGTAATGCTCGGCTTTGCTGAGAAGCGATAGGCACTCTTTTCCAAAACAGCGGCAATCTGTGCCTGTGTGGCTGAAAATATCTATCAGCGCCAATAAGGTCAAACGTCGAATCTCGATACTCTGCGACGCCAATGCCTTAAAGAGAATCTGAACCGCTGTCTGACAACCGTCAACGTCCAAGTGACGATGAGCCCACTGCCACTTCGCCTCATCTTCACTTCTCAAAGCGATCGCCATTTCTAAAATGAGGCGGGTTTGGGCTTTCTGGTCCCAGTCGGGGTCAAGGTCAACCACCGCCAGTCGGCCAATATGATATTTTGGCAGCCATATTTCAAAGTTGACCACCAATTGAAAATCGCCGTTTTGGCGGAAGATTAACCGGCAGGGAACGGTCAGGGCAAAAACGGTTTTTAGACCTCTAATGTTTGTGCCTGCCGGCAGAAACTTTCCAGTTTGAGAGTCAAACCGATACCTTTCTCCTGCACTGGCAATAATGACCTCTGGCGTAGAATAACTTTGATAAACGGTTATCTCGGGCAAAAGCCAACCCTTGGCCCGCAACGAAAACTCCAAGTATTTTCGGATCAGCGACCACAAATGTTTTCCTCCGTGGACAAAAGTCGGCTTGCCAGCCTCAAGATTGTGACTTGTAAAACTATAATAATGCTGAAGGGCTAAAGGGGACAACGAACCATCTTTCTCGGCAGTGCCCAGATAATAATTGAGCCTTGATTGATCAATCTCGGCAAAAATTTCTGCCGGAACTGGTTCCAAAGAAACCATCGCTTGAAACTGCTGTTTGATCAGCCAATCCAATTGGCCTGGCAGACGAGGCATGTCCCCGGTTGCCAAAAGTCCGGGCAGATACCACCTGAAATTCTTGATCGGACAAGCAGAAGCCACAGAATTTCTCCTTTCGATTGTCAATGAGCCCGCGGATGAGAACTATTTCAATTTAACCGATAAAATTTCAAAAATCAAGGAAGATTTACCTAAATATGGGCGCTGAGGGATTTGAACCCCCGACCTACTGCATGTAAAGCAGTCGCTCTAACCACTAAGCTAAGCGCCCGATAGACAAAATATACCATATTTTACCTGTGTTTGTCCAACGAAGCCCTGCCTCGGCGGGGCGAAGTTGGGGCGGCAGATTTCGGGAAAAGAAAAGGACCTGAAACAAAAAATACCTCTACAGAGGTATCAAAAATTTTCTTTTGCCCTTCGACTTCGCTCACCACAGGTTGCCCGGGACAGGTCCTCCTCCGTTTTAAATTCCCGACATCCTCATTTTTTTTTCTAAAAGCGAAACTCTTTTTTCCAATTTTTCATATTCCTCTAAATCCACTTTTCGCTTGAGCATACCTTTGATAAATTCCAGCGTTTCGGTATTCATGGCCACCATTTCAAAAAGAGCATCAAATTTTTTGGTATGTTCAACTTGCACCTCGGCAACAACCTTGAGCCGACTTTGAAACTCTTCCAAGAGCATTTTTTGATGCCTTTGAATTTCTTGGGTTTGATCATTTATTATTTTTTTAAGCTCTTTGGTTTCCATGCTTTAATATTAAGACCCTAATTTTTAAAAGTCAAACTCTAACATTTCCTTACTGGTGCCGAGGGCGAGCCTCCCCACTACCTCCTCTACTTGCAGTGCGGACTTCGAGGGACAAGCGAACCCACAAAAAATCTTTCTGGTGGGCAGGGCGGGAGTTGAACCCGCACGAGCTTTCGCCCACAGGAACCTCAATCCTGCGCGTATACCGATTCCGCCACCTGCCCCCACTCGCCTGCCAACTTGTCCCGCATATTCCGTTCATATCATAACAGGACGGAGTCAGTTTGACAGGAAGGAATTGTGCTGGGGTTCCACCATCTCGGCTTCAAGATATATTATAGGTGCAGTTGAGAAGAAAATCAATTTTGAAATGGCCCCGACATAATGTCGGGGCACAAACTTGGAAGTTCAGAGGAAAATTACTTCCCCTGAAAGCGGACGGCCGCAAAACAAACAATCTTCATCGAGATTGACTCTTTGCGGACCATGGCAGACTACGCGGATCACCCGACTTCTGCCCGGACATTCATCACAGATTAGCTGAATCTGAAGTTCCAATTGGCGCCAGGCGATGTAGCTTAAATGCACCACTTTGACGGAATCAATCCGCAACGGTTCATCGAGACCCGACCGATCAATTGGCCTTTGGTACTTTCGAAACACTCTGCCGAAAAAAAATCTGTACACCTTCCTTACTCCCCCTTTGTGTTTCAAAACCAAAAACCCGCCGAAGGCGGGACTTCTTAAGTCCAAATTCTTCGGCAATCTGGCAACCATATCCTTGCGGATTTAGGTCCATGATTTTGCGTCCCCATCTTTCGATGAGTTTGCCTTTCCGCCTCGGCCTCGCCGGAGGCGAGACGGGTTTCGGTCTTGATAAATTTACTCTATCACAAAACCATTAAAAAGTCAATATAAAAGCCCCGCCGCAACAAAATGAGGCGGGGCGATCGAGCGGGCGATGCATTAGGAATAAGTAAGATGGATGGTCATCTGATCTTCATTCTTTGCGCTTGGCGGATCGGCGACTTCCTCTTCTTCTTCAAACGGGTTTTCCCCGATCGAAAACTCCATTTTGTCGCCAAAAAGATCTTGAAGAGCAAAACCACTCTCAGAAACTTTCGAAACCCCGTCCGGCATCTTTGTCACTCTCCTTGAGATCAATAGTCCAAATTTAAAATATCATAAATAAAATATTGCGTAAAGACACAAATTTTTGGTGCCCCGGAGAGGAGTCGAACCTCCACGCCCTTTCGGACACGGCGTTCTGAACGCCGCCTGTCTGCCAATTCCAGCACCGAGGCAAGTTACTTTTTCACTCTCTTAGTATTAGTATACCACTGGGCGACATCCAGAAAACGGTCATGTTCCGAAGTCCCCACAAGTTTATTTACCCCTAAAATATCTTGGGAAACCTGCCAGTAAAGAATTTCTTTTCTCACGGAAAAGGCCGGCATTTCCGCATCAATAATTTTTTGAAATTCGGCATATTTTTCTTCGCGCTTTTGAAAATCAAACTCCTGACGGGCCTCCTCCAACAGCCGATCGGCTTTAAGATTCTTGAAGTTCGAAAGATTTCGGCCGTCTTCCTTGATTTGGGAGGAGTGCCAAAAAGGATAAGGGTCGGGATCCTCGCCGTAATCAAGACCGTAAAGGAGAACGTCATAGTCCCGTTTGGGAATGATCGTCTTTTGCAGACCGACATTATCCTTAATTTCCAAATTGACTTTGACGCCGTTTTTTGTCCATTTATCGGCAATTTCTCTGGCGACCTCAACGTTCTCGGGGGTTTCCGAGGTTACCAGCCGGAGTTCCAGGGCTTTCCCCGGAGAAGCACTTTCTTTGAGGGCTCGCCGGATATTAATGTCTTTTAAGGGCTCTTTAGAAAGATTAAAAAATATCACCAGCTCCCGGGGTAGCTTCATTTCCAGTTTTTTAAAATTCTTCTCTGCCGGCTCATCGGTCTCTAGACAAAAAGCATCAATATCTCCCCGTTTGGCGGCTTTTAATAGCTCGTCTTTCCCGCGATAGAATTTTAAAACAACTTTATCCAAGTAAGGTTTGCCGGGGTAAAAATCTTCACGGGCGGAAAGTTCAATTTCCGTTTTGCTTTCGCGGCTTATGCGATATGGACCAGAGTTAAAAATCGGTTTAGTCGAGCTGTAAAGAAATGGACTAAAGGGCTGCTTAAAACGGAAAGTTATGGTCGCCGGCTCGGGAGTGGAAATTTCAATATCCCGCCAAAGACCCTTGCTTAAAATTTGACTGGCGAGATCTTCGGCATTGAACTGGGGCCTTAAATGAAAAACATAAACTTTGCCGTTCTCGGTAATCTCCCAATTTTGAGCCAAATCGCCGACGATATTTTTTTCCGAATCATATTTAGTCAAACCGGCGTTGGTAAGGCGGCCGATGTGCTTGTCTAAATCTTTTACTTCGCCGACAATCCCTTCGCGAAAAACCCCCCCGGATTCCGGCATAACTTTGGTCGTCCGAAGCCAACTTCGATAGCCGATATAGCCAGTCAAGATGACCACCATGCCGAAAAGCAAAATCAGAGAGACTTTCTCAAGACGGGAAAAAACTTGAGGAAGATATCTTAAAGAAAGGGCCGAATCCTTCCATGGATAAGTTTTTAAAAGGGAAATAAATTTTTTGGGCTTTGCTTTAAACTTAAACATAAGAAAGTTAATGGGAAACCCATTAAACCAAAAGGTTGATTATCGCCAAGATGACAAAGAGGGTGGCCAGGATGACGGTAAAATAAAAGAGAAATTTCTCCGCCCCTCGCCGAGAACGATAAACTTCGCCGCCACCGCCAAAGGCGCCGCCGAGCGACGTCCCCCGGTGTTGAAGTAAAACAGAAATGCTTAAGAATATCGCTAAAACGATTTGGACGATCAGTAATGTTTGAGTCATAATTTACCTCTTGGAGGCCTGGAGCAGATTTGCACTGCTGTGCGGGGTTTTGCAGACCCCTGCCTAACTTCTCGGCCACCAGGCCCTTTGACTACGCTCCCTTCGACTACGCTCGGGGTAAACCATGGAGCGGGAAACGGGATTCGCACCCGCGACCTCTTCCTTGGCAAGGAAGCGTTCTACTCCTGAACTATTCCCGCAAAGGGCTTACTCTATGATAGCAAATAGAAAATACCTTGTAAAGGAAGGTAAAACAAGTTATGCTATCTTTTGAAGGAAAATGTCCAAAAAAGATAAATCAAAATTTCGAAAGCGTCTTAAGACCCAGCTTTTAAAAGAAATGGCGCAGAGCGCGAGAACGCCCGCATCGGTGCCCCCATCGGTCTCTTCATCCTCGGTTTTGCCAGCCCCCCAAAGACCGCCGGAAAACACTCAAATGCCGCTTGCCAGTTCTACCGTTTCAGAAACGCTTGCCTTGACAGAGCCGGTGGTTTTAGTTCAAAAAGATTTAAAAAAATCGGCCTTAATTATCGGCTCGATTATTGTCCTGATTATTGGTCTTTTTTTCATCGATGGGAGAACTAATTTTTTAATTTCTGCCGCGGACAAACTTTTCCAAGTTCTCCATTTGCAAATTTAATACATCGTCTGCTCTTTTGGTCGATACTGCAGGGCCTCGGCAAGATGGGCCGAAGCGATTTTTTCGCTTTCGGCCAAATCGGCGATTGTCCGGGAAACCTTCAAGACACGTGTAAATTGGCGGGCGGATAGGTGAAACTGCTCGACCGCATTTCTAAGGAGTTTTTTGGTTATTTCATTGAGCCGGCAGTAAATTTTTAATTCCTTGTTGGTCATCTCGGCATTGGTTTTCCCCAATCTTTTTAGTTGAACTTTCCGGGCTTTTTCCACCCGCTCGCGGATTTTTAACGACGCTTCAGCCAGCGTTTCATCAGCAAGTTTTTCATACTTGACGCGAGGGACTTCTAAATGGATATCGATTCTGTCCAGTAACGGTCCGGAGACTCGTTTTTGATAACGGATGATTTGATACGGCGTGCAGATGCACGATTTGACCGGATCGCCCAAGTATCCGCAGGGACAAGGATTTTGCGCCGCGATTAAGATAAATTTAGCCGGAAACTGCAAACTGCCTTGAGCCCGCGAGACCGTGATAATGCCGTCTTCCAAGGGTTGACGCAAGGCCTCCAAAACCGAGCGGGGAAATTCGGCAAACTCATCCATAAAAAGGACTCCGCGATGAGAAAGGGTAATTTCTCCGGGCCTGGGATAGGTGCCGCCACCGACCAAGGCAACCGATGAGGTGGTGTGATGGGGAGCGCGAAAGGGACGACAGGAAACCAAGGGTTCACTGTGGGGCAGGAGACCAGCGACGGAATAAATTTTCGTCACCTCCAAAATTTCTTGGTGATTCATTGTGGGTAAGATTGTCGGAAAAGTTCGGGCCAAAAGAGTTTTGCCCGCGCCGGGCGGACCGGAAAAAAAGACATTATGATCGCCGGAGGCGGCAATTTCCAGGGCTCTTTTTGCCTGCTCCTGACCTTTGATATGACAAAAATCGTCGGCAGATTCGGTCGCCGCCTGAATTTTGAATTTTTTGTAATAGGTCGGTAGATTTTTTTCTTTTTTAAAATAAAAAATCAGCTCTTTAAGGTTTTTTGCCGGCCGGATTTCCAAGTTTTTCACCAAGGTTGCTTCGTCGCGATTGATTTCGGGCAAAATTATTTCTTTGAAATTAGCCGCCAATGCGCTAGCCATTGGCAAAACGCCGTTGATGTGGCGAAGCGAACCGTTTAAGGCCAGTTCGCCCGTCAATAAAAGGTTCTCGTCAATTTGAGGAATTTGTTCGTCAGCGGCTAAAATTCCCAGAGCAATCGCCAAATCGTAAGCCGGCCCTTCTTTTTTAATGTCTGCGGGGGCGAGATTAACGGTAATTCTTTTCATTGGAAAATTGGCGCCGGAGTTTTTGATTGCCGAGCGGACTCGTTCCTTGGATTCTTCAATGGCTTTGTCTGGCAGACCGACTATCGTAAAACTCGGCAGGCCGTTGGAAATATCCACTTCGACTTCGACCGGATAGGCCTCAAGTCCCACCACCGCGGCCGAAAAAACTTTGGCTAACGACATAATAAGTCCTCGGATTCAATCATAATTGATTTAGTGTCAGATAAAAAGAGCTGGCAAAAAACATTAAAGTAAGATTTTTAAATTACCTAACACGGACCATAAAAAAAGAGAGCTTACAATTTCACTACAATCAAAAGGAACCTGATTATTCACCCCAATATAATTCACCCCAATATAATTTAACCCAATTTTACTCCCCCAAAAAATTTCTTTAATATCTCCTTCCTTAATGACCCAAAATAGTGATATATCATTAAAATGGGTCAAATATTTTATTTTGTGAGATGGAACTTTCTTTGATAATGCTTTTCGTCATCAATTTTTTCAGCCAGAATCATTTTGACGTAAGGAGTTATTTCATAGATCTCTTTTATAAAATCAATTTCGTCTTGGCATGGATAAGGATAAATAAAAATACTTTTTTGATATTGCAAAAAACCTAATTCATAGAGTTTCCACCTGAAAGAATCGCTTTTCTTTCTTTGGTGATCCGGAATATCAAAAATGACTAATCTCCATTTTTTATCCCAGCGAAATGGTTTTTTGATCTTCATATCTCCTAATTGATATTTGAGAATGCGACTTTTACCTTGCCTTGTAATTTTAATTGAATTCTGGGATATCCAAACATCTCCTCTGGCATTGAGACGACCAAGATCCCGGCGAAAACGATTCCCTTGGAATTTTTTGTTTTTAAGATAAGCCATCATGAGATTGTAGGGTAATTTTGGAGCAATAATAGATGCGGCAATCAGACCACCGCTTACAAAAATATAATACAAAATCTTCTCAGTGTTTAAGTTGATTTTAGAATATTTATCATTAGCCATTGAGATTTCAAAAACTACTTGCGCTTGTGCCAAACATATTGTACCAAAATAGTGATATATCACCAAAATGGTACATATGGTACATCAAGTATATTAAATCGGTGCTTAAGAAGATTTATTAAGAGGGTTTATTAAAAGGAGGACATATTGAAAGGAGGGTTTATTAAGGAGTATCCTTGAGGTGATTTTTTGATTTTTGCCTGAACTGTTTCAACCGCTCTCTGGCGATGAGGATTGCCAAGGTCAAAATAGTGGCAATACCGAAAATAATAAAGAGATTGGCGCCGGTTTTGACCAGGGTGGTAATCGTCGGGGGAATCTGGGGAATTTGAGGCGTTTCCTTAGGCGCTGACGGTGTCGGACTCGGCCGGCGGGTGATTCGGGGCGAGGGGGAGAGCGAGGGCGAGGGCGATGTCGGCGCCTGGATTTCGACCACAGATTTAACCTCATTGCTGGCGACAGGGTCAAGTTCAACGACATCAATAG
>DATEAX010000046.1:0-13150 GCA_035288145.1 Patescibacteria group bacterium | reverse complement strand
TTTTTGTGGCTTCCGAAAGGGTGCTTTCTTGCCCCTCGGTACCGCTCGTGTCAGGCCCTTCGACTGCGCTCGGGGCAGGCCAATTAAAGGGTTTGCGCCAAAAAGTCATCATAAACGCCAGTTTAATCGTGTCTATATCATTCGTTTTCAGTATATTTTGAACGGTGAGGTAATTTTCCGAAGATTTGCTCATTTTCCGGCCCTTGATTAAAAGCATGCCCGAGTGCAGAAAAAAGCGCGCCAAGGGTTTACCCGCATAAGCCCGGCTTTGGGCGATTTCGTTTTCATGATGGGGGAAAATGTGCTCCGAGGCGCTGCCGTGAATGTCAAAGGGCTGGCCAAGATACTTTGCCGACATCACCGAACACTCAATATGCCAGCCGGGAAAACCTTTCCCCCAGGGCGACGGCCATTTTTGCAAGTGCTCGGCCGTTGCTTTAAGCCACAAAATAAAATCCGCCTGCTCCTTCTTTTTGGAATCGATTTTGACCCGCGTTTCTTTGCGAAGATGGTCTAAATCCCGCGATGACAGTTTGCCGTAATCCGAAAACTTGGAAACATCAAAATAAACATTGCCCGAAACTTCATAGGCATAGCCCTTTTTAATGAGCACTTGGATAAATTTGATAATTTCCCTGACGTGGTCAGCTGCCCGAGGGTTGACATCGGGCCTTAAGATATTCAAGGCGGTTAAGTCCTCAAAATATTCCTTTTCGTAAAACCGGGCGATTTCCGCGGGCGTCTGGCCCCTTTTTCTGGCCTCTTCTTCAATTTTATCCTCACCTTGCTCGGCATCGCCGAGGAGATGGCCGACATCAGTAATGTTTTGGACAAATTTAACTTGGAATCCCTTGAAAATCAAATAGCGTCTTAGCCAGTCAAAAAAAATCCAGGTCCGGGCATGACCAAGATGAGTCGGCCCGTAAACCGTCGGCCCGCAGACATAAATCCCCACCGTTTTGCCTTTGAGGGGAACAAATTTTTCGGTTCTTTTACTTAAACTATTATAGAATTTTAACATCAATCCAGGAGGTCAGAACCCACATCTCTTCGAGAAAGAAACTCCTTGGGATACTTGGCCTCGTCCGCAACCTGCTCGAAATCGTCATGTGCATCAAGCAAAGATAAGTTTGACCCGCAGACCGGACAGGAAGTGATGCCGGTGGCATCGCCCGACCATTCGCAGTTCGGACAAATGGCATCTACGGCTTCTTTCTTCATTGCCTCTCCTTTTGGCCAGATTGCTCGAAAGTTAATATTCGCGCCGGCCCTCAAGGGCGCGGGTTAAAGTAATTTCATCAGCGTATTCCAAATCGCCGCCCACGGGCAACCCCCGAGCAATCCTGGTTACTTTTATCTTAGGTTTCTCTAATTTTTTAATTTCACCTGACAAATACATCGCCGTTGCCTCCCCTTCCAACGAAGGATCGGTGGCTAAAATTATTTCTTTGACTCCCTTGTCTGATGTTTCCCCTTTTTTAATTTTCTCTAAAATTTCCCGAATGCGCAAGTTTTCTGGTCCAATCCCCTCAATCGGCGAAATCACCCCTCCCAGCACGTGGTATAAACCGTCATAACCGGTCTTTTCGAGAGCAACAATGTCCAGCGGTTCTTCAACCACCATTATTTTTGTCTTGTCCCGCAGAGGATTTTGACAAATCTCGCAGGGGGAATCTTCCGTAATATTAAAACAAATTTCGCAATACTTCAATGATTTTTTTAAGTTGCCAAGAAACTCGCTGAACCTCTGGATTTCCCCTTCAGGTCTGGTAAGTAAATAAAAAACCAAGCGCGAGGCGGTCTTGGGGCCAATGCCCGGCAATTTGGAAAATTCTTCAATTAAATCGGAAACGGAATCAGGAATGATTTTCATTTGGCATTTGCTTCCACTCGCACTGACTGCATTTTATCATATTTTTGCCTTGAACCATGGTTTTGTGACACTTGGGACATTCTTTCGATACCGGTTCATCCCAAAAGGCAGTTTTACATTTGGGAAAATTGCCGCATCCCCAAAAAGTTTTCCCTTTACGGGTGGTTTTACGGAGAATTTTTCCGCCGCAGGAAGGACAGGGGACTTTGGCAACAATCTCAATATTTTTGGTAAACTTACACCCAGGATATCCCGAACAGGCCAAAAAGGCGCCAAACTTTCCTTCTTTTAAAACCATGTTTTTCTCGCACTTGGGACATTTTTCTTCGGCAATCTTGGCTGTGATTGCCTTATCTTCCTTGGCATGATTGGTTTTATCGATCATCGGTCGGGTATATTTGCATTCCGGAAAGCCCGAACAGGCGAGAAATTTCCCAAAGCGTCCGAGTTTGATTTTAAGCGCCTTGCCGCATTCCGGACAAACTTCGTCAGATTCCTCTTCAGTAATTTCCTCTTTGGAAACTTCTTTGGTTTTGCGCTCCAAATTTTCGGCAAAAGGTCCGTAAAAATCAGTTAGAACTTCTTGCCATTTTAATTTACCTTCGGCGATTTCGTCCAACTCTTCTTCCATTTTAGCCGTAAAATCAAAATCAACAATTTTCGGAAAATGTTTGACTAAAACGTCATTGACTATGCAACCGATATCAAGAGGCATCAATTTGCCTTGAGATTTTTCAATATATCCCCGTTCAATGATCACCGAAAGCGTTGGCGCATAGGTTGACGGCCGACCTATCCCCCGTTTTTCCAGCTCGCGAATTAAAGTTGCCTCCGAATATCTCGGCGGCGGCTCGGTAAAATATTGTTTCTTTTCAAGTTCGATAAGTTTTAACTTATCCCCGCGCTGGAGCTCCGGCAGAAGATTTTCCGCAAGAGTATCTTGATGATAGACCTTTAAAAAACCGGCAAATTTTATTTGGGAACCGGTCGCTTGAAATGTCAAATTATTAGCTTTAATTTCAATCTTGGTCTCTAAAACTTCCGCTTCTTTCATTTGCGAGGCAAGCATTTTTTTCCAAATCAGCTCATAAAGTTTGGCTTCCTGTAAATCAAGATTAACTTTGGAAGGCAAATTTTTTAAATTGGTCGGTCGGATGGCTTCGTGGGCTTCCTGGGCTCCTTTGGTTCTGGTCTTGAAAAAACGCGGCTTGGCGAGCGCATAATCTTTGCCGAATTCTTGGGTTATTACCTTGCGTGCCCCCTCCAGGGCTTGGCTCGAGACATGGACCGAATCCGTCCGCATGTAGGTGATTAGCCCCTGCTCGTAAACTCGCTGGGCCAATCTCATCGTTTGCCGGGGCGAGAATGAAAGTTTGCCCGCGGCTTCCTGCTGAAGAGTACTGGTGGTAAAAGGCGGCGAGGGATATCTTTTCTTTTCTTCGGTTTCAACCGTCGACACCTGCCAGACGGCATCCTTAAGGTCCTCAAGATACTTTTGCGCCATTTTCTCGGATTCGATCGCCAGCTTTTCGATTGCCCGTTCGTCAATCTTTATCAGCACCGCCTTAAATACTTTCTTTTCTTTGGCAAGTTGGGCTTCGATTTGCCAGTACTCCTTGGGAGTAAACTTTTCAATCTCTCTTTCCCGTTCAACCACCAATCTTGTGGCAACCGACTGAACCCGTCCGGCGGAAAGACCTTGAGCGACCTTTCGCCATAAGAAGGGAGATAGTTTATAACCGACTAAACGATCTAATATCCGTCGCGCCTGCTGGGCATCCACCAAATGAAGATCGATATCGCGGGGATGTTTTAAGGCCTCGATGATTGCCGGCTTGGTAATCTCATGAAAAGTAATCCTTTTTACTTTTTCATTTTTAGTTTTTCCTTCATCAAAGCCGCCCGCTTTGACAAGATGCCAGGCAATCGCTTCGCCTTCACGATCATAGTCGGTCGCCAGATAAATTCTTTCGGCAGTTTTGGTTTTATCTTTAAGTTCTCTTAAAATTTTCCGCGCCCGGGAAACAATTTCATATTTTGGCTCAAAGTTATTTTTAATCTCAATCCCCAATTCTTTCTTGGGTAAATCTCGGACATGACCAAAACAGGCGACGACGTCGTAACCGGAGTCTAAAAATTTTTTGATTGTTTTACTTTTAGTCGGCGATTCAACGATGATAAGATTCATTATGTTAAAAATCAAAAATCAAATCTCAAAAATCAAAGTTACAATTCAAAATTTAAAATTTTTATTTCTTCTTAGATTTTTAATTTTCATTTTGCCCGCCTGCCATTGACTGGCATTGTCGGGCAGGCATTTTGATATTTACAATTTGATTTATTTTTCCAGTATCCCATTAATCACATACTGGCTGCCGCCGAGATTAGTGACCTTGCCTTTAATCTCCATTTGGATAAGAACCGAATTAACGAGGGCAGTGGGAAGACCGGATTTTTTTACCAATAAATCAACCATTGTCGGCTGCTTTAATAATTTTAACAGAATTTCCTCTTCTTTTGAATCTGCAGCAATTAAGACAGGCGTTTTCTTGGGGCTTTCAATCCTTAATTCTTCGAGAATGTCCTCGGCCGAGGCAACAATTTTGGCGCCCATTTTAATCAGCTTGTTCGTCCCTCGAGAAGTTTCGGAAAAAATCGGTCCCGGGCAGGCAAAGACCTCCCGATTATAGTCGAGGGCGCTCATGGCTGTCAAGAGGGAGCCCGATTCGAGAGTTGCCTCAATCACCAAGGTGCCCAAGGACAATCCGGCGATAATCCGGTTTCTGACGGGAAAATTAAACTTTAAGGCCGGCATTCCCAAAGGATATTCGGAAATAATCGCACCGGAACCCGCTAAAATCCGGTCGGCTAAACGGATGTTTGAAGAAGGATAGATTCTATCCAAACCGCAAGCCAAGACGGCAACCGTCCGACCATCCACTTCCAAGGCCGCGCGGTGAGCCAAAGAATCAATCCCCAAGGCCAGACCGGAAACAATCGTCAGTTTCTTGGCTAGCGGCCGGACGAGTTCGGAGGTTGCCCTTTCACCATAAGACGTGTATTTGCGGCTGCCGACGACGGCAATCGCCAAATTATCCCGGGACAGGATTTTTCCCCGGACATAGAGAACGCCGGGCGGATCCGGCAACTCTTTAAGCAGGGTAGGATAATTTTCATCCGGATATATCAGTACATCAATTTTAAATTTTTCAAGCCTTAACCATTCTTTTTCCAGATTGACTTTTGAAACAACTTCTTTGACGGCCTCGGTTTGTCCCAAATCTAGGCCTGCTTCCGCCAGTTTGCGCGAGGAGCTATGCCAAACGTAAGCCAATTTTCGGAACCTTTTAAAAAGTTTTAAAAAAGTCCGGCCGCCGATTTTTTGATGAGTCGAAAGCGCCACCCAATACTTTTTTTCATCGTCCATAAATAAATTTTATCATGAAAGAATATTTTTCCTAAACTTTTTACCTATACTTACACCTCGGAGGTGTAGTCAAAAAGGTAAAGCACTCTTGACATTTTAACATAAGTGTGCTATCATGCAATAGTCTCTAAAATGAGAAGTGTAACAGGTTTGAGGTTGATTAAAAACGAACTCTATTTTTAATCAACCTCTTTCCTATTACACCCAACCCCGGTCTTGTACATTAAAATTTTAATGAGGCCGGAAAGATGTTTCGCCTTCGGGCGGATCGGTTGGAACTGTAAAGGAGAGGTAAATAAAGAAGGACCTGCTGCGCAAGTGGCGGGTCCTTCTTTTATTTTCTCAAATATTTCTGCTGACCTAAATCATAAACGGCGGAAGAATGGCCAAAGGACTTATCCTTGCTACGAATAACCAAATCGACTCTTTTGAGGATTAAGTTTTCGATTTGGCGAAAATCAGCTGGCGCCGGCCTTCCCCTTTGATTGGCCGACGAAGCAACTATCGGACCGGAATTTTCGATTAATTTTATAAGCCATCGGTGATTCGGCAGGCGAACTCCTACCCTTCCATTTTTTAAGATCAAGGATGGCAAGTCCAATTTAAAAATTTCTTTTGGCAAAATTAGCGTGATTTTGCCGGCTAAAAATCCCTTTTTAACATCTTCAGAAAGATTAATTATATTTATACTACTTTGTGCGCTCGAGCGTATAGAATCATATATTCTCTTCGTCAAAAGTATCCCCGTCGGCTGACGTAAGGGGCGGTTTTTGATTTTGTAAAGTTTTCGAATCGCCGGTTTTTCTAAAACACAACCAATCCCGTAAACAGTATCGGAGGGAAAAACCAGTATTTTCCCCTCTTTTAATACCCTAGCCGCCTCTGAAAGCGAGCTTTTATCTTTGAGGTCAATTATCCTTGCCATTGGTGAATCGAATAGTTATCTGGAAACTTCAATCCCCATGCTCTTGGCCGTTCCCCGGATGGTCTTCTTGGCCTGCTCCAGTTCATCGGCATTGAGATCCTCCAATTTTACCTTGGCAATTTCTTCAATTTGGGCCTCGGTCACTTTACCGACTTTTTCTCGATTAGGCACACCCGAGCCCTTCTCAATATTGGCGGCTTTCTTTAAAAGCACCGCCGCTGGCGGGGACTTTAAGATAAAATCAAAAGTCCGGTCTTCAAAAACCTTAATTTCCACCGGGACAATCGTCTCGCCCATTTTTTGGGTCTGGCTATTAAACTGATTGACAAACTCCATAATGTTTAAACCGTGCTGACCCAAAGCCGGACCGATCGGCGGCGCGGGCGTCGCTTTCCCCGCCGGCGCCTGGAGTTTAATGATGGTTTTTATCTTCTTCACGATAGCTTCGCTTTCTCTACGAAATTACAAATTTTGTACGAAAATACGAAATCATAATCTTTTGTATTTTTGCCTGCCTGCGGTAGTCAGGTATCCTTTTAGTATTTCGTATCATTTTTATACTTTTTTCACCTGCAAAAAGTCCAAACTCACCGGCGTTTCCCGGCCAAACATTGAGACCAAAACCTTGATTTTTCCCTTGTCTTCGTCAATATCCGTGACTTTGCCTTCAAAGCTTTTGAACGGTCCGTCATTTATCCGCACCAAATCGCCGGTTTTAAATTCAATTTTGTACTTCGGTTCGTCAACCCCCATTCTCTTTTGAATCCGCTCAATCTCCTCTTCGGACATCGGCGTCGGCCGGACGCCCAAGCCGATAAAACCGGTAACATTGGGGGTGTTACGGACGATATACCAGGAATCATCGGCAACAACCATCTCGACCAAAACATAGCCGGGAAAAATCCGTTTCTCCACCGTTTTTCGGCGGCCGTTTTTGATTTCAATTTGCTTTTCCTTGGGCACCAAAACTTTAAAAATCTTATCCTGCATCCCCAAAGAATCAACCCGTTGTTTTAAATTTTCGGCCACCTGCTCTTCGTAACCGGAATAGGTGTGGATAACATACCAGCCGCGATCGCCGGTTTGTTTCTGCGTCTTTAAAAATTTCTTCGGCTTTGATTTGTCCGGTTGTTCTTTAACAGTCTCTTTTTTTGCGGTCTGTCTGGTCATAAGTCCAACCCAATTACTTGTTGATAAGAAGTTCCAATAAATTGAAAAGTCCCAAATCCAGAAGGGCAATAATGCCCATGGAAATTAGAATCGAAAGGATGACAATTATCGTATGGCTCTGAATCTCTTTACGATTAGGCCAGACGACTTTCTTCAATTCCTCATAGGAACCGCTAAAATAATTAATCGCTTTTTTGATCATTCAATTTTCTCGATTTGGATTTCCGTATAAAGCTGGCGATGACCTTGAACTTTTTTATATCGTTTTCGGCGCCGGAATTTTAAAACCCTGACTTTGGGGCGTTTGCCTTCGGCGAGGACTTTGGCAGAAACTTTCTTGCCCTGAAAAATATCCTCAAACTGAACTTTGCCTTCTTTGGAGACAAGTTTTTCAATCTTTAATCTTTCTCCTTGACGGACTTTGTATTGTTTGCCGCCCGTCTTTATAATAGCAAATTTTGGCCCTTTTTCCATCGGTCCTCTATTTCAAAAAAGCCCCCGTGTATTTATCTTTATTATACTTAATTTTTTGTCAAATGTCAAACGGGGGCTTCTTAAAGTTAATAGTCTAATGGTTAGGGTTGAGAAACTATTATGGTTACTATGATTTGTTCATTGATTGGTTATTGGTGCTTGGTCATTGATTATTTTCAAAATGTTATCTTTCGATGACGAAGATAGATGCTCTGCAAAATGCCGATGGCGGCCATATTCGTCAAAATTGACGAGCCGCCGTAAGAAACAAAGGGCAAGGGAATGCCTGTAACCGGCATTATCCCCAAATTCATGCCGATATTGACAAAAATCTGAAAAAGCAAAATCATCCCCCAGCTTAAGGCGAAATAAAAACCAAAGAGGTCCTTGGAGGTCCGGCTGACATTGAGGACACGAATAACCAAAAAAAGGAGGGCGACAATTAAAAAGGTGGAGCCGGCAAAACCAACGGCTTCGGCGGTGGAGGCGAAAATAAAGTCGGTGTGGGCCACTGGCAGAAAATTAAGCTGAATCTGCGTTCCCTGACCAATCCCCTGCCCCCAAAGACCCCCGGCGCCGACCGTAATTTTTGCCTGATTAACATTATAGCCGTAACCATAAGGGTCTCGTGAGGGACTGATAAAAGTATAAATGCGCTGTTTTTGATAGGATTTTAAAAAATGCCAGAAAATCGGCACCGCGAGGATTACGCTTGCCAAAACCCCGACCAAAATAATCTTTTTAATATTTGAGAAAAAGAGCAAACTTATTACGCCGACAAAAATTACCATCGCCGTGCCGAAATCCGGCTGAAAGAAAATTAAAATCAGCGGCAGAGTCACCAGACCGAAAACTAAAAGAAGATGGCGGGTTTTAAGGTTCTCATAATTTTCAGCAAAAATCCTTGAAAGAACGATGATTAAAATTAATTTGCCGATTTCCGAGGGCTGCAGCTGAAAAATTTTAAAGTCAATCCAGCGGGTTGCCCCGAGGGTGCGGTTGCCAAAAACAAGCACCAATATCAGCAAAGCAATCAGAATGAGATATAAAATCAAAGAGAAACTGCGGACATTCCGATAGTCAAAAAAGGTCAAAAGAACGGCTATTCCTCCTCCCAATAGAATATAAACAATCTGGGAAATCATCAGTTGGGGTTTGGTCGAATAAGTCACGGAAAAGATTATCACCACCCCGAAAATTGCCAGAAGCAAAGGCACGAGGTAAAGAGTCCAGTCAATCCCCCACGGTAGGCGAATCCTCGGAAGTTTCATTTTTTAAGCCCCAGCCAAAGCGCCTTTCCCGCAAGGTTATAATCGCCTTGAACCGTAACTTCACTTCGGCCTTTTTTGATTTGGGTTGAAGTATTTTTTTCGATTTTCTCCTTAAATTTCTCGATGATTTTTTCAAGTTCGGCGTCTCCTTCATAAGCTAAATCTGCCTTATCCGCAGGGATTAGGCCGGCTTTTTTTCTCAATTCCTGAATCAGACGAATCAGGTCGCGAACCAAGCCTTGCTCCAAAAGCGCAGGGGTAATCTTGGTATCGAGATGAATGTCTTTGCCAAGTCTGATTTCCAAAACATTGAGCTCTTCTTTGAGAATTTCCTGAAAATCATCATCAAAATCCTCATTGACAATTAATTCCTGAAGGGGCTGACGAAGGCGAATCCTCTTTTCGGCTCGCATTGAATGACCGATTTCGGCAATTCCCCGGATTCTGGCCATCTTTTGCAAGAGGTCCTCGTCAATCTTGCCCGCTTTCGGCCAGCCGCACAGGTGGACGGATTCGGGGTCGCCGGCGGTTTTTATTTTTTGATACAAATCCTCGGCCATAAAGGGAATCGCCGGGGCGATTAATTTAACGAGGCCGATAAGAACCTGATAAATTGTTGAGTAAAACTCTTTATCGCGGCGTTTCCGGCTCCGTCTTAAATACCAAGTTGATAAATCGTCAACCACAAATGCCTGAATTGCCGTCGTCGCCGTCTGGGGCTGGTATTTTTCCAGATTATCAGTAACCGCCAAAAGAAGTTGATTATATTTCGAGACAAGCCATTTGTCTAATAAGTTTGGTGATTCTGTCCGGGTCGGTTGCCAATTATCAAGATTGGCATAGGTGATAAAAAATTGATAGACATTTCTCATTATTAAGACAAACCGACGATAAATTTCTTGGGCTGGGGTGTAACCGAAATTAAGATTTTCGTATGGATTGGCCGTAAGATACATCCAGCGCATCACATCAACGCCGATTTTTTCCGCCGCTTCATCAAACCAAATCGCATTGCCCTTTGATTTATGCATCTCCTCGCCTTTTTCATCACGGACCAAAGCGTGGCCCAAAATTGTTTTAACCGGAGGAGTATTTTCCAAAACCGTGCTCATGGCGATTAACGAATAAAACCAATTGCGAAACTGGCCGGAAAAAGATTCGCAAATGAAATCCGCGGGAAACCACTGTTGCCAATAATTTTTATCTTCAAAATATTTTAGGGTCGAAAACGGGACAATGCCGGCATCAAGCCAGGGATTACCAACATCAGAAATTCGGCTCGCAACCTCCCCGCATTTTGAACATTTAATTTTAACATAATCCACCCAGGGGCGATGCGGTGAGTTGCCCTTAAACGCCCGCCAACCCTCAACCGCTTTTTCTTTTAATTCCTCTTTGGAACCAATAACTTCAAAATTGCCGCATTTTGGACATTCATAGATTGGCAGAGCTAAACCCCAATAACGTTCTTTGGAAATCAGCCAATCCTCCATATTTTTTAACCAATCGAGTTCCCGGTCTAAGCCGAATTTTGGCAGCCACTTTATTTTTCTTGTCACTGCCATCATCGGCTCACGCAGTTCGTCCATTTTGATATACCACTCATCAACCACTCGCCATACAAGTTCAGTTTTACAGCGCCAGCAGGTGGGATAGCGGTGAGAATAATTTTCCTCTTTAAGGAAAAATACTCCCTTGTCAAAATTTTTTAAATAATCAATAATAATTTCTGGGGTTTTTTTGGCATTTTGACCGCTAAATTCGCCCAAGCCTTCCAGATAGACCGCCCCCTCATCAATTACCTCGACAACCGGCAAATTATTAACTTTACTTAATTTAAAATCTTCTGCCCCTGCGCCCGGGGCAATATGGATGATGCCCGTGCCTTCCTCGGAAGTAACTAAGTTTTTCCCAGAAATTACCCTGTGAAATGTCTCCGGATTTTCTTGAAATCCTTTTTGGATTTTGTCCATCTTATCAAACGGACCTTGATACTTTAGACCAAGCAAATCCTTGCCAGTTATTTCTTTTTCTAACCGGTAACTTTCGCCTAAAACCTTTTTCGCCAAACCTTTAAGTATAATTAATTTTTCTTTTTTTCCTTGATAAAGACCATATTTAAATTCGGGATGAATGGCCAAAGCGACATTGGCAGGTATTGTCCAGGGAGTAGTTGTCCAAACCAGGAAAAAAGTATTTCGATATTTTTCGCCTGTGACTTTTAGTTTGAAATAGACTGCCAAATGTTCGATTTTTTTGTATTCCTCGGTCAAAATTTCGTGCTGGGAGATCGCCGTTCCACACCTCGGACACCATGGGACGCTGTCACGCCCTTTATAAATTAATCCCCGCTCATGGCATTTTTTCAAGAAATGCCAAATGGCATAATTGTTTTCATCCGACATCGTGTAATAAGAATTTTCCCAGTCCATCCATTGCCCCAATCGTTTAGATTGCTTGATTTGGATTTTCGAGTACTTTAAAGCCCGCTCTTTGCATTTTGCGACAAATTTTTCAATGCCATAATTTTCGATGTCCTTTTTGGTTTTGAAACCGAGTTCCTTTTCAACTTCTACCTCCACCCATAAACCCTGACAATCAAAGCCGCTTTGGTAGCGTTCTTTAAATCCACGCATTGCTTTGTAACGCTGAAAATAATCTTTGTAGGTTCTTCCCCAGGCATGATGGACGCCCATGGGATTATTGGCGGTTATCGGGCCGTCCAAAAAAGACCATTTTTCTTTTCCCCGATTTTTTCTAACCAATTTTTCGAAAATCTGATTCTTTTCCCAAAAGCCAAGAATTCTATTTTCGATATCCGTTAATTTTTCAGTTGGTTTAAGTTCTTTAAAACTCATTTTATTGCTTTGTCTATTGCCATATTTACTAATTTGTCGGCCGCGATGTTCTCTTGCCTCGGAATATATTTAAAGGTTACCTTTCCCCCCAATTCCATCACTAAATCTCTGATTTGCCAAAACAGGGGTTTTAACCCCTCGTTTTTTAATTTATATCTTTGGTTCAACTGCTCGACCACCAGCTGAGAATCTAAAAAAAATTCTATTTCGCCCTTGGCCGTCAGCAGTTGGCTGTTAGCCGTGAGCCATTTCAGCGCTTCAATCACCGCCTGGTACTCTGCCTGATTGTTGGTGGCTGTTCCGATATATTTGGATATTTCAATAATTTTGCATTTTTCATTGTCATTTTGACTTTTGCATTTTGCATTTTGAATTACGCAACCAATCCCCGCGGGCCCGGGATTTCCCCGCGCCCCGCCGTCAGAGTAAATGGTTATCTTCATAAGAGTATTGTATCAATCAAAGCTGGACTTGACAAATGGAAATCGTTATGATAAGATGTCGGTAGAGTCGGGTAGGGTATCGACCCGCCGTAAACATTCGGCGCTTAAATACTCCCCGATTTTAAATTTGCCCTAATAATTTCTAAAATTTTATTCGAACTTAATTTTTGAATATTCTTGCGTGATTTTGAAGTAAGTATTTCCCAAGCTATATCGTGAGCCTTAGATTTTTTACCAATTTGTTGCGTGATGACACGAATATCATCTATTTTAGAGTTATTCACGATCAGTTCAGTAATTTTCTGGTTTATAAATTTTTCATATCCGGGATACTCGCGATCTATGACAATTTGATCTCCGTTCCGAATCACGTCTCTGATAAGTAAATAAACTCCGGTAACAAATGTCAGATAGACAAAAAGTTTCGGTTTGTTAATTTTGC
The DNA here is from genome assembly GCA_035288145.1 of Patescibacteria group bacterium. Classification (GTDB taxonomy): domain Bacteria; phylum Patescibacteriota; class UBA1384; order UBA12157; family JAENIV01; genus DATEAX01. Next base: position 267 of record DATEAX010000046.1, on the reverse strand, counting down.
GAAAAAAATTTTGGAGTACTTTTTTGTCTTTTGCTGAAATTGTGATTACCCCACTTGCAGAGTTCGAGAATGCAATAACTGTTTGTCTATTAGTTTTCTCTATTTTTCCGCTTTGATCAATTTCAATGCGCATATCCCAATCATATCATAGAAATTCCCCCGCGCCCCGCCGTCAGAGTAAACTTTTATCTTCATATAATGATAGTACCAGAAAGTGAGAACCTTAGCAAACCATTTTACCCCGCTCCAGGAGCGGGGTATCAGAGT
>DATEAX010000045.1:0-4139 GCA_035288145.1 Patescibacteria group bacterium | reverse complement strand
AAAAGAGACCGACAACTTTGGATATCGCCAAGTCCTTAGATGCCGTCGGCGCCGCCTATAACGCTTTCACTTCCGAGGAACACACCGGTTTTTTTGTGAGGGCGGCTGCGGAACATTTTGATTTGGCCCTGGACATTCTCTTTGACATGCTTTATGGGGCGAAATTTGCCCCTGAAGAAGTGGAGCGGGAGAAGGGGGTCATCATCGAAGAAATTAATATGTATCAGGATACGCCTCAAAGCTACATTACCGAAGTCGCCAAGAAGCTTTTTTACGGCGACCAGCCCCTCGGTCGGCAGGTAACCGGGGTCAAGGAGACCGTCGCGAAATTTCAACCGCAAGATTTTAGGGCCTTTCGCAACCAATTTTATACCCCGGATAACCTTATTGTGGCCATTGCCGGCGAGCAGAATAAAAACGACTGGCAGGCAAAAATCAGGCAATTTTTCGAAAAAATCGCCTTAAAAAAACAGGCCGACTATGTGAAGGTGAGGGAAAAACAAACCAAGCCGGAACTTTTGATTTTTCAAAAAAAGACCGACCAAGCTCACTTAATTTTGGGATTTCGGACGATTCCCCGGACCTCCAAGCGCCGGCCGATTCTTAGGGTGCTTAATAATCTCTTTGGTGAAAATATGTCCTCGCGGCTTTTTACCGAAGTCCGCGAGCGCCGGGGACTGGCTTATTATGTCTCATCGGAAATGGCTGATTTTCAAGACGCTGGCGTTTTTGGCGCCAGTGCCGGGGTAGATATCCGCCGAGCCGAGGAGGCGGTCAAAGTTATTTTAGCCGAGTTTAATAAATTAAAAACCAAAGCGGTCTTGGCCGAGGAGTTAAAAAGAGCCCAGGAAAATCTTAAGGGTAAGCTCTACCTTGGCTTGGAAGAATCTTTTGCCGTCGCCGAATATCTGGCGGAACAACAACTTTTTTGGGATAAAATTGACCGCCCTGAAGAATTAATCTCCAAATACGAGCGAGTTACTCCAGAAGAGACCAGAAAGTTTGCCCAAGAGTATTTTGTGCCCGCCAATCTTAATTTAGCGATGATTGGACCGTTTAAAGACGAGGGAAGGTTTAAGAAGATACTGGAAGGTTATTTATGAACAAAGAAAGAACATTAATCGCCATTAAACCCGAGTCGATTCAGCGGCATTTGGTGGGCGAGTTTGTCTCTAAATTTGAAAAAAGAGGCCTGAAATTGATCGCCTGTAAATTGCTTGGTCCAACCAAAGGACAAGTCGAAAAACACTATCCCGACGATGAGGCCTGGTATCTTTCATCGGGGACAAAAACTTTTGAAAATTATAAGTCACGGGGGATTGACCCCGGGCTAGGACCAATTGATTTGGCTAAGAGGACGAGAAAACGACTCATAGCCCATTTGGTTGACAGGCCTCTTTTATTAATGGTTTGGGAGGGTCCCCACGCCGTTGCTTTAGGCCGAAAAACCGCCGGCGCCACCAACCCCCTCATTGCGGATATCGGTTCGATTCGCGGCGATTACAGTTTGGAATCTTATGAATTGGCTGACGATATTGAGCGGGCGATTCACACCCTTGTCCATGCCTCGGCGACTTCCGAAGAAGCGGAAAAGGAAATCAGAATCTGGTTTAGAGATGATGAGCTTTTGGATTACGACCTTATCACCGAAAATGTCTTTTATAGTAAAGATTGGGGGAAAGTCAAGAAATAATGCAAAATCCAAAGTGCAAATCTCAAAATTATGGTAGCCCTTCCAGGGCTGGACTATTAATAGTTTTCCTTAATTTTGCATTTTGAGTTTTGAATTTTGAATTATGTTGCGTGCCTACTTACCACCCTTAATCATCAGTGCTTTAATTTCCGGCGGGCTGACTTATTATGTCAAGGTGATGGCGGAAAAGTTTCGGCTTTTTGACCAGCCCTCGCCCCGCAAAATCCATCCCCGACCTTTGCCCCGGCTCGGCGGGGTGGCAATTGTGATTACTTTTTTAATTGTTATCTTGGGTTATGCGCTGGCCTCGCCGCGGCTTACTTTCGGTCCGGGGCAAATCTGGTTCTTAGATAAGAAAATCTTGGCAATGCTTAGCGGACTCTTGCTTTTACTGATTGTCGGGATAATTGATGATATTCGGGGAGTGGGACCGGTCCAGAAATTGTTCTGGCAAATTGTTGCCGCAAGTATTGTTGTTTCTGCTGGCGTTTCCATCAGTTTCCTCCGGCTTCCCTTTGGCAGCCATCTCGATTTGACAACTCTGAATTTTCCGTTTTGTTTCGGGGGAAATTGTTTTCAAATTGAAATCTGGGCCGATCTCTTATCGGTTTTTTGGATTGTCCTTTTAGTCAACACCTTTAATTTTTTGGACGGTCTCGATGGTTTGGCCGGCGGGATTGCCCTGATTGCCGTGGGGGTAATTTTCTTTTTAAGCGTTAGTTTAGGTCAAGATGCTAACGCTCTCCTGGCGATTATTATTTTTGGCGTAACCTTGGGTTTTCTTCCCTGGAATTTTAATCCAGCGCGGATTTTTTTAGGCGATTCCGGGAGCATGGCCTTAGGTTATTTGGTGGGAGTTTTGGCAATGATTTCCGGCGGGAAATTAGCCACTTCATTTCTGGTTTTAGGCATTCCGGTTCTTGATGTCGGCTGGGTGATTTTAAGACGGCTTTTTATGGGTATTTCCCCCTTGCGCGCCGATCGCCGCCATCTCCACCACCGGCTGCTCACCGCCGGGCTTTCCCAAAAACAAGCGGTCTTGCTTTTGTATCTCATTTCCGCGATTTTTGGTTCAATTGCCGTTATTTCCAAAACCAATGCAAAAATCACCGCCACCGTCTTCTTGATCGGTTTGATGGCGGCTTTAGCTTTGACGTTAGTTATATTAGAATTGAGAAGACGGGGCAATAAAAATGCTTAAGAAGTGGCTAATCATCATCATTGTTGTTCTGGTGGCATTGGGGATGCTGGTGCCTTTCATCGGCCGGCTTTGGCGATAGGAGGATTTTTGGCGGATTATACTTTTGACGGTCAGCGGCAAGACGAAGAGGTCATTTTTGTCATCAAACGTCACCCCTGGGTTCTTGCCCAAGCCGGTTTTATCAGCATTGGCATAATCGTGGTTTTAATTTTGGCCTTTTTGTTTTTTGGCCTTTCAAATCTTACGAGCGTCGCAATTATCGTTGTGGTGGCATTTTTTGTCGTTTTTGGTTTTTACCAGTGGTTTGTTTACAATAACTATCTTTATATTCTGACTAATCAGCGGATCATTATTATTGAACAGAAAAGTATTTTTAACCGAAAAATTACCGAAGCGGAACTTGAAAAAATTCAAAATGTCACGGTTGAGGTCAAGGGACCGATTAAGACATTTCTAAATTTCGGACGAATTTTTCTTCGAACCGCCGGCATTGATCCGGTGATGATTTTGGATAATGTTGAGCACCCTTATGAGATTCAGCAAAAGATTATTCAATATTGTCGAAATTATTCCCTGAAAGCTTAAGCTTTCAAAATACTTTCAATTTTATCTTTATCAAAACCAACCACTGTTTGGTCGTTGATTAAAATAACCGGCACCCCCATTTGACCGGAAATTTTAATCATTTCCTGGGCGGCTTTTTGGTCTTTAGAAACATCAATTTCTTCGTAATCGATGTTTTTTCCTTCAAAATAATTTTTCGCCTGAATGCAATAAGTGCAAGTCGGCGTGGTGTAGATTTTAATAGACATAAAAAATTAAATCCTAAATTTTAAATCCAAAATATTAAAACCCCGATGTTTAAATATTTGAAAATTTGAATTTTAATATTGTTTAGAATTTCCAGTCTTTGACTGGACAACCTTGGGTTGGCGTGCTTCGTACTTCGAATTTCCGCTGAAAGCGGCTTTAGCTGTTTTTTTCGGCAATGTCGCCAATCAAAGGCAGTTTGTACTTTTCGCCTTGGTAGGATTTAATCATCAGGATGATTGAGAGAGCCAAGAAAAGCAGGGGCAAAATCCAAGAGAACCAGTTAATCACCGGGATAAAGATGATGAAGATCCAAAGGACAATGTAGGCGGCGCCTAGGATAATCGACTGCATCGCATGAAAGCGGACAAACTTGTCTTTGGAAATAAGATAAAAGACAATGCCGCCGACAATTGACAAAAGATAGCAAAGTAG
>DATEAX010000044.1:0-2804 GCA_035288145.1 Patescibacteria group bacterium | reverse complement strand
AGAAAAAATGAAAAAGTCGTTAAAGTCAGCCAGAAAGCCAATCGTCTTTTTGAGGTCAAGACCGACAAACCGGCCAAATATCAGGCCGACTATTTGATTATTGCCGTGGGGATGGTCGATATTATGCCGAAAATTGCCGGTCTCGGACCCTACTTTGACACGGCGATATTCCACTGTATGACCTGCGATTGGTATATGCGCCGGAATAAAAAAATTGCCATTGTCTCCGACGACGACAGGGGAATTATCAATGCCCTTAGAATGATTTTTTATCATCCTCAAAGCCGGGTTTCGGTTTTTCCCCAAAAAAGCGAGGCCAAATACAGCCGAAGGCTAATCCAGAAAGCCCGGAAAGCCGGGATCAAGATTTATTTAAGCCCGATTGAGGCCTTAATCGGAAGAGGCGGCATCTTAAAGCAAATCAAATTGGCGGACGGGACAATGGTTTTGGCCGAAGTCCTCTTTACCAAACTTGGCCACCAGCATTTAGACGGTTTTTTAAAAAAGGGCGGCATCAATGTTCGTCGAGAACGCGAGGGCTACATTAGAGTCAATCCGCGAACATTTGAAACCTCTCTCAAGAATCTTTTTGCCGTCGGTCCCTGCAACGATATGACCGATCAGGCGATTGTCGCCGGCGGCGAGGGAGCGATAGCGGCGATGGAAATTGACAGCCGGATTCTTGGCGAGGCGGGAATTTAACCATGGCCGTCATTGAGGTTAAAAATTTAACTAAATTCTTTGGCAAAACCAAAGCCGTTGACGACATTTCTTTCAAAGTCGAAAAGGGGGAAATTTTCGGCTTTTTAGGGCCCAACGGCGCCGGCAAAACCACCACCATTCGCTGTCTTTTGGATTTTCTTAAGCCCCAAAAAGGGGAAATTAAAATTTTTGGTCTCGACCATCATCGGGCGTCTGCGCTGGTTAAAAAGAAAATCGGCTATCTTCCGGGAGCGGTGCGGCTTTACGACAGCTGGACCGGCAAAGACCATCTGGAGTTTGTGGAAAATTTGCGAGACCGAAAATCAGTCGGCCGGAAACTGGCGACAATGTTGGATCTTAATCTTAATCTTAAAACCCGAACTTTATCCTCGGGCAACCGGCAAAAACTCGGGCTGGTTTTAGCTTTAAGTTTTCAGCCGGAATTAATTATTATGGACGAGCCGACTCTGGGGCTGGATCCATTATTGCAGAATGCCTGCTACGAACTCTTAGAAGAATTTCAGAAAAGGGGAACGACGATTTTTATGTCTTCCCACAATTTAACCGAAGTTGACCGGCTCTGCAGCCGGGTGGGGATTATCAAAGATGGCAAACTGGCGGGCGTGGAAACCATCGCCAATCTTAAAGCAAAAAAAGTCCATCTTGTTAAAGCGGCTTTTATTGATTCTTTCTCGAAAGAAGATTTTTTGTCGGAAAATGTCGAAATTAAAAATCAAACCGCTGACAGTTTAATTTTGGCCGTCCGCGGCGATCTGAATCCTTTGATTAAAAAATTAGGAAATTTTAATCTTCGGAGTTTGGAAATTAACCCCGCCAGCTTAGAAGAAATTTTCCTGGAATTCTATGAAGCTCCGCAGAGAGGAGCCGAAGTCCATCGAAGCGTCTCGGATGGAGCAGGGATGAGTAGTCAGAGTGGAATACCAAAAGCGGAGGCGGATGGCGACCAAGATTTAAAGGAAATTCCCAGATTGGAGTAAAATGAAAACAATTTTCTTCCGGGCATTCAAAGACCGGCGAATCCTTTTGGCAATCTATATTTTAGCAAGCGTCGTTCTTTTATGGATGTACATTGGTTTGTTTCCGGCCTTCAAAAATCAGTCGGCGAATCTGGAGCAACTTCTGAAAAGCTATCCGGAATCTTTTCTCAAGGCGTTTAATTTCGACATTAAAAATTTTACCACTCTTGAGGGTTTTTTAGCCACCGAGCAATTTTCCTTTATTTGGCCTTTGATGATGATTTTTATGCTCGTTGGATTTGCCGGCGCCGCTCTTTCGGGCGAGATTGAAAAGGGAACCATGGAAATTTTACTGGCCAATCCCCTGCCCCGCTGGAAAATTTTTTTTGGTAAATATTTAGCCGGCAGTTTAATGTTGCTGATTTTTGTCGCGGCATCCATTTTTGCCGCTCTGCCCATCGCCCGGCTCTACCATCTTGATTTTAAAACGGAAAATTTTTTGACCCTGACTTTGTTGGGGCTGATGTTTGGTCAGGCGATTTTGAGCTTGGGATTTTCTCTTTCAAGCATTTTTTCCGAGAGAGGAAAAGTCTTTTTTGTCTCCGGGCTGATTTTAGTTTCAATGTATGTTCTCAATATCCTCTCGGCCATTAACGAGAATTTAAGGAATCTTAAATATCTTTCTTACTTTTACTACTTTAACCCCACCAAGGCGATGGTTTATAATCAAATCGACCCATGGTCTTACGCCGTTTTTTTGGCAAGCGCTTTGGAATTTTTAGTCATCGGCGTTCTTTGGTTTTTAAGAAAGGACATTTAGGGATGAAAATTTTAAGCTCGGCGTTTTTGCATCATCAACTAATCCCTGCCAAGTACACCTGCGACGGCGAAAACATCAATCCGCCGCTGGCCTTTGCGGATGTTCCTGAAGGCGCCAAAAGTTTGGTTTTGATTATGGACGATCCCGACGCGCCGATGGGCACATGGGTCCACTGGGTGGTTTGGAATATTAATCCAAAAGCAACAAACATAGCGGAAAATAGCATTCCAGAGGGCGGGATTCAAGGTCAAACTAACCGAGCAACTTCTGAAAAGCTATCCGGAATCTTTTCTCAAGGCGTTTAA
>DATEAX010000043.1:0-11398 GCA_035288145.1 Patescibacteria group bacterium | reverse complement strand
GCTCGACCGCAAAGGTTATAATTTTAGTTTCTCTGGTTTAAAAACCGCGGTTTTGTACAAAGTCAAAGAACTCCAATCACAACGAATCACTATCAATCACTATCAATCACTTGTCGCTCACGAGTTCCAGCAGACCGTCATTGATATCCTAATCGGCAAAACCGTTCAGGCGGCTTACGAATATCGCCCAAAGTCCATCTGCCTCTGCGGCGGAGTGGCCGCTAATCGGGAGCTAAGACAACAAATGGCTAAAGCGGTATCATGCTTACCCCATCATCCATCCTTCCATATTCCATCCCTTAAGTTATCCACCGACAACGCCGCTATGATTGGTATCGCCGCGGCGTATCAGAGTCCCAAAAAATATACGACTTACAAAAACATCAACGCCGATGCAAATTTAGGACTCCCTGATAATTCCTCCAACATAAGAAAAATCTAACCAATATATTGCGACCGCATCAAAATGGTTATATATTTAAGATAGAAATATGCGGAAATTAACCAAAACACAAAAGATACTTATATTTCTTGTCGAGAAGGGATTGCTATTTAAAGAAACTCTTTATAATCCCTCGGGGTTTCTGTATCGCGAACTGCAAATCCGAGACCATATTGAAATGCAGGCCTTTTATAATGTTGTCGGCCGTCTCAAAAGGGAGGGATATTTAGAAGAAGTTGAAGAGAACGGCCGCAAAAAAATTCAGGCCACGCTTAAGGGAAAATTCAAAATCTTAAAATTCTTGCGAAAAAGTAAAAAATGGGATGGCAAATGGCGAATTGTTATTTTTGACATTCCCGAAACTAAAAGAAGAATGAGAAACTTTTTCAGAGAAAGATTACAAGACATTGGTTATCGTCAATTGCAGGAGAGCGTCTGGATTTGCCCCTACAATACTGCTGATGAAACAGAGGATTTGATTGAACTTTGCCGTGCTCGAAAATTCATCCATTATTTAATAGTCGAGGAATTAGACAACAGAGATGTATTAATGAATTTATTCAAACTTAAATAAGGAAAATCTAACTAAAATGGTGCGACCGCACGAAAATGGTTAGATTTTACTCTGATCATTAATTGTATATTTTAAATTGCTCTGAATAATCTATTGTGATAAGATTAAATTGAAATTCCAATGAAAATTAAAATATGATTAAACTCTATAAAAACTCTATAAAGAAGTAGTATGAAAGACTTGCCAAAAAACTATGGCCACGCAAAGCGTGTCGCGGAAATTTTTAACTATGAATGACTTGGAAAAAAATTATAACCCTAAGCGAACCGAGGATAAAATTTATGAAATGTGGGAAAAATCCGGTGTGTTCGAACCGAAAATCGAATCGAGCAAGAAGCCCTTTACTATCGTCATTCCCCCGCCTAACGTTACCGGCTCGCTCCATATGGGCCATGCCCTAAACAACACCATTCAGGATATTTTGATTCGCCGCTCCCGAATGAAGGGCGTGCCCACTCTTTGGGTGCCGGGCACTGACCACGCTGGCATTGCCACTCAAAATGTTGTTGAAAAAGAGTTGGCCAAGCTAGGCAAATCGCGGCAGGATTTGGGCCGGGAAAAGTTTGCCCGCGAAGTTGAAAAGTGGGTTCAAAAATACGGCGACATTATCATCGGGCAACTCAAAAAACTCGGCTGTTCCTGCGACTGGTCCCGCCAGCGTTATACGATGGACTCTGATTACGTCGAAGCGGTCAAGGCAGCTTTCCTGCATTACCAAGAAAAGGGCTGGATTTATCAGGGCGAGCGGGTGATTAACTGGTGCATCCGCTGTCAAACCGCTCTTTCCGATATCGAAGTCGAACATCGACAAGTGGATGGAAAATTGTGGTATATTCGATACCAAATTCAAAAATCAAATCTCAAAAATCAAAATGAAAATGTAAAATTAAAAAATTATATCACTGTGGCGACGACCCGGCCGGAAACAATGCTGGGGGATGCGGCGGTGGCTGTTAATCCCGATGATAAAAGATATGAAAGTATTATCGGTCAAACCGTAATCATCCCGATTGTCAATCGGCAAATTCCGATTATTGCCGATCAGTCAGTTGATCCCAAGTTCGGCACCGGCGCCGTCAAAGTTACCCCGGCCCATGATCCCAGTGATTTTGAAATCGGTGAACGTCATAAATTGGCGAGCATCAAAGTTATTGATGAAACCGGTAAAATCACCCAAATCAAACCCCAGGGGTTTGATTTTACAGGTCAAAAGGTCCTGGAGGCGCGGGAAAAAATCATAGCCGAGTTAGAATCGCAAGACTTGCTTGAGAAAATTCAGGACTACACCCATCAAGTTCCCCATTGCTACCGCTGCGGCAAAAAAATCGAGCAACTTCTCTCAAAACAATGGTTTGTCAAAATGAAAAAATTAGCAGAACCAGCGATTCGGGCGGTTGAAAAAGGGGAGATTAAATTCGTGCCCGAACGCTGGGAAAAGGTTTATCTTGACTGGATGAAAAATCTCCGCGACTGGTGTATTTCCCGCCAAATCTGGTTTGGCCATAAAATTCCCATCGACGGCATCGATGATGTCTTGGACACTTGGTTCTCCTCGGCCCTCTGGCCGCTTGCGGTCCTAGGCTGGCCCAAAAAAACCGATGATCTTGCCTACTTTTATCCGACCACCGTGCTCTCTACCGCCCGCGACATCCTCTATCTTTGGGTGGCGCGGATGATTTTTTCCGGACTCGAGTTTACTGGTCAAAAGCCCTTTGAAATCGTCTATATCCACCCGACGATTTTTAACATCGAAGGCAAAAGAATGGCCAAATCGCTAGGCACGGGCGTTGACCCCTTGGAACTCATCGATAAATACGGCGCCGACGCCACGAGATTCGGTCTTGCATACATCAATACCGGCGTTCAGGACATCAGATTTGACGAGAAGGCCATTATTGCCGGCCGGAAATTTGCCAATAAAATTTGGAACATTGCAAGATTTACAATTTTGCAAATGCAAAATGACATTGTAAAATTCAAAATTGAACTAAAAACCGACGATGATAAGAAAATCACCCAATCACTTAATCACTTAATCGCATCTGTTAATAATGACCTCGACAATTTCCGCTTCGGCCAGGCGGCCCATTCGCTCTACGATTTTATCTGGCACGATTTTGCCGATGGCTACTTAGAGGCGTCAAAAAAAGAAAAAAATCCCGAAATCCTGCTCTATGTTATGGTGACAACGCTCAAGCTCCTCCATCCTTTTATGCCTTATGTTAGCGAAGAAATTTGGCAAAAACTCTATGAGCAAAAATTGGTAGCAGAAAAACTGCTTATTTCAGCCAAATGGCCCGAAGCGGGCTGATAAGTTCAAGTATGTTATCCAATGGGGGTTTGATGAGGTCTTACTTGCGAAAAATTTTGCCTCCCGCCGTCATTTCCTGGACGCATAAATTCCGGGCAATTTTGGCGGCTCTCATTTATCGGTTCCCGGCAAAAAACATCCGCGTGATTGCCGTCACCGGCACCAACGGCAAAACCACCACCTGCCATATGATTGCGGAAATCCTCCAGGCCGCCAATTATCGAGTGGCGATGGCGACGACGATTGATTTTCAAATCGGCGCCAAAAAATGGAAGAATTTAAGCAAAATGACCACCCTTTCGCCTTTTGCTCTGCAAAAATTCATTCGCGAGGCGGTCAAAGCCGGTTGCCATTGGCTGGTCCTGGAGACAACCTCGCACGCCATCGCCCAGGAGCGGATTTGGGGGATTAAGCCAAGAATTGCCGTGCTGACCAATATCACTCACGATCATCTGGATTATCACAAAACCTATGAAGAATACCGCAATACCAAGGCAAGGATTTTTAAGGAAGCCGAGGTGGCGATTATCAATATGGACGACAAATCCGCCAATTATTTTTTGGATTTGGGGGTAAAGGAAACCCTCTCCTACGGCACGGAAAGTCCGGAGCAGGGGCGTCCCCGCAAGCCCGATCTTTTGGCGAAAAAGATTATTTTAGAACCGACCGGCAGTTTATTTACGGTGATAACGCCCGAATCCCAAGTGGCAATTAACTTGAATCTGCCGGGCAAGTTTAACATTTACAATACCCTGGCGGCGCTGGCGGTCGCCTATAACCTCAAGATTAATTTGGAACTGGCCAAAACCGCACTTGGAAAAATTATGACCATTCCCGGCCGGATGGAAAAAATCGATTTGGGCCAGCCCTTTGGGGTGATTATTGATTATGCCCATACGCCGGATGCCTTGGAAAAAATCTACGAAACTCTGGCGATGAGTAAAAAAGGCCGGTTAATTGCCGTTTTGGGGGCCGCTGGCGACCGCGACCGCTCAAAACGGCCGATTATGGGCGCTTTGGCCGGCCGGTTTGCCGAGGTGGTCATCATCACTGACGAGGACCCCTATTCCGAGGATCCGGCAAAAATCATCGAAGGGGTTGCCAGTGGGGTAAACCGGGGCGAAACTAAAAGCAATCCCAAAATTCCCGGCAAGAATTTCTTTAAAATCCTTTCGCGGCGCGAGGCGATCGAAAAAGCTTTTGAGCTTGCCCGCGCCGACGATATTGTCATTATTACCGGCAAGGGTGCCGAGGAGTGCATGGTTGTCAAAGACCAAAAAATCCCTTGGTCCGACCGGAAAATCGCCAAAGAGCTCCTTACTAAAAGAAGAGAAGCAAGCTGATGATTAAAAATCGTTTGGTCCTAATTGACGCTTTTGCCTTAATCCATCGAGCATAATTTGACAATAAAAAACAATGTTTTAATATAGTGACTATGGAGTTAAGATGACTTTAGATAAAAATGACTTACAAGAAATTAAAAAGATCGTTGACATTTCGGTTGAAAAGAATATTAATGATTCTGATAAGGAATTAAAGGACTATATTGGAAAAGAAATTGGTAGTTTGGCCGCTATGACTAAGCGCGGTTTTGACGATAACGATGCTGCCCACACTAAATTATTAAAAGGCCAACTTCAGATAAGAAAAGATATTTCCAATTTGGAATTTATCGCCACCGAAATGGTAAGAAGGGATGAATTTTTAGAACTCAAGCGACGATTGAGTCGAATTGAAGCCCAGTTGGGCATGGTCAAATAGGTTGGAAGCCGAATAAACGAACATTCAAGAGCCAGCGGCGGGCTTTTTTTATATCTTAAAGCTGATAAAATATGGCTATGGTTAAAAACCGCTTTGTTTACTTATAATTAAGGATTCCGTCGCCTGTATCAATTACCAAAACAGTATGTTTATCTTTATCGAATTTAGGATCGATGGCTTTGAGGTTTTTGAGTAATGCAATACCACTTGCTCCGCTTGGTTCGGCAACGATATCATTTTTCTTAAGTTCTTTCATGGCATCTCGAATATCCTCATCGCTCACGTGGTAAACAATATATGGTTTTCGAGGGCGTCCTTTTCGATCAAGGGGCTCGTGGCGAGTGAAGGCCTTTCCGTATTTTTCCAATTTCTCAGTATCAACCCAAATCGGACCATAAAGCATAACCGCAATGGTCTCTGGATTGCCGCTACTGACTGGAATAATTTTTGTTTTTAGCTTGTGCTCGTCCACATAGTCAATAATTTCATTGCAGAGAATACCGGCGCCGAAAGGAACAATAACGTAGTCGGGCGAAAATCGCAGTTGTTGTTCAACGGCCTCAATAATAATATTTACATACGCCGGACGGCTGAGCCCTTCTGTAATATCAACAAACTTGCCTATCACCTGGTTGCGTTCTCGCGCGAGGTTCTCGAGATCTTTGGCCCGATATACTTTTTTACTCAAATCAATTGGAATAACTGAACAATTTTTTCGAATACTTTTAATAACCTCACGGGCGGGTATAGAATATCCTTCGGTATCTGGGCCAAATATTTTTTTTTCAATTTCTGGAGGAATAAAAACAACTGCTCTGGCAATTTCTTTACCTGCCATTTTATTAAGCATTGCTACATAATACCCCATAGCCCTGGCGGTGTTGCCATATGATATTGAGCCGAATGTCATTGGTGACGGCATTCTTTTTTGACGGATTTCTTCAAGAAGTGGCCGAATCATTTCATACGCCAAGCGGTCTTTGAATGTATAAGTCGAATTGCGGGTTTCGTCTTTGATAATCAAGTTTTGAACGCCGTAAATTGTTTCTCGTGGTATAACAATCGGCGTGTTCCCCGGCTTTACGACAACTTCTGCCTTTTGTAGTTCGTCTATCAGAGCAGCGTTCCATGCGCTAAGAAAAAAGTCCTGATACCTTTTACAAATTATTGGAGATTTGATCATAATTGCAATCGGAGCTTTGCCCCATACAAGAGTAATAATGCGGTCTTTAAGAATTATCATTCCTGTAGGCAGGTCTTTATCGCTAAAGCGAATTTTTAGAGCTGGGGCGCTTTGATAGGTATGCAAAATGATATCTCGGACATCAACCATCGCGATAGTACGATCATCAACTCCGCGATTTGTAAGTGTTCGGTGAAAATGCAAGAGAAATTGACCAAGGTTTTGGTCGTAATATTCATTTTTGAACGCAAAAGACCAATAAAAATCATCTCCGGTGAGATTTAACTGTAATTCTTTAAACATTATCTTAAATGAATTCTTCCCTTTATAAACAGTAACGAGCTTATTTCCTTTGCTATCAAAAATTTCATCCTCGTGTTTTAGAAAATAGTAGGCGCCGCGCCCAAGACCTTGTCTGGTAATCAATTCAAGCTTTATGAGCCGTTGCAATGTCTGCCTTACGGTGGGACGCAAAATACCGAGATTTTCTGATATTTCACTCGTGGTAGCATAGTCTCTGCCTTCCATGTAAGAAAGGACTTTTTGATGATTGAGCGAAAGCATCGATAAATTTTTATATAGCATATTATATCCTAATATAACCAATTATATACTATTTCATATCATTTGTCAATGCATGCTTTAACGCGATTTTGCATATATTTACACACAAAGTATAATACAGCCATGATCAAAAATCGTTTGGTCTTGATTGACGCTTTTGCCTTAATCCATCGAGCATTCCATGCCATCCCGCCGCTGGCAACCGCTGACGGTCGGCTCGTCAATGCGGTTTACGGCTTTACAGGCGCCCTTCTTTCGGCAATCAAGGAGCTCCAACCGGAATATCTGGCCGTTGGCATTGATCTTCCCAAGCCGACGCGCCGCAAGAAAGAGTATGCAGCCTACAAAGCCCACCGCGTTCCGCCGCCCGACGAACTCAAATCCCAGATTCCCTATGTGATGGAAATGCTTAAGATTTTTAATATCCCCGTTTTCGGCGTTGAGGGGTATGAAGGAGAAGATATAATAGCGACTGTTGTCGCAAAAATCAAAATGCAAAAATCAAAATGCAAAAATATTGAATTTATTATAGTAACAGGCGATTTGGATTTGCTCCAGCTTATTGACGATCAAACAAAAGTTTATGCCATGGGGCGGGGTGCGAATGAGGCGATAATCTACGATAAGCAAAAGGTGATTGAACGGTATTCGCTAAAACCAGAACAGTTTGTTGATTTTAAGGCGCTTAAGGGAGACGTCTCGGATAATATACCTGGGGTAAGAGGGATTGGGGAAAAAACCGCCGCCAAGTTGATGACTGATTTTGGCAGTTTAAAAAATATTTATGAAAATTTAGAAAAAATTAGCGGAAAATCACATACCTTACTTTCAGAGAATAAAGAGCAAGCGTTTTTATCGCAAAAATTGTCAAAGATTTCCACCGATGCCCCGCTGGAATTTCGGCTCGAAGACGCGCGAATCCATGAATATAACAAAGCCGATGTCATCAGATTTTTCAATCAACTCGGCTTTAAGTCGCTGATTTCGCGGTTGCCTTCTGAAATCCCCAATCACCGGCAGGAAAAGCTGCTCTAAAATGAAAACCCCGCCGGATGGCGGGGGAAGGGTTAGGAAATAATCAACGACTGGGGACTTGGATGAGGATGGCGTCTTGGCCGTACTCGCCCTCCCAGACGAGGATGACGAAATGTTTCGAAGAAGGGGAGGTACCTTCTAGCATCTCGAAGAGTTGAGGAAGGGCAGTTTCGTCTCCGGCTGACTGACGGAGAATTTCAATTTCGGCATTATAAATGGGGGGCTTACCTCTTTCTGCCAATTTTTGATTTGCCTTGTCCAATAGTATGTCGGTAATGTCGCTGTCGGCGGACTTAACTATTGAGGCAAGGAAACTTTCCGGAACCCATTTGTTGGGAAGATAGTTGGTTTTGTTAAGCGCCATCAGCCCAACAAATATCTTTCCCGAATCGTGGCCGTCAATCAAACAAACAAGACCAAAGGCGAAATTAGCGCCGTAGAAAAGAGCATTGACTGCGCCGACAATCGCCGGAATCGGTCCGTAGCCGGTCCGGAAGATAGTGTAAGGGACACGGCCAAATTTCTCGTGGGGCCAAGGGGGACAAAATGGGACAGCGACCGCCATCACATCAATCATTTCCATAAAGATGCCGACATCTCGGAAGGCCTGGGGGTAGTTTTTGGCAAGGTCGAAATCTTTGGCTTCCGCTATCCTGTGTTCAAGACCGGCGATGACAATGTTGCTGGTGACTGCTTCTACTGCGACTTCGATCGTCTCGATCACTTCTTCTTCCTCCTTTCCTGGATTGTGAGGTGCGGGACTTTCATATGATATTATAACATTGAGGTAAAAGCAATATTTTAATGCTATCCTGCTTACTGCTAACAGCTTTCCGCTGTAAGGTATAATAGCTGTGTGCGGTAAGTCGGATGTCTAATTTCATGATTCTTTTTTTCTATGGCGAAGACACCTTTCGTCTTTCCCAAAAGTTAAGAAATCTTAAGGAGAAATTTGTCTCTGCTTCTTTGGGCGAGACCAATTTGGTAATTTTGGAGGGCGCAAAAGTCAGTTTTGAAGAAATCGTCCGTCAGATTTTGGCAATGCCCTTTTTAAGCCGCAAGCGGCTGGTCATCATCGAAAATTTCCTTAAGAATGGCTTAAGCGTGGTTCGGGAGAAAGTGGCTGATTTTCTAAAAAAGGTTCCCGAAACAACGGTTTTGGTTTTTGTTGAAGAGGGCAATCCTGACCGCCGGACAGCGCTTTTTCGGAGATTGAATTTACCCGGAAAAACCCAGGAATTTAAAATCCTTGATGACATTGCCTTGCATCGCTGGATTAGGAAAGAGGTGGCAAATCGTCGCGGGCTGATCGAGGCACAGGCAGTGGCAAAACTTGTTCAATATGTCGGCAGTGATCTCTGGCGGATGAATAATGAACTGGCAAAACTTCTCACTTATCAAAAAAGGGTGACGGTGGAGACGATTGACCTTTTAGTTCAGCCCCAAGTTCAAGGGGATATTTTCGATTTGATTCAGAATACAGCCGGAAAAAACATCTCCCGGGCCATGCAGGGGCTCTATCATTTATTTAATCAGGGGATGTCGGAAATATATATCTTGACGATGATTGGCTATCAGTACCGCAATTTACTCCAACTCAAAGATGCACAAGGGCGAAATGAGCGGCTTTCGAGCGGGCAAATGGCGCGAAAACTTTGCCTTCATCCCTATGTCGTCACCAAGACCTGGCCCTTGTTAAAACTCTATCCCCTTGAAGATTTGAAAGCAATCTACGGCAAAATCCTCAATTTTGAAACGATGATTAAAACTGGTAAAATAGAACCAAGAGTTGGTTTAGAACTTTTGATTTTTGAGTTGACAAGATAAGACAAAGAGACAGAAGGAGGGTTTTTGAAAAAATGGGAACTTATTAATGTTCTTCTGGGCGGAGCGGGATTTTACCGCCGGAAATTCCTCTTTTTCGCAGGCCTTTTAATCATCGGCTTGGGCGGATATTTTCTTTGGCAAAACTCGCGACCGCTTGAAGCTTCCGTTACCCTTCCGCCCGGGGCCGGCCTAAACAGCGATGTGACAATGGACATTAATCTTACCGCCAGGGGCAAAGTCACCATTGACGGCAAAAAAAGAAATGAGGCCTTGAATTTTTATCGAGAGTATGACGAATTAAGAATCATGGTTTTTAACAGCCCGGGCCGGTTTATCGGAAGTTTCCAGGGGACAGTCCATCTCCCGGCCGCGCCTTCGGGCGAGGTCCGCCAAATCATTTATGCGGTTCACGGGGTCGGCTCTTATCAGAGTTTCCAGCTTGATCCCCAGACCCTTGTTTATGAAGCCCGCGATATCTCGCCCCAGGCAATGCTGACGATTGTTGCTGATTTGCCCAAGGGGCTAGTTAAGCCGAGTGTTTCCGAGCGCTGGCTCTTGACGATTGAAGGATTTCCCCTGAAGGTCTGGCTCTATGTGGCGATTGTTTTACCCGCTCTGACAATTATTTTGATGACAACGATGATTTTGAGGCGTCGCCGGAACCAATTTTTCTTGGCAAGCGGCTTTTTCAGCGCCCCGCCGACCAAAGACCCGCCCGCCATCGTTGGCGTCTTGGTTGACGGTAATGTCGGTGCTCGGGAAATCGCCGCCACCTTAATTGATTTGGCCAGAAGAGATTATATTCTGATCGTCAACAAGGGTCAAAAGGAATTTACTTTTGGCAAAAGAAAACTCGGCGACATCGAGACCGTGCCGGGACTTTCGGCCTATGAGCGGGTTCTTCTTTCAAAGATTTTCTTGTCTTCGGCGATCAAAAGCACTGTCGGCGATGTGGAAATGCGCATTGGCCGACATATTTTTTCCCGGAAAATTGCCCAATATTATCTTGGGGTTTATAACCAAGCCACCAAGAACGGCTATTTTGTTAAAAATCCCGCCAAAGTCCATCTGATATATAAGTACGCTGGCGTCGGTTTGTTTTTCCTAAGCTTTCTTGGTTTTATCGCGGGGGCGCTGACCGGCGCGGACCCGAAGTTTGGCTTAATTTTCTGGGTCGGGGGGATGGCGGCGGCCTTGGCGATAATCAAACTTTCTCCCTTGATGCCCGCCCGTTCGGCCCTGGGACAAGAGACCTTAAAAAAATGGCTGGGTTTTAGGAAATATTTGGCTTCCCGGCAAATCTTTCAAGCCAAGGAGGTTTTGCAGAACAGATTTGAGGAATTTTTGCCCTATGCGGTGGTTTTGGGGGCCGAGGTTGAATGGGCGAGGCGCTTTGCCAAGGAACCGTTCTGCAAACCCGAGTGGTACGAATCGGCCGAGCGGGCAGTGACCCTGGAAAGCTTTATGGGCGAATTTTTCCCTTTTATCGGCTATGTGGCGGAAAATCTCGCCCGCTCCCACGAACCGACAGTGGAGTAAACCCTTAACCTTATCCCCATTCCTGGTATGGGGTAGAACCGGTTAAACCCAAACTACTTTTCGGCTTTGCCGAAAAATTTTAGAGGCCAGATGATAAACCAAGCCTTGCCGATGAGATATCTTTTGGGAGAGATACCCCAAATCCGCGAGTCCGAGGAGTTG
>DATEAX010000042.1:0-3397 GCA_035288145.1 Patescibacteria group bacterium | reverse complement strand
TAAGTAAATTGTTTTGCCCGAGGAAAAGATTTTTCTTTTTTGTGGCCAAAGTGGGCGCCGGCCTCCAAAAGCTCCATTAAAGTTGGCATTGTCATTTATCCTTGAACTCCATTAAAATACTCTAAAAAAATCTTATCATATACCTTGACTTTTGGCAAGAAGAAATATATAATATTGCTATCATCACGCTTAGAGGTGCACAATGAGCACGGTTATCGATGATATTCAAGTTGAGACTGAAAATGGTGTGCCAGCACCCGCTGCAGAAATTGTCGGAAAGATTAGAGATGCTGCATTCCGCTGGGTAGCGAGATTTTCCGAATGGGAAGGAATCGGCGTTAAATCCATTTCAGCAATCCGGATTCGACGCCCGTTCTTCTTCTGGCCGCCCCGGTGTAGTTACTGCCGGGGAGAGATGGCTACCGTCGGTGTAACATTTATCAAAAAAGCGGATAAGAAAGGCCAAGATCTTGACATCCCATATACAAAGGGTGACATCGTCACCTGGTGTCTGACATGCGATCGGGTCTATGCCTGGATACGTGGGATGTCATTACTCGGGCACGACGTTAACAAGTTCGAGTAGCCAACTGAACCATCCGGTCTGCTCGCCCTCGGCGACGGAGTTGCCGGCTTACTTTCCTTCCGCCGGCGACACTGAACTTTCCACCGACCCCCCTTTCCGACCTCATTATCCCCAATCCATCTCCCCCGGCGCAACCCGGGGGCTTTGTCTTAGATAATTGCCGTACGAATAGTAACTGTCTAACCATTGCAACCCCTGCAACCCCATACCTGGTATGGGGTTGCAGGTTCAATCGAGAATCAAGTTCTTAATCTTGGCGAGTTCTCTTTGATAAGAAATGCGATTGTTAACAAATTTCCGATAAAGTGGCTGTTTAATTTCTAAAATATCGTCAAATTTACAGATAGCGCTATTCTCTTTAAACTTATAGAGATATTCGTTGTATGAGGAGAATACCCAATCTTCCGGTTTATTAACTAACAAAGCAGTTACGGGATTAAGATGGACATATCGAGTAAGATGGAGTAATTGTTCTTCGCTTGTGACCAAAACGTTTTTAAACTTGCTTTCCCACAAAGGCCCTTTTCTTCTGTGTTTGGCATTAAAATAAGAAGAATAACTTTCCAAAATTTTTCTCATATAATCAGAAATGCCATTTTCTTTTAACTGTTTAAGAATTAAATGAATGTGAGTAGACATCAAACAATAAGCAATTATTTGAACCAAATTTTCCTTACCTTCAGAAATTATATTAAACGCATTATTGAATCCTTGCCGCTCAACTATCTTCGACTCGATGAAATCAGAAAATTTGGCGTTGCTTTTAGTTTGATAATATTTAATCAATTGCCGCATTCTTTCAAGCTCTTCGCGATTATTAAAAATTACAAAATCGGCAATGCTTCTATCAAAAATATGATAAACTTCGCCGTCAACCAAAGGATCTTTTCGCCTCACCATTATATTATAGCATTATTTTAACCATCTTACCCCATACCAGGTATGGGGACGAATAGGTTAGATTTGCATAAAAGATGATTTTTTGTTAAAATGTGACTATGAAAAAAGGAATTCATCCTCAATATTACGAAAAGGCTAAAGTGACCTGCTCTTGCGGGGCAACTTATGAAGTCGGTTCAACTTCGCCCGAACTTCATGTCGAAGTTTGTGCTGCCTGTCATCCATTCTATACCGGCACCGCCAAATTTATCGACACCGCCGGGAGAGTTGATAAATTCCAGGAACGTCTCAAAAAAACTCAAGCCCTTCAGAAAACTCGAAAAACCAAAAAGGGCTAAAATGAACGAGAGTTATCAAAAACAACTCGAGGAGGCGGAAAATCTCTACCGCACCGCCTCCGACCCTACCTTAAAAGAACTCGCCAAAGCGGAAATTGAAAAACTTAAAGATAAGATTTACGCTCAAACCCCAAGCAAGAATCTGATTTTGGAAATCCGTGCCGGCACTGGCGGGGACGAGGCGGAAATCTTTGCCGGAGAACTTTTTCGGATGTACCAAAGGTACGCCGAAAAAAAGGCCTGGCAAGTCAAAATCTTAAATTCCAATAAAACTTCACTTGGGGGAATTAAAGAAATTATTGCCGAAATTCTCGGTAACCATGCCTTTCAAAAACTTCAATACGAATCCGGCGTCCACCGCGTCCAACGAGTTCCCAAAACGGAAAAATCCGGCCGGCTCCACACCTCGGCGGCAACGGTCGCCGTTCTTCCGGAAGTGCTGGCCACCGACATCCGAATTAATCCCCAAGACATTCGCGTTGATGTTTTTCGCGCCCGCGGTCATGGGGGCCAAGGAGTTAATACGACTGATTCAGCCGTTCGCATCACTCACCTTGCGACCGGCCTGGTGGTGACCTGTCAGGACGAGCGCTCGCAGATTAAAAATCGGGAAAAGGCTCTTACGGTTCTGCGCGCCCGACTTTACCAAATCGAAGAAGAAAGAAAAGTAAAAGAGCAGGGAGACACCCGGCGTCTTCAGATTGGCACGGGTGACCGGAGTGAAAAAATCCGGACCTACAACTTTCCCCAAGACCGCCTCACTGACCATCGGCTTAAAAAATCTTGGTCAAAAATAGAACAAATTATGGATGGAGGACTTGAACCAGTTGTTGAAACTCTTGAAAAAGCCGCCAGAGCTTGATTTACTCCGTCGAGCCCAGTTTTAACTTTAAAGTACTTTCTTTACCATCTCTAAAATACTTTATCTCAATTTCGTCGCCGACTTGGTATTTTTGGATTAAAGCACTTAAAGAATGATTCTCGTCGACTCTTTCGCCATTAAGTTCTAAAATAATGTCATTCTCTTTAAGTCCAGCCAGCGCCGCCGGGCTTCCCGGAACAACCGCCGGTTGTCCCCGGCCGCCCGTGATGAGCGCCCCGTGATCAACCGATAAATTCAAATTGCCGATAATTTCTTTTGTTAAGGTTGCGTATCTCAAGCCGAGTTGAGGCTTGATAATTTTGCCGGTCTTTTTGTATGATTCGAGGGCGCCTTTGGCTTGATTAATGGGAATGGCAAAACCGATATTCTGGGCGTTTCCGGCAATGGCGGTGTTGATGCCGATAACCTGACCCGAAAGATTGACGAGCGGTCCGCCGGAATTGCCCGGATTGATGGCCGCGTCTGTCTGGAGGAGATTGCTAAGCTCCTCCTGCTCGTTTCCACTTGAGGCCACCAGTTGTCTCTCGCGCGCGGAAATCACCCCGACGGTGACGGTATTTTGAAGTTGTCCCAGAGCGTTACCAATCGCCACCACCCACTGGCCAGTCTGCAAATCATTGGAATCGCCCAAATCAACTACCGGCAAGCCCTTAGCCTCAATTTTCAAAATCGCTAAATCGTTAGTCGGGT
>DATEAX010000041.1:0-32500 GCA_035288145.1 Patescibacteria group bacterium | reverse complement strand
AAGAATGAATTCTTTCCACCCTTTCCTTATTCTTTGATTTAACTCTATCACAACTATATTAAAATGTCAAATGTTTGTCAAGAGCCGCGCCAGACCCAGACCCAGACCCAATCCCAGCGCCCACCTACGAGGTGGGATTTTAAAGTCATTGACAACTTTTCCCCATAAAACCGAAGGTGATTTTTTTATTTTCTTGCTTTAATTATTTTAATTATAGCACCATATGACACTCCGCCGACAGGAGTCGGCGGTATCTTTTCCTCCATTTCGGCGGAGTGGAAATCCGCCGAAGCCCCGCCAGAGCGGGGCGAAGGAGGATAAAACAATCTGCTGATTAAAAATATCTCTTTATGATATTCGCATATTCGTATGATTCTATGAATTTCATTCTAAGCTTTTCATAAAATCATAAACTTTTTGGCCGTATGGGGTAAGGAAATGCATTACTGAACGGCCGACATATTGTTTTTCAATTAAGCCGGCTTTTTCCATCATCTCGGTGTGATGAGAGGCATTCCTAAATTCAATGTCCAAACCCTGGCTGATTTGCCAAAGCGTTGTGTTATTTTGTTTAGCAATGAATTCCAATATTCTGGCGCGTTTATGATGAGCTACGCCCTTAAACACCCTTTCCATCCTTTTGGCAATCTTTCGTTCCATAATTTCATTATAACTTTTCTTGAATTTCATTATAACTTTTCTTGACAATATTCCTACATTCTTAAGAAGATAGGAATATCATCCAGGGAACTTTAATTCATATGTTCGTAGGGCGGATTGTATTAGTCAGTTATTACGAGGACTTTTGTTAAATTGGACATTAATTTCTTATTTTGAGCCACTCCTTGGCTCTTGCGTCAACTTCTTCGTCGGATAGCGCGGTCAATACTACTTTTTCCTTTTTGTTGTTTTCATCAGTGATGATCGCATGGGGTCTCAAGGTACTCTCGGTCTTGTTATAACCATATATTTTCATCCGAATACCTTCGCTCATTTTTTCCCCTCGATGATTTTTAGTTCGACTTTATTATACACGATTATAACCAGCTTTCCGATGTCTTGCTGTTCGGCCGCTTGATTTTCCTGCTTTTTTACGCTATCATTAAGCCATTCCGATAAGGAGGTAACTCAATGTACACTGGTTATGGACAGTTTTACGGACCTGACAATCAACCGCAGGATCCAGATTACGAGCCGGGAAGGAGTCCTGGGCCGCCCGACACTTCTTGGCAAGATGCCTGGATCGGCACAAAGATCCTTTTCTTTTCTTGGATTGGTATCTTTGCCGCCACGTTGGTGGTCTACTGGATCAAGGGTAAGACATACTTCATGGCTAGCCACCTTCTTGGATGGATCTATCTCGGGTGTTTCGGTGCTTCGCTCGTTATCTACTTTATCGCCTTCCTGATATGTGATGAGATAAGATGGAAAAGGGAGAATGAAGCAATTGTCAGAGCGAGAGAAGAATGGAAAACAAAGAAAATGCCCTGACATGTCATTGCGGAGGGGAAAATAACCACCAGGGCATTTGCGAAAAATGTGGCTACACGTAAAGACTCCGAACCGTCCAGCTTGCTTACACAAACTTTCTCAAATCTCAAAGCCCTCGGAGAAATCCGAGAGCTTTTTCTTTTTACATTTATTTAATATGCTTCAGTGTCAAAGCTGACGACAGGTATATCCATTTGATCATCTGGAATGTGGCGCTGTTTGGCATAATCAAGCATCTCTTGCCAATCTGATTTATCTGAGTCGACTTTAAAAATTCTTTTTGGCCAAACGAAATAGAGTTCGCCTTCACAATAGATATGAAAATAAAATTTATCGTTTAGTAATAATTTTTGGCCTTCTTTAATAAAATCGTCAAATTTATCTTCTGGTACTTCAACTTTTAATTGCCACCAAGGATTGAGACGAGATTTTTTCTTGCCCAAAATTTTCCATTTTTTGACAAATTCTGGATCTTTAAATTCAGTATCTAAAATAATTGAATGATAATTTTTCATTTTCCTCTCTGATGATTTTTATTTCTTTTTCCTCATTTTGCGTCTTGGCTCGTACTGCGTCAAAGAACTACCGGCAGTTGCTTTCGCTGGCTTTGAAGATCTTTTGCTTTTTAATTGTTTGGAGGCAATTTTTGCTACCCTTCGGCTTGTTTTCTCTCTTGCCATTTTAACTCCCTTTCTTAGTTCAAAGTTATCCACAATTGACTTTCGATTTATTTTCGATTACAATATAATCGTAATCAGTAAAAAGGAGTGTGTCAAGTGCTTACAAAACGCCAAAAACAAGTTCTTGATTTTGTCAGGAACTTTATAACCAGACATAATTATGCTCCTTCTTTAGAAGAGGTTAAAAGATATCTTAAACTTTCTTCTGTTTCAACGGCTCATTTTCATATCTCAAGACTCCAAGATTTAGGATATTTAAAAAGAGACAAAAATAGACCTCGTGCTCTTGGTATATATGACATAAATACAATGATAAAAATTCCTTTACTCGGTATTATTGCCGCCGGTCAACCAATTGAGGCAATACAAGACAAAGAAACAATCGCTGTGCCACAAAATAAACTTCCTCATTCTGGCGAATTTTATGCCTTACGAGTTTTGGGTAATAGTATGATAGATGAAAACATCAAAGATGGCGATATAATTTTAGTTAAACAACAAAGCGTTGCCGAAAATGGACAAAAGGTAGTTGCTTTATTAGATAACTATGAAGCAACGCTTAAAAAATTTTACAAAGAAAAGGGGTACATAAGGTTACAGCCAGCCAATAAGACTATTGAGCCAATAATTATTAAAAAAGACAGAGGAATTGTTATTCAAGGTATTGTTATTGATGTAATTAAAAATGAAGAAGCATTACAGGCAACGGAATTATTACCTCAAAAAGGAATAAAAAAATTTAGCACAGTGCCACTAAATAAAATTATTTGTGGCGATGCAGTGAGCGAGCTTAAAAAATTTCCTAGCAATTCCATTGATTTAGTTGTCACATCTCCACCTTACGACGGAATCAGAAAATATAATGGTTTTAGCTTCGATTTACACGCTACCGGTAAAGAAATATATCGCGTTCTGAAAGAAGGCGGCATAGCAGTTATGGTTATCCAAGATCAAACAAAAGATTTTGGCAAATCGCTAACTTCTTTTAGAACTATCATAGATTGGGTTGACAACATCGGCTTTAAATTATTTGAAACAGTAATTTACAGAAAATATGGTGCAGAGGGCGCTTGGTGGAATAAACGTTTCCGTGTTGACCATGAATATATGCCAATTTTTCTGAAAGGAGAACGGCCGCAATACTTTAATAAAGAACCATTAAAAATCCCGTCAAAACATGGTGGTAAAACAATGACTGGTGGCGGTACTCGTCTCACTAATGGTGTTA
The DNA here is from genome assembly GCA_035288145.1 of Patescibacteria group bacterium. Taxonomy (GTDB): domain Bacteria; phylum Patescibacteriota; class UBA1384; order UBA12157; family JAENIV01; genus DATEAX01. The sequence continues at coordinate 29,101 of DATEAX010000041.1, read as the reverse complement.
GAATCGCTACTCGTCCAATTACCATAAACCTAAGGAAATGTCGTGGCACAATTTGGGAGTATATGACAGCCGGAGATGGTACTCGTCTTAAACATCAACATCCAGCAACATTTCCCGATCGTTTGCCGTATGATTTTATTCAATGTTTTTGTCCACCTACAGGTATTGTACTTGACCCATTTGTGGGTAGCGGAACAACAGTATTGGCGGCTATTCAATTAGAGAGAAATTATATTGGAATAGATATATCTAATGACTATTGCGAATTAGCCAAAAAACGTCTTAAAGAGGAAGGAACGACTAGTCGAAAACTATTTTAACAAAATATTTTTGTCATCTATAGTATATTCTATGGCTAAGCCGCTAGTCATTGCCCAAGAAATTGGGTTTTTGGCAATCATTACTTCAAAATTTCTATTATTCGGTTTAATGGCAAATTTACTAAACTGATAAATTTTTAAGTTATCCCACTGCCAATTTTCTTTTTTATAATTCCAATTCGTCAATCCCGATAAAATTTTTAAAAACTTTTCTGATTTTTGCTTTTCTTCTTCATTTAATTCGCAAGTTTTGCCACTCATTTTCGGGTTTACTGGTTCTCCTTTTGTGTTAGAAATCTTTATTTTATCATTACCATTTCTATTTTCGCTAATTTCACTGATTTGCGTAAAAAAGTCCTTTAAGGCCACCATTAAATTATAAACAGAATAGTGCTCGTTAAAAAATATTTCATGCAAGTTATTTTTATTTGATTTAGCATCTAAATATCTTAACCAATCAATACAATTTTCCGGATAGCCAAATAAGTTTTTGAACACGCCATCAACATAAAACAATGGACAAATAGCCGATTGAGGAATTGTTAATTTTATTTTTGAGCCAACTATCCCAATTAAAAAATGTATAGTCGCTAACGGATATTTTAAGCGGAAGTCCTTGTATCCGTCATAATTTCGTAAATTGTTTGGCTGGATGCAATTTTTATAATTATTCCAGTTTGACGGCCTTTTCTTTTTATTAAATTGGACCATATGGTGACCAACGCTTTTTATATCCTTTCTAAAAACTTCCATATCCAAAAATACGCAATCTTTAGCCGAAATATCTTTATCTAACAACATTACCTTCCCATCATAAAAACCTTTTATTCGCCAATCTAAATAAGTGGACATAAATAGACCACATAATAAACCGTCACTATCTGGACTCAAAATACAATTTTGTCCCCTTTTTATAATCCACGGATAATCTTTGACTATTTTTTCATAGTTAACTTGATCCGTTTTGCCTGATAATAATTCTTGAATTTTAGACATAATTACTCAACAAAAAAGTTTATATTCTTTTTATAAATTTTTGCCAACTCTTTTAATTCGGTAATATCAACTCTTCTCTCGCCCCTTTCTATTTTTGAAATATAAGATTGGGGCTTTTTTAATTTTTGGGCCACGTCCTCTTGCTTCAACCCAACTTCAAAACGGGCTTTTTTAAGCTTTTCTAAAACACTTTTATATTCTTTTGAATAAATTGACTTTGACATACTTGTTTATATTGTATATCCTATTGTGGTATAACCCAAAATAGGTTATGAGAATGCAAAATCTCAAAAATGTCAAAAATTGCTAGAGTAAAATATAAAAGAAGGGGAATTTCTTACCTATATTTAACAAGAGAACGTTATCCAACGCCAAGAAAATTGAGAACCCAACGGCTCACACACCCTGAGCCGTTAAACAAGCATCTAAATCCAAACCCTTAACCTGCAAAAATCTCACCTCGTAGGTGGGAGTGGTCTAAAATAGTTTCTCTAAAAATTCTTCTAACCCCTTGCCGGAAACAGCCGAAATAATGAAGACCTCTTTTTTTATTTTGCCCGACAAATCTTTGGCAATTTTTTGGGCTTCTTTTTCTGGCAGAGTATCGGCTTTGCTTAAAATAACAATTTCTTTTTTCTTGCAAAGCAGGGGATTCCAAATTTGAAGTTCGGCGCGAATCGTCTGGTAATCACCGATAAGATTTTGGCTATTGATATCAATCAAATGGATTAAAACATCGGTCCGTTCAATATGGCGGAGGAATTTATCGCCCAAACCTTTGCCAGATGACGCGCCTTCGATGAGTCCGGGGATATCAGCAATAACAAACTCTTTACCACTGATTTTGGCAACGCCCAAATTCGGCTCTAAAGTGGTAAAAGGATAGTCGGCGATCTTAGGATGAGCATTGGAAATCCGCGCCAACAAGGTGGATTTGCCTGAATTCGGAAGCCCAATTAAACCCGCGTCGGCAATTAACTTTAATTCTATGTGCAAAGTCTTTTCTTCGCCCGGTTCCCCTTTTTTGGCAAAAGCGGGGGATTGGGAAGTGGCGCTCTTAAAATGAACATTCCCCCAGCCGCCCAGGCCGCCGCGGACGATAACAACTTTTTCGCCGATTTTTTTAAAATCGCAAAGAACCGATTTTTGGTCTCTTTCGGTAACGATTGTTCCCGGCGGAAGAGGAAGTATCAGATCCTGACCATTTTTCCCGCGCTGTCTCTTAGTCTTACCATGCTCTCCGCTTTCGGCTTGCCATTCTTTTTTCCGGGCAAAATCGCTTAAAGTATGAACATTATTGTCGCAAATAAAATAAACATCGCCGCCCTTGCCGCCATCGCCGCCGTCTGGACCGCCCTTAGGGACAAATCTTTCCCGCCGAAAAGACACTAAACCGTTTCCCCCATCACCGGCTCTAATTTTGATGATTGCTTCGTCAGTCATAATAAAAAAATAAAATCTCAAAAATCAAAAATCAAAATGTCAAATCCAAAATCATAAATAATCCAGCGGGTTAACCGGGGTACCGTTTTTAGTAATTTTAAAATGAACATGGACGCCGGTTGACCAGCCGGTGTTGCCCATAACGCCGATCACTTGACCTTGATTGACCCACTGACCGACACCAACCGAATAACTCGACATATGTCCGTAAAGAGTCTGGAAGCCGTCGCCGTGATCAATAACGATATGGGTCCCGTATCCCCCGCCCCAACCTCGAGTTGCTCTGACAACTCTTCCCGATGCCGCGGCATATAAGGTTGTTCCTGACCCCCAATCCAAATCAATCCCGTCATGAAATCTTTCAAAACCAGTCCGGCCAAACCCTTGAGTCAGCCGCCAGCCGCTGGTGGGAGAGCGAAATGTGCCCTTAAACGGCTTGATGGCCACCCCAGCGACGGTTTTGGTTTTTAAGCTGGCTATCGTCCCCGGATCCAAATCTTGAGGCGGCAATTTGAGCGTTTGACCGGGTTTAATCATATCCGAAGAAAGACCGTTGGCAACTTTAATGGTGGCAATTTTCAAGCTGTAATCCCAAGCGATTTTAGACAAAGTGTCGCCCCCTTCAACGGTATAAATGATTGTCTTGGTTCTTTTTTCATCTGATTTGGGCCGCTCGGTAATTTCCGTGGCCGAAATCACCGGCTTTCCAAGATAGTCTTTGTTTTCGATTGCCAAGGCCACCGAGACCGGATCCTCATCGATTTCCGCGGTATAAGGCCCGATAATTGAAGTGACTTTGGCCACCTCGGCCGGCGATAAGTCCATAACATCTTCCGAAGGAGTATAGATAACATTATGCTCTTGGGCTTTGGCTAAATCGGCAATCATCGTAAAAAGGGCAATGATGATGATTGCCACATAAGGCAGGACCTTGCGCTGCCCAAAATCAATCAGGCCCTCGGGAATCCGATTACGGATTTTTTTGCGAATGACGATTAGACGAGAAGTAAGGTTAAAAATTTCAAACCTCCTTGGGTGCCTCTTCAGTTTAAACAAAAAAGTTAAGTTCTGTCAAATACAAAAATTACTGCCAAGATGACCCAACCCTTGACAAATTATAAGTTTTATGCTATAATTGGGTTGTCTTGAAGATATGGTGAGGCGGCACGAAGCCAATCTATGGAGGCAAGACATGGTCGTTTCCTGTCTTCGTACAGGATGGGAAGCGATGACAAAATCGACGATCAGAAAAAATGACCCGGTGGGTTCGACGATGGCAGGGTCTGTCCGAAAGGAAAGTGCACTCGCTTTCGCGGGTGTAGACCAAGAAGAGGATGGAGACCCAGGTTCTGGGCTCCTGGCTCCTAGAGAGCAAATCCCCCGTAAGGGTTAGCAGATAAGCTATCGCGAGAGGGCAACCGATGAGGTTACCCTCAAACGAACCTAAGCCAAAGGTTTCGTGTAACCGGCGGCCGCCATCTTACAAAAACCGTCCATTCTCGGACGGTTTTCATTATACCCCCAGTTTCCTTGCCCGTTCCTCTTTTTGAAAACACTCCAAAATATCGCCGACTAAAATTTTCGTCGAGGTTTCGATTTTAAGTCCGGCTTCAAAATTTTCTTTTACCTCGGGAACATCTTTTTTATTTTGTTGGAGAGAAGTAATTTTTCCCGCCCCGATGGTTTCTTTGTCGCGGACAAGACGGACTTCAGCACCGTTTGGGATTTTACCAGTGGTGACTTTGCCGCCGACAATTTTTTCGTTTTTACTCGTTCTAAAAACTGCCAAAACCTCCAGCCGACCGAGTTCCGTTTCAACAATTTCCGGTTCCAAAAGACCAGAAAGGGCGGCGGAAAGATCATCGAGCAATTGATAAATAATTTCATAAATGGAAATTTTGACATTTTCCCGACGGGCCAGATTCATGACATCGGCATCGGCTTTGACGCGGAAACCGATAACTAATGCGCTTGAGGCAATCGCCATATTAATATCGGATTCGGAAATGTCTCCGACCCCCTCGTGAATAAGATTCATTTTTACTTCAGGCGAGGAAATATTTTTTAAAGAATCTTTAATCGCCTCCAGCGACCCGCCGACATCGGCCTTTAAAATAATTTTTAATTCTTTGGTTTTGCCCTCTTTAATATCTTTGGAAAGTTCGCCGATCGAAAGAACGCGGCGCTTGATAGTCTTGGTTTTTACCAGTTCTTTAGCGGTTTTTTCATTTTCCACCACCAAAAAGCGGTCGCCAAAATCCGGCAGGTCCTGAAGGCCAGCAATTCTCACCGGTGACGAAGGACCGGCCGAGGTAATCTTTTTGCCCAAATAATTTTCCATAATTCTGACTTTGCCGTAGGTCTGTCCGATAACGATGGGGTCGCCGAGCCTTAAAGTCCCTTCCTGAACCAAAACGGTAGCAATCGGTCCACGACCGGCCTGCATATGCGACTCGATGACGACGCCGGCGGCCAAAAGATCCGGGTCGGCCTTGAGCTCGGCCAAATCGGCAACAAGTAAAACGACTTCTAACAAATTTTCAATATTTTTCTGAAGTTTCGCCGAAACTTCAACGATCGGCGTTTTTCCTCCCCATTCTTCGGCCAGAAGGCCGATGTCCGCCAGCTGCCTTTTCGTCTTTTCTACGTCAGCATCGGGCAAATCAATTTTATTGATTGCCACCACCACCGCCACTTTGGCATCTTTGGCATGGGCAAAGGCCTCTGCCGTTTGTGGTTTAACCCCATCATTTGCCGCCACGACTAAAACAACCACATCGGTAATATTGGCCCCATGGGCGCGCATTGCCGAAAAAGCCTCATGGCCGGGAGTATCCAAAAAAGTGATTTTGCGCGTCAACGCAAAATCATCCAGAGCTTGTCGAGAGCTCCCTCGATCGGCTTTGCCGCCTCGGGATTTCGGTTCGTCATTTGGACGAACCTCAACTTGATAGGCACCAATGTGTTGAGTAATCCCGCCTGATTCAGTGGCAACAACATCAGTATGTCGAATGGCGTCTAAAAGTTTAGTTTTGCCGTGATCAACATGCCCCATTATCGTTACGACCGGCGAGCGAGGTTTGAGGTTTTTTTTCGTTTTGATAATTTCTATAACCGCTGATTTCTCCTCCTTGGGCGTGACTCTAAGACCGAGCTCATCGGCAATAATCGACATCGTGTCGAAATCAATCAGTTCGTTAATCGTCGCCATAACGCCATTTTGAACAAGCTTGGAAATAACTTGGGTGACCGGGAGCTTCAAACTTTCGGCAAATTCGCGTACTGACAAAACCGCCGGAACCTCGACGATATTGCGCACCGCCGACGGTTCACCGTTCATAATTTTTTTTTCTTCGCTAAACTGTGAACGGTTGACGGTTGACTTTTTTTCCGCTTTGGCCTCTTTTTTACTTAATTTTCGTTGTCTTTTCCTTGCCATGGCAGCTTAAGCTTAGCACTTTAAGGAGTAAAAAGCAAGGAAATTGTGTTTAAAGGAGTCTGCCGCCCCAATAGTTAGGTTCATCGGAATCTTTTTTCGGCTTTGAGGACTTTTCTTCTTGGGTGCTCTCCTTGTCTTTCCCGGTTGGCATTATTTCCATCTTTGGCTTTGTGAGTTTCTTTGGTTTAAGAAGCGCGTCGCGATGAGCCTTCGCCCAGTCGGGCAGTTGACCTTCTGTTTTCGGCTTTTCACTTTTGCCTGCGGCTTGCGGTTTAACTTCGACATCTGTATCAATTTTTGGGGCGGGCGTTGTCGTTGACGCCGATGTCGGCGTTAGAAGATTGTCTGATTGGTCATCTTCGCCCTTGGATATCACCGTCACCGAAGTGACTTTGTCGCCTTTATTTAACCGGACCACAATCACTCCCTGGGTATCACGCTGAAGTTTTTTAACCGATGAAAGGGCCATCCGAATCATTTGGCCTTTTTGGGAAGCAAGGATTAAATCATAATCTTTACCAAAAGTTAAGCGCATACCGACAATCTCGCCCGTTCGCGGGGTAACGCTCGCCGCCCGCATACCCATCCCGCCCCGAAGCTGGGTTTTGAAAAATTTTAATGGCGTTCGTTTACCAAAACCTTTTTCTAAGACAATCAAAGCATCGGCCTCTGAAACCTGCTCCGGTTGGAGAACATCGGTGGCAACAACATAGTCCTCGCCTTTAAGTAAAATCCCCCGGACGCCGGCGGCAGTCCGGCCCATCGGTCGAATGTCGCCTTCGTGGTAAAGAATTGATTGACCTTTGGCCGAGACCTGAAAAACCGAATCTTGACCAGTGGTTGCTTTGACCCATCGGAGACGGTCGTCGCTTTTTAATTTGATCGCCAAAATTCCTGTCTGTCGAACCTTAGCATACAATTTCAGATCGGTTTTTTTGACCAAACCCCTGGCAGTTGCCAAGACAAAATATTGGTATTTCTCTTTATCTTTTTGGGAGATGGTGATCATCGCCGTGACTTTTTCTTCGGGAGAAATTTGGAGGATATTGACAATCGCCTGACCTTTGGAAAGGCGCGAGACGCTGGCGATTTCATAAACCTTGGTGTGAAAAATGCGGCCGCGGTCGGTAAAGAAAAAGATATCATCATGAGTGTTAGCAATCACTAAATGTTCTATCATATCTTCTTCTTTGGTTTCCATCCCGATGACGCCCTTGCCGCCTCTCACCTGGCTTCGATAAGCGCTATCAGGCATCCGTTTAATGTAATTACCGCGAGTTAACAAGATTATCACCTGTTCCGAAGGAATAAGATCTTCGGCGGAGAATTTGCCCAAAGATTCGGGGTAGATTTTGGTCCGCCGTGGGCTGGGATATTTTTCTTCAATTTCCTTTAGTTCTTTTTTGATAATCTCCAGAATCTTTTGCTCCGAGGCCAAGATGGCAGTCAGTCTTGCAATTGCTTTTAATTTTTCTTGGTGCTCCGTTTCAACTTTTTCCCTCTCTAAAGCGGCTAGGCTTGCTAACCTCATTTCTAAAATGGCAGCGGTTTGCTGATCTGTCAGCTTAAACTTTGTCTTAAGAAGCTTTCCCGCTTCCTCCCGATCTTTTGATTTCCGAATTAGTGAGACAACATCATCAATCGATTTGAGAGCGATTTTTAAGCCCTCCAGGATATGGGCCCTCTCTTTGGCGCGGTCGAGCTCATATTGGCTCCGCCGCCGGATAACCTCTTTGCGGTGTTTAAGATATTCCTCCAAAATGTTTTTTAAGGTCAAAACCCGTGGCTGGATGCCGTCAACCAAAGCGAGCATGTTGGTGTAAAACGAGGCCTGAAGCGAGGTTAATTCATATAAACGATTTAAAACTTTTTTGGGATAAGCATTAGCGCGAAGCTCGATCACAATTCTGACCTTTTCCTTGCGGTCGGACTCATCGCGCAAGTCATTGATGCCTTCAATTTTTTTGAGCTTAACCAGCTCGGCAATTTTTGCGACTAGTTCTCCTTTATTCACTTGATAGGGAATTTCCGAAATGATAATTCGATGGCCGCGCTTTGATTCTTCGATGCGGGCAACCGCCCGCATGACAATTGCCCCTTTACCGCTGGTATAAGCGGCTTTAATCTGTTCAAGACCATAGATTTCCGCTCCGGTAGGAAAATCCGGTCCTTTAATATACTGCATTAAGTCATCAATCGTGCAGTCCGGACAGTCAATCAAATGGCGAATGGCTTGCGAGACTTCGCCTAAATTGTGGGGGGGAATGTTGGTCGCCATGCCCACGGCAATGCCCATTGAGCCATTGAGTAAAAGATTGGGAAGTTTGGCGGGAAGCACCTTGGGCTCAAACTTCGTAGCATCATAATTGGGGGAAAAATTAACTGTGTTCTTGTCAATGTCTATTAAAAGCTCTTCGGCAATCTGACTCATTCGCGCTTCGGTATAACGCATCGCCGCCGGCGAATCGCCGTCGAGAGAACCAAAATTTCCCTGACCATCAATCAAAGGAGCCCGCATATTAAAATCTTGAGCCATCCTGACAAGGGTATCGTAAACGGCAATATCTCCGTGGGGATGATAAGATTTCAAAACCTCGCCGACTACGGCGGCACATTTGCGATATTTTACCGCGGATTTAAGACCCGTTTCCCACATGGCATAAAGGACCCGCCGGTGAACGGGCTTTAAGCCGTCGCGAACATCTGGAAGAGCGCGGGCGATAATCACCGACATGGCGTAATCAAGATACGATTCCTGCATTTCCTCTTCCAGAATTCGCTGGCGAACCAAACCATAGTCGGTTTTGTCTTCTTTAGCTTTGGTGGAATTAATATTAAAAACCGCCGTCTCGTGAGCCTCCTCCTCCGGATTCATGCTGTCGCTCTCTTCGGGATTTTCCTGATTATCTTGCTCTTCGGGATTCATTTTTCCTTTCTCAAACTATGCTTCTTGACACCGCCGGGTTTCTTTAAATTTCTGGGCACGGCCCGCGGTTTCCCTCGTTGTTTTCCCATTTCAGAAATATTGTACCATTCCTTATGGGACTTTTGGGTCTCTAAATAACTGTTGGGTTTTTGTAATTTCTGATCGTGATCTCTGGCACGTTTGCTATCAATTGTTTTCCTTTTAGACATCGTCCTCTCTTTAATTTTTTTAGACATCCAAATTCTTAACATTCTTGGCATGAGTTTGGATAAATCTTTTACGGGGACCGACCTCGTCACCCATAAGCATGGAAAAAATTTCATCGGCCCGCTGACCATCCTGAATTGTCACCCCCAGCAAGGTTCGCTTTTCCGGATTCATCGTCGTTTCCCAAAGTTGTTCCGGATTCATTTCGCCCAACCCCTTGTAACGCTGCAGCGATGATTTATCTCCAACTTTCTTTAAAATCTCTTCCTTCTGTTTATCGTTATAGGCATAAAGTTTTTCTTTGCCACGCATAACGGCATATAACGGCGGTTGGGCAATATAAAGATTGCCCGCTTTAATAAGGTCTGGAAAATGACGATAGAAGAGGGTTAATAGAAGGGTTCTGATATGGCTGCCGTCAACATCGGCGTCAGTCATAATAATAATTCGATGATATCGAAGTTTTGCAAGATTCAGCGTCTCGCCAATTCCCGTTCCCAAAGCGATGATCAGATTTTTAATTTCTTCAGAGGTTAACATTTTATCAAGTCGAGCCCTTTCCACATTTAAAATTTTCCCGCGCAAGGGTAAAATTGCCTGAAAATTGCGGTCGCGGCCCTGCTTGGCTGAACCGCTGGCGGAATCGCCCTCAACAATGTAAAGTTCGGTTTTTTGGGCATCGCGCGAAGAACAATCCGCCAGTTTTCCGGGCAAAGTCATACCTTCAAGAGCGCCTTTGCGGATGACGGTTTCCCGAGCGGCTCGGGCGGCCAGACGAGCACGAAGCGATAAAGAACACTTTTCAATAATTTTCCGGGCTTGAGCCGGATTTTCCTCAAGATAAAAACCTAAACCCTCCAAAGTGGCTTGTTCGACAATATTTTTGACTTCCGGATTGCCCAAACGGGCCTTGGTCTGACCTTCGAATTGAGGGTCGGGAAGTTTGACGGAAATTACTGCGGTTAAACCTTCGCGGGTGTCTTCCCCTGAAAGAACTTCTTCGGCACCCTTTATCAGTTCGGTTTTTTTGGCATAATCATTAATCGCCCGGGTGATGGCCGCTCGAAAACCTGTCAAATGAGTCCCGCCTTCGGTGGTGTGGATATTGTTGGCAAAAGTAAAAACATGCTCATTAAAATCTTCGGTATAGGCCAAGCCGATTTCGACTTTGATGCCGCCGATTTCTTTTTCGAAATAGGCGGGCGGTTCGTTTAAGGCAGTTTTGTATTTGTTAATGTGGCGAACGTAGGAAGAAATCCCACCTTCAAAATAGAAGGTATAGCAATTTTCAACCCCTCTTTGAGCTTCGGTTTCGCATTTACGATAATCACAAACTGTAATCGTCACCGCTTTGGTTAAATAGGCCTGTTGACGAAGATGACCCAAAACTGTTTCCCAGGAAAATTCGGATGTTTTAAAAATTTCTTTGTCCGGCTGGAAAATAATTGTCGTGCCATTTTCTTCTGTCTCCCCTACGCTTTTCACCGGACCGGTTGCCTTGCCGCGGGAGTATTCTTGTACATAAGTTTTCCCGTCCCGATAAACTTCGGCCTTAAGCCAGCCAGACAAGGCGTTAACAACGGAAACGCCCACGCCGTGAAGACCGCCGGAAACTTTGTAGGCCTGACCTTGACCAAATTTCCCGCCGGCATGCAAAGTTGTCATCACTGTTTCGAGAGCGCTCTTCTTGGTTTGTTTGTGGATATCCACCGGGATGCCACGACCGTTGTCGGTGACTTTTACTTTATCTTCCGGCAAAAGTTCAACCGTAATCCGATTACAAAAACCGGCCATGGCTTCGTCAATGGCATTGTCAACCACCTCCCAAATTAAATGGTGGAGACCTTCGATACCGGTGCCGCCAATATACATTGCCGGGCGGCGCCGGACCGGCTCGAGACCCTCTAAAACGGTGATGTGTTTGGCAGTGTAATCGGATGCTTCGGACACTAATAATACCTTCTAGCCCATTAACTAAAAATAGGGATGAATCCTTTATCTTGTTTATTTATAGTATATCAAAATTTCTTGCGATGTAAAACTTGAAAAATACTCCCCACCCTCACCTTTACCTTCTATTTGTTTTGATCTCTTCAATTATCCCTTATTTCCGCTCCAGCGGTTTTAGGGGATATTTTCGGAGATATTTTGGCATTTGGTGTTAATTGGTGTTAAATCGTGATGTTATATTTTTATTTCAATCGTTATTTCAGATATTATGTTTATCTAATACTCCCAAATCGTAAAATTCCTCCAACAAATTAATTTCCGTTTCAATTCTATCAGCTAAAATATATTGAACATAAGGTTCAATAATATACATTTTCTTGAACGCTTCGATCTCGAAACTGCACTCAAAAGGAAAAACATAAACGCTTTCCTGAAGTTTCAAAAATCCCAACCTTTCTAACTTTTCTCTTAAAATGTCCCTCTCTTTCTTCTTCGTATCCGGAATATCAAAAATAACCAAACGCCATTTTTTGTCCCATTTTTGAGGTATTTTGATTTCTAACTGCTCTGTAAAATATTTCTTTACCCATTTCTGGCCCTTGGGAGTGAGCTCAATAAATTCCCCTTTTTCATCAATATATTTCTTAATTACACCGGCCCTTTTAAGCCGGTGCATCTCGTGACTAAATTTAATTTTATCATTCAACCGAAATTTGTCATACTCCTTAAAGGGAATTCGATACACTCCTGCTTTATCAAAAATTGGAATAGTAAAACGAAAAAAATCCACAAAATACAAGAGTATTTCCCGAGCAACAATTTCTGTTTTTTGTATCTTAATTTTATCCATGCTGCTATATGATAAGAATAAGATTATCCCTCATTCATGCTGGAGCGGAAATAGAGGATAAAAATCTTTTCTTGACATTAATCCTTCAGATTTCTATATCACGATCCAAGACGCCATCAAAAAGCATTTTGCCTTTGAGGACTACAGATAAAGAGTCTTGAGTTCTCCCGGGCTGTTTTTGAACTAAAAGATGATAATCTTCCTCAAATGGTAAAAGATAAGAAATCTTTAAAATATTTACCTGCCCCGGTTCGGTAGTGATCTCAACGCCGAAATAATTTTTCCCCGAATCAGTGCCCACCTCAATTTCCGAACTGACATCTTTCTCGTTAAGTTTGGCTTCCTGAAACTTTGTGTTCCCCGGCGTAAAAATCCTCACCCACTCGGTATTTTTGCCGTCAGGCCAGTCGTAAGAGCCAAGATGGACTCGGCTGACCGTAAGATCGGCCTGCCGATAATTGCCCGAAGAGTCATCAGTCAGTTGGTAGTCAACATTCTCCCGGATTGAAAGCGATGATTTGTTGCCAGAGTAACTGTTACTATTTATATATAGATAATCACCTAAAATATTTACCGGAATCTCTCCCGCCCATTGACGCTCACGGACAACCTGCTGTTTTTCAGGTTCCTGAAAATAAAAAATAATTTCTCGGGTATCAATCTCTTTTTTTAAAAGCCGGGCTAAAGACAGTTTATGTTCCAGGGCCCGATTTAAAATTTCCGGGTAAAGATCTTTAAGAATTGTTTTTGGCTCGTTTATAACCCAATTCTCCGGACTTTCGAAATATGCCTTTTCGACCTGATACTGGGTCTCGCGATAGAAGTTATCAGCGCTAATCGTCAAATCATACTTGGCCATTTTTATCGGACCAGTGAGCTTTAAGAGCTCAATCATCACTTGAGCATTCAAGGCAACAATTCCATCAATGGATTGGCCGGTTTCCTCACCATAGAATCGGGTAATGTCCCTGGCCGCTTCCGGAAATGAGGCGGCGTAATTGGCGTCGCGCAAAGCCCATGATTGCCCCTTAAGGACTTTTTCAAGGGGCGCGGGCGGTTCGACAAAATTTTCTTTGGCAAAAGCCCGGTCCAAAGCATAGATATTGGTGTTAAACTCTAAATTTTGGGCCTCAAAATTTTTGATTTCGATGACGGCATAAGAGCCGATAAAGCCGCCCGAGGATCTAATTTCTGAATTATTCTGAAATAAAATCAGATATCGGCCGTCTCGGAAAAGACCGGCCGCCTCAATCGCAGGCAAAAGATAGCGTAAACCCAGAGCGATAAAAATTATCAAAAATATTGTCAGAACAAAAGATTGCCCAATCCATTTTCTTGTGCTTTTTCCGGATTTCCGCCGAACCTTTTGTTGAAAAAAAATGCCGTCAAAAAATTTCTTCGGTCGTTTAATATCGACTGCCTTTTTTCGAAAGAGACCCTGCCAAAAGGACATTGTCCCGCCTTTGACGACTATCCTTTCCGAAAGTAATCCACGGCCAGTGCCAGAATTACCCCCCCGATTAACCCGGCAATGAGACCAATTAAAGTATTAAGCCACAAATCAGCCGTTGTCTCGGAAACGATAGGCGTGAATTTAACAATATCATAGACGCTTTCTTTATCGGACTTGCCAAGCTCATTAGTTTTATCTTGCATCACAAGAGCGGCGGCATTAATTAATTTTTCCGCTTCATCGCGATTGCTTCCCGTCAAAGAGACATGGATCGTCGCCGGTTCAATCCGAATGGCTTTAAAAGTCCGGGATAATTTTCTTTGGGAGACATCGGGTAAAGCGATGTCTGCCTTGGAGTATATCTCCTTGACGACGGCCGGCGATTCAAACCACGAGGTCACAATTTGAGAAAAAAGCCCCGAGGACTGAACATTGTAATAGTTATCAAAAACATAGTAATCTACCTCTGTTTGTTTCAAAACCGACGATTTGTTGACCGTCAGCGTTGATGAAGCAAGATACGATTGAGACTGAAGTTTGGTAAAAATAAACGCCAGTAGCGTTGCTAAAATCACCACTGCCCAAAATAATGTTCGATATTTGCCAATAATTTTGAAATATTCCCGAAGTTCCATAAAACCTCCATGATAGACTAAAATTAAAGATTAAATATTTTTGAGGTTTGGATTTTTAACTTATCTTCAATATACATTAATATTTTCTTTTTGAAAAGCTCTTTGTCAAATTTTTGCGCATGAAGACGAATAATTTTGGCATTAAATTTCCTATTTTGAAATTTTTTAATCGCCTTAATTAGCCCTCCGACTGTTTGCACTTTGAACAATACGCCCGTTTTCCCCTCAACGACCGTTTCAAGCGCCCCGCCCTTGGCAAAGGCGATGACCGGACGACCGGCGGCCATTGACTCGAGAGGGACAATCCCGGCGTCTTCTTCTTGCGGAAAGATGGTGGCAATTGACCTTTGATATATCTTAGCTAATTTTTCATCGGAAACACGACCAATCAGTTTAATATTTTTGGGTACAGATTTTTTTAATTCTTCGAATTTGGTCCCGAAACCGACAATTTTTAACGGCAAATCCAGACGCTTAAATGCTTCAATGACCATTTCTACCTTTTTGTATGGCTCAAGACGAGAAACCATAAGATAATACTCGCCTTTTTTGATTGTCGGTTTAAATTTTTTTGCCTCAACCGGCACAAAAATCGGAAAAGAATCGCGATGGTAATATTTTTTAATTCTTTTTCTGACATTTTCCGAATTGGCAATAAAATAATTCGGTCGCTTTGAAGCTTTGATATCCCATTTTTTAAGCGCATTAATAATAGTAGGCATTAAAGGCCGGGCAAAAAACGGAATGGGGGCGGTTTTTAAATAATTTTGGCTATCCGTCCAAAGCCAGCGCGTCGGTGTGTTGCAGTAACAAATATGGAGCTGGTTTGAATTGGTTTTAACGCCCTTGACCAAAGCCGAGGTGATCGATAATACGATATCGAAATCTTTTAAATCGAGAGACTCAACCGCTTTCGGCATCAGGGTTAGATACCATTTGTAGCGATTTACCCCAAACGGCAATTCTTGGATGAATGATGGTCGAACATCAAATTTATCGTAGCGATGAAGGGTTTTAACTTTATCCCAAACAATCGTAAAAACCGGCGCTTTGGGAAAAAGCTCCAAAAAACAATCGAGGAGCCTTTCGGCGCCTCCTAATTGAGTAAGCTCCTCAACGATGATGGCGATCTTTCTGTCTTTTAATATTCCTTTTGAATTTTTCATTTTTCGTTTTAAGTTCCTTTAATACGCTCCTCTTCCCTTCATAACCACCCAAATCGTCTTTAAGATTATCTGGAAATCCAACCACAAAGACCAGTGTTCGATATAGAACGCATCGAGCTTCACCCATTCGTCAAAAGAAATATCCGAGCGACCGGAGACTTGCCACAAACCGGTAATGCCGGGTTTGACCCCCAGCCGGCGGCGCTGAAATTTATTGTAACGGACGACTTCCTCTGGCAAAGGCGGCCGGGGGCCGACTAAACTCATCTGACCTCTTAAAACATTGAAAAATTGGGGGAATTCGTCCAAGCTTGTTTTTCGGATAAACCGGCCAAATGGCGTCAGTCGCGGATCATTTTTAATTTTAAAAACTGGTCCATCAACCTCATTGGCCCGGGTTTTGAGTTTCCTAAGAATTTCCGCCGCCTTTTTACCCCCATAATTTTCGCCGACACAATATTCGGCTTTCATTGAGCGAAATTTTAAAAACCAAAAGGGCTTATTTTCAAACCCCACCCTCTCCTGCCGAAAAAGAATCGGTCCCCGAGAAGTTAATTTGACGCCCAAAGCAACTAAAAGCATGACGGGCGAAAGAATAATCAAGAGGATGGAGGCGCCCAAAAAATCCACTAATCTTTTGATAATTCTTCCCCAGCCGTCAAGAGGAGTTCTTTTAAATTCGATAATCGGCACCCCGGCCAAAGTTTTGATATCAATATGGGATGAACTAACCAAAAATAAATCCGGGGTCATTTTAAAACCAATTTGATGAAAACGACAAAATTCCAATACTTGAGAAATTTTCGCCGGACCGATATGCGGGTCAGCAACAATAATCTCATCCGCTGGCGCTCTTTGAATTATCGTTTCTAATTTGCCGATGGCGTTTTCATCGATAATTTTTTTAAGACAATATCCCCGGTTTTTCTTGATCTCCGCAATAATAAACCGCGAGGAAGAGTTGCCCCCCAAAATAATTACCCGATGGACGCCAATGCCAAAACGATAGAGAAATCTTTGCAAAAAATGAATCAGGGTCCGACCCAAAGTCACCATCGCGATTGCAATAAACCAAACGTATATAATAATCAGCCGGGAAAAGAAAAAGGTTCTTGATAAAAACAACCAAGCTAGCAAAATGGCGACTGCCGCCGAAACTGCGACAAAAATTTTTCCAAATTCCTCCAGCCGTCCGTACCGGGTTTTGAGGGTATAAAGACCGGCAAAAGTAAAAACTGAAAACCAAATCGGCAAGGTAATGACAACAAACTTCAAGTATCCCATTAATGGCTCAACGTATATCACGGGCACAAATTCGAAAAATGTCCGAAGCCAATAAGCCACGACAAAAGAAAGCACCACCATGGCCAAATCAACCGGGATTTGAAAAAATGTAAAAAAAAGCTCGGATCTTTTCACAAGATTTCCTCAATTTGATAACTGAAACTCAACTTAAAAGTTTATCATAACTGATTGCTAAAAGCAAGAAAAGAAATTACAAGAAAACTCGCCGCAGTAAAATTCCTTCAGCGAGTTTTCTTGATTTTTTTATTTTATATTTTATTTTTCCTTATCGCTCTTCTTAAGCATCGGTAGCCCGGTTCGGCTGTTTTCCATCACCGCATAACCTTCGGGCAAATCATCCAAAACGCCTTCTTTCTGAGTTCGGGCAAAGTAATAAATCGTTTGCTGCCGGCCGCCGCGCAGAGTGACATCTTTTGAGTGAAGATAGTAAGTTTCGCCGGTTTTTTTCGATTGAACTGAATAAGCCATGTAAATCACCTCCTTTCACTCCGAGTTTTGCGTTCCTCAACCGGAAGCAAAACCCGGAAGTCCGCCAAAGTGAAATCTATTTGCAGATTCCTGAAATTCAGGATACTGGAAGAGATTGAACGACGGCGGACTCTGTCTTCTAACCTTATGTTAAGGTTACATACCTATTATCAGGAGGGGTATTTCTTTTGTCAAGAGGAAAGCTAATTTAACAGGTTAAAATTGGTATTTTAACCTTAAAATTAGCTCTAGATATTGACTAAAAATCAAAAGATATCCACAGGTTACAAGACTTCGGCATTTATTTCCAATTTGGGATCGGAATTATTGGGATCGTTGGTTTGAAGATAAATTATCCGATTGACTGCTCCCCGGACCGGCATCTTCGCCGGTTCATAGATTACCTCGACAACCGCCTCTCCGCCAGTGACGATTTCCCGTGTCCAAGGTTGCATCTTGTGCATGCCGGTCGCCGGCGTATCATCTTGCCCGGGAACTTTCAAAATAGCGCTTGTGCAATGGCAGGAAGTGGTAAGTGATGAAATTACCAGAGGGTTCTTGCCGATATTTTTAATCTTAAAATCGTGCTTGGCGACATCGGAAATTTGAATTTTGCCGAATTCGAAAGTTTTCTCCGTCAAATCTAATTTCGGCGCCGCCGGATCGTCTTTGACATAAGAACTTACCCCTCTTACATTTCCCTGGCCTTTACCCTGACCCAAGTACTTACTGCCTAAAAAAATCGCCAAGCTTAAAACTACAATGGCGCAAATAATAAAAATTATCGTTTTACTCATTTTAAAATCCTCTAACTTGTTTGACTGCTTTTAATTTTATCAAGAATTTGTTCATTTGTCACCCTCATATCCGGATAATCGCCCAGCCACCTAATCTTTCTATCGGTCCCCACCAAGACGAAGGTATGTCCGGGTTTTTCGCCCGAATGCATTGAGGAAGAAAGATTCAAAATTTTATACGCCATCGACATTTTCTTATTCGCATCAATTAAAACTGGCAATTCAATCTTGTTGCCCTCAACAATTGCTTTCCAAGAATCGGCCGAATCAACACCGATAGTGACAATTTCCGTATTTAAAGCCATAAATTTCTCCCGATCTTTCTGCAACTGGATGATTTGTTGCCAGCAAGGAGCACAAATAACCCCTTCATTAAAATATAAAAGAATGTTCTTGTCCGCATAATCAGCCAAAGAAATCGTTTTGCCAGAATAATCCTCGACACTAAAATCAGGCGCTTCGTCTCCAACATTTAAACCAATACTATCCCCGCTATCTCTTGATTTATCGAGCAATAAAATTCCGCCAAAAATTAATATTATCACGCTGATAACACCAATAATTGCCAATGTTTGACTACTTCCTTTTATCATCACCTCTCCTCGCAAACTTAATCGCTTGCCAAACAAAGAATATTAATACTAAAACCGCTAATATCAGCCAAATATATTCGGGGATAATTTTTGCCTTGGGAACTAAAATATTCGTCAAATTATTGAAAAAAGTCGACATTTTGAGTTGATACGACGACGCGGTTGCAGTTTTGCCCGTCAAAGTCAATATGACTATTAAAAGACCCATCCCGCCGAAAAGGATAGTCGAGATAAGACTTGTCGAGTGAGTGTAAAACTCCTTACCCAAGAGTTTCCAAGAATAAATCCTTCCCTGCAGTAATTTAGATTTCGAAAAGTCATATTTATCCCAAAAGTAAGACATAATAATCAAAGGCGAGACCATTCCCAAGACATAAGTCAAGCTTAAAATAAAAGCGTAGATAAATGTCCCCGAAAGAGCCGAGACCGTCAAAACCCCGATTAGAACCGGCGTACAGCAGGAACTGGCGGCTCCGGAAATTACTCCCAAAAAAAAGATGGATAAGGGATCGCTCTTTTTGAGATTGGGGCTGGTGCGGTAAAATGGCATGGGAATAGTTTTACCAAAAATCGCTAAAATTGCCAAAAAAATCAAAAATAGGCCGCCGCCTAAGAAAACTTCGTAGTGGTATCGAGCAATCAGTTGCGAAAGCGCCGAAAGACCCAAAGCCACCGGCACCAATACCGAAGCCAACCCCAGAAAGAAGATAAAAGTCATTAAAAGTATTCTTGATTTCTCTTTGAAAGCCGAGGCAAAATAGGCCGGAAAAATAAAAGTAACGCAACAAGGCGCCAACAGCGCTAAAATCCCCCCTAAAAATGAGGCGACAACCGATGCCCCCAGTAAAGTTGGACTCATAAAACCTCTCCAGGATTAATTCATCTTATTATAAAGCCAAACAAAAAGCCAGACCGTAGCGCCGGTCACAATATCGATGAGGATCAGACCGATAATCGCCGGGACAAAGGAAATTTCCGGCTTCGATGAAACAGCCCCAAAATGAACGAGGTAACCGGCAATGTTAGTGTATACGGCTGGCAATAAACCGGCGACCAAGACGCAGATGAGATAAAGAATCGTCATCCAAACAACCGCCACTTTGGCAATTTTTGTACCATTAAGCATTTTGTCTCCTTTCTAGTTTTACTAATTTAACGTTTAAGTAGTAGATTTGCCCACAACACTTCAACTCAAATGTCCCCGACTCTTCAACTTCCATTCCGCAAGTTAAATCTTTTACCAAACAAAACTACGCCTAAACCCACCAATATCTTCCATCTCTAAAACTATTTTATCAGATATTTTTTTCAACTGATCAAATGTCAAAGCTCCCTCCAGATGATGACCGCCGGAACCGCCGTCCCAAGCAATTGGCTTCAAAATCTCTCCATCTAAATTTAGAGTCGCAATTTTGATCAAATCGAAATTCAAATCGCCGGTATGAGTGGTAAAGACAACTGTAAAAACTGCCCTTTCTCCTTTTGAAATTTTTTGGGGAGTAACAGCAATTTCAATTCCTCCCTGATTATCAGTCCTTGTGCCGACAAATTTTCCCTCTTCTTGAAAAAGAGCTTTGGGCTTTTTCAAAAAAATAACCACCGCTATTATTAATACCAGAAAAATAATGCCCAGAATAACTTTCATATTACCTCTTTTAATTTGGTTCTTCTTAAAAATTTACGAAGTCGTGAAAAAATGAATATGATAGCCGCTATATTAAAAATAATGCCAATCCAAAATAGTTTTACCTGATACTGACCAACTAAACTTAAAACGCCGCTCGTCGCAATAACCGGTAAAAAGTTAGCCAAATAATGGGTACAACAGGAAATCATTGATAAAGTCGAAGTGGTGCCGGAAACATATAAAACCTTGCCTGAATAATCTTTTCTCTTCCCTAGATTTTTCAAAAAACTATATAAGCCAATCTGAATACCAAAACCCAATGCTAAACCCGAAAGATAATACCAGTATTGAAAAAATTGAGTTTTCGCAAATGCGAAACCGGAAACCCAAGTGCTAATGGCAAAAAATATCGTTAGTAAGCCAATCGCACCAATCAATCCTTTCAGGATAGCCGGGAAATCAATTTGTCTCATATTTTTTAGGATTCTTTTACTTTTGGATTTGTTTTAAAAGCCAAACAATCAGAAGGACCAGGATAACTAAAATCAAAATCCAGAATAGTCCGCCGAAAATCATCATCGTCCAGCCCCAGCCAGTGCCTATTCCCGAACCATAATTCATCATGTTCCACATCATTTTTTCTCCTTTCTAACAGCCCCCCTTGGTATTTAATAAATTGATCGCTTTTTCCAAATCCTTCTTGCCGATATTTTCTTTTTTAAGCTCTTGGGCAATTGCCTCTTTGGGGAAAAAATAATTTGTCCAACGGTAAATTTCGGCCTGAATTTCCTCCCGCGTGGAGCCGGCAATCATCATTCTTTTTATCAGGCCGTAAACTGCTAGATGATGACCGCACTGGCAGTTGGTTGGGAAATTGGCGACGGTTTTTTTAAAACCGCAACAGGGCATTCGAACATCAAAACCGGAAAAAAGAACCATCTGGTTGGCAGGCAAAACAATCTTGGCGTCTCTTACCAACTGCTCGTAACTTTCGTTGGAAAAAGTCAGTCCCAGAACCGAGGAAGAATTATTCTCGGGAATAACTTTGGCTTGAGCGCCGGCGATAAGCTTTTCGAAATTGGCTTTTGGCTGACTTAAATTATACCCCGCCACTGATGCCCCGACGATAATTAACAATATCACCATTGTCAATTGGGTCCCCAAATATTTTCGGGACTTTTTTAATCGCAGGGAATTCAAAACAACAAAAATCGATGAAAAGGCCATTGCCGCCGAGGCAATAATCGGACTAAGCAAAATCCCGAAATACGGATACAAAACGCCGGCTGCCACTGGAATACCCAAAATATTATAGACAAATGCCCAAAAAAGATTTCCCTTAATCGTCCGCATTGTCGCCCGGGAAAGCTGAATGGCTTGGGGGACTTTTCTTAAATCATCGGCAATTAAAGTCACATCGGCGGCTTCCATCGCCACATCCGTTCCCGAACCGATGGCCACGCCAATATCCGCTTGAGCTAAAGCTGGAGCATCATTAATGCCGTCGCCGATCATCGAAACTGTTAACCGTTTACCGTTTGCCGTTTGCCGCTGTAATTCTTTAATCTTTTTGGCTTTATCTTCGGGCAAAACACCGGCCAAAACCTCATCAATCCCCACTTGGCGGGCAATCGCTTTGGCTGTCCGCTCGTTATCGCCGGTAATCATAATCGTCTTTATGCCCTTTTGATGAAGCATTTGGATTGCTTCTTTAGAATGCTCTTTCAGAGTATCGGCGACAGCAATAAGTCCGACAATTTCTTGAGCGATAGCAAGTATCATGACGGTTTTGCCATCATTCTCCAGTTTCTGGATCTTCTTCTCGATTTCTTCATCGATTTTGATTTTTCCGCGCTCCATCAATTTGCGATTTCCCAAAAAAATAGTCCTGCCATCAATTTCCCCCTCGACGCCGTGACCAGGGATGGCATTAAACCGCGTTGGCTTAACAATTTCAATTTTCTGCGCCTGCGCGTATTTAACAATCGCCTCGGCGAGCGGATGCTCGGAATTTTTTTCAAGCGAAGCAGCAATATTAACAATCGCATTTTCCAGCCGAGGGGAGCCCCTGAGCGAAATGCCGGTGTCCCGAATCGCCGAAGGCGAATTCGAGACTAGGTTGGCTAGGGCGGCTGAAAGCGAAGGGGTGACCCGAGGCATTATAACGACGTCTGTAACTATCGGTTCGCCGCGCGTTAAGGTACCGGTCTTATCAAAAACCACCATTTTTGTTTTGCCAAAAATTTCCAAAGATTCGGCATCGCGAATCAAGATGCCGTTTTCCGCCCCCAGCCCGGTGCCAACCATAATCGCTGTCGGCGTTGCCAGACCCAAAGCGCAGGGACAGGCGATAATCAGAACTGTCACAAAAATCACCAAGGCAAAAGTAAAAGCAGGCGCCGGACCAAAGATAAGCCAGAGAATGAAACTTAAAATGGCAATAAAAATCACCACCGGCACAAAATATCCCGAAATAATGTCGGCTAATTTCTGGATGGGCGCCTTGGAACCCTGGGCTTCCTGAACCAATTTGACAATCTGCGCCAGAGCGGTTTCCGCCCCGACTTTGGTGGCGCGCATTTGGAAACTGCCGGTCTTATTGAGCGTCGCGCCAATAACCTCGTCGCCAATCTTTTTCTCCACCGGCATGGATTCGCCGGTAATCATTGATTCGTCAATTGACGAATACCCTTCGGTAATTGTCCCGTCAACAGGGATTTTTTCGCCGGGACGGACAATAATAATCTCGCCCTTTTGGACTGTTTCGATTGGGACTTTGACCTCTTTGCCGTCCCGTAAAACAGTGGCGGTTTTGGCCTGAAGTTTGAGCAATTTTTGGATGGCTGACGAGGCCTGACCTTTGGCTCGAGCTTCAAAAAATTTCCCTAAAATAATCAGGGTTAAAATTACCGCCGCCGTGTCAAAATAAACCTCGCCTTTTATGCCGGCATTTTCGAAATACCCCGCAAAAAATGTAATCGCCGCCGAATATAGATAAGCCGCCGTTGTCCCCACGGCAATCAAAGTGTCCATATTGGCGCTGAAGTGTTTTATTCCCCGCCAAGTTCCGCGGTAAAATTGACTGCCAAGCCAAATTTGGATGGGAGTGGCTAAAATAAACATCAGATAATTCAAAGTTTGGCTCGGAAATATCTTAAGCACCGGAAGATAGATGGCATAACTTAAAACGAGAATCACCGTTGAGAAAACCGCTCCGAAGAGAAATTTATTTTTAAGAAGTTTTATTTCCCCCTCCGATTCAAGCTTGGCATGTTCGGCATGGACATCGTGACTTGCGCCGGTCATCTCTTCGCCGGTGGGCATCCGATGGGTCATTAAATGTTCTGAACCCGGATGCTCATCAGCCGGCTTAACAATTTCCGCCTCGTAACCGGCCTTTTCAACCGCCAAAACCAGGTCCTTGGCTTGAGAATTACCAACTACCGTTGCCTGATTAGTCAAAAGATTCACCGCCGCTTTTTCCACCCCCGGGACTCTCTTAAGCGATTTTTCAATCTTTGCCATACACGAGGCGCAATGCATCCCCTTAATATTTAAAATTGTCTTGGCCATAGGTTCACTTTGCCTGGTAAATATCCAAAAGCTCCTTTAAAATTTTTTGTCTCTTCTTTATATTACCATCTTTAATCGCCGTTGTGGCGCAGGTTTCAAGATGGGAATTTAATATCAGGTCGTTGACTTTTTTTAAGGCGGAAATCACCGCATCATTTTGACGAATGACATCAATACAATACTTGTCTCCTTCAATCATTTTCCGGTTTGCTTGAAGATGGCCAATCAGGTAATTCATTCGGTCAAGAGTTTGTTTTTTAGAATTTCTCTTCATTGTTTTTACTTTTAACTTATCAAGACCCTCCCTACGGGGGTCTAATATTAGAGTACCATGGGATATTTTTTTGTCAATGCCAAAAACAGCATTGACCCTGTTAGGCCATTCTTCGCTTTCTTCCAAAGGCGGGGGAAGTTGCTCGGCGTTTTTTCTAAAGTGGTGTCCTGTCCCCTGCCACTCGTGGCAAGAGAACTCCGGACTCCTTAGGCAAATAGTTGTTGCTCCAAGCATTCCTTTAAAGCCCGCCCTGGAAGATTCATTTTTCTCCCGAAGCCCAGCGTCTTGCCAGGAAGCCAAGAGTTTTTCCAAATCTCCGTCTATTGCCCTTATTTATAGTTGGGACGGACGAAATCTTGGAAAGAAACTCTGACCCGAGTAAGTTACACCGGGCTTTGGATAAAGGATAAAAACGAAACACTCCTCGAAAAAGAACCATTCCAGACGCCTCGGTATGAGTACTAAGATTTCTGGGGGATTCTCTTTTCGGAAACCGAAACGCCTGACCCTTCCAAGGGAACAAGCATTTCCTTCCTTTCTGGCTATATTATACCACATTTTGGTCAAAATTGCCAATTCTGGCAGGATTGCCAAAGGGAATCCTCGTCGGGGCGGCCTCCGAGGCTCCGAACATCGAGGCCGGATAGATTGTCTCCGGACCGTATTTATCGTTAATCTCATCCATCATTTGCGACAGGCGGCGCGATTTCTCGATTTTAGAAAACAAGGAAATCTGCTCGCCGCGAACTTGGGTGAGATTGAAAAGGGTCACGGCAATCCTCAAAGGCGGTTTTTGAATCGGACAAGCATCATAAAGCGAAAGAGCAATTCTTTGGATATTTTGGCTATCGGCAACAAGGTCGGTGGCGGCATTTTTTTCCCAAAACGGTCCATTCAAAAATTTTATCCCAAGAGATACTCCTCCCGTCCACAAATTTTTCGCCCGAAGACGCTGGGCGCACTTTTCCGCAAGTTTTACCAACACCCGCCGGGCCGCGGCGATTGTCCGATACTCCGGCGCCAAAACATGCTGATGACCGATGGATTTGGTTGCCGGCTCAATCTCATCGGTTTCAAAGCCGCGCAAACGATAAAACCAGACCCGGCCGGGATGACCAAACCAGCGGGAAAGATTGAACAAGGGTTGGAGATAAAAATCAAAGGGAGTTTTAATTTTGCGATGATGAAGCTGGCGCGCCATGGCAACATTTATCCCAGGAAGATCCATCAAATCCAGGCTCCGATACCACACTCCCAATTCCTCAAGAGCGACGACCACCAAACCGTCGGGCCTGCCTGCCGGCAGGCAGGCTTTTCCAAGCTCCCCGGCGACTTTTGCCAGCCACATATTCGGCCCGATGCCAATCGAACAAGTTAGATAATCGCCGACTTTTTTCAAAATGGTTTCTTTGATCTTTCTGGCCATCTCGAGAGCCTTTTCTCGATTTTGGTCCAGGCCAGTTAATTTGATGTTAAACTCATCAATCGAAAGAACTCTCAAAAAAGGACTGAAATTTTTCAAGACCTTGACGATTTCCCGATGATAAAACAGATAAAGTTCGGGACGGGATTCCAGAACGATAATCTGCGGGCAAAGCTTTTTGGCCTCCCCTACGAGGGTGCCGGTTTTCACCCCGAAAGCTTTGGCTTTATACGACTTGGCAATACAGCAGCCGGTATTGCCCGGGTAGGGAGCAACGCAAATTGGCTTGTTTCGTAAAGACGGCTGGACTTGTTGTTCAACCGAAGCAAAAAAAGCATTCATATCCAGAAATAAATTGGCGTAATCTTTCGGCGGTTGCATAATGTTTGGTAAATCAGCTTACCGCAGACCGCTTACCGCTGGTTGGTATTATCTATAATTATCTTTCCTTCAAGCAGATTACTGTTAGCTGTTAGCGGTTAGCCGTTAGCGAAATAGCCATCTATATTATACCATACAAAAAGCGAACAAGAAAAGGGGCTCGACTCTTGACTTTTGAAGAAATTTATGCTATACTAAATAGCTCTAGTATATACAAAACTATCATACTACGTAGTATGATAGTTTTTCCTCAACATCTCATCGAGTTCCTTAATTAGTTCATTCTTTTCATCTAACTTATCAAGTAAAAGCTTGAGTTTGTCTTTTTGCTTTTTGTTGGCAGAATAAATAATTTCCTTCAGGAGGATTTCAGGCCAATAGTACATCGGATATTTCCTTTTAAGACCTGTCCAAACTGGTTTCCTGGGTTCTTTAATCCTGCTTGTTCGGTTTAAAACTAATCGATAGCCCTCGCCGGATTGGTTTAGCCAAACGTTCACACGTGCGATAGTCGAGGCACTAACTTTTAATTGCTCGATTATGTCCTCATACTTCTCACCCTTAATTAACATTTCCGCAATCTTTAATCTTTTAGCAAGCATTCTAACTTCGGGTTTCGACAAGAGATCGCGAACAAATAATGCCGCTTCCTCTGTTTTAGAGATAGAAGCAATCGCTTGACAAAATTTGATAATTAAATCCGTTTCTTCTTTAGGACTCAATTTTTGTCGCCTGGTAAATTTAGCCATCACTACCTCTAATTATCTACAAATTATGCTAAAACTTCGATACTACGTAGTATGGAAGTATTTTCTAAAATTATTTATTCCATTTATCATTTGGATGTTTAATTGGGTGTTTAACTTGTCATTCCATCAAATTCCATCAAGACAGATTTTAGTCCGAAAACCATCTCACCAAATAGGGAAAGAAAATTCCCAAAATCACCAAGACGATATTTAAAACCCGCGATTTTTTGTGGATTTCGGGAATTAAGTCGGCGGCGGCAACATAGAGAAATGAGCCGGCGGCAACGGCCAAAAGAGCACCCAAGAAACTTAAGGAAATATTTTTAACAACAAAGAAACTTAAAATTGCCCCGAAAGGAGTAGCTATTGCCACTAACCAAGAATAAAAAACCGCCCGTTTTCTTTCATAACCGTGGTGCAAAAGAATCGAAACCGTCGAAATTCCCTCGGGAATTTCGTGAAGAAGAACTGATAAGGTAGCCACCACGCCCAAAATAAAAGAGATTTCAAACCCGACACCGATAACGATACCGTCAAGCAAAGAATGGAAACCAATCCCCAAGAGAGCAATTTTATCAATCGGATGAACTTGGCAATTCTCGCCCTCGCGGCAAGAATGCAAAATTATCCCGTGTTCTAAAATGTAGAAAAAGAGAAAACTTAACAAGAACCAAGTTAGCGCTTGAGAATTTAGGACTTGGGCTTCGGGGAGAATTTGCCCGATGGCGGCGGAAAGAAGAATGCCGGCGGAAAAACTGATTAAATAAATCGAATTCCGGCGAGCCCAAGATTCCCGAAGCAAAACCAGATAAATCCCGGCAATCGTTGCCAAGCCGGCCAGCGTGCCGTAAATTAAAACAATCAAAAACTGATTCATCTTCTCAAACTTAACATTTTTTAGCTCCTTCGACAATTCTGGATTTAAAAAAGGAGCGAGAACGATTTGTGCCCGCTCCTCAAAATTCCTCTAATACGATGTCACTTGGGTGAAAGCAGAACGGCATGGGTTGCGCCATCCTTTACGGCAAAGCCAACAATCTCTCCGCAATTGTTGATTTCAACCGCGGCCCAAACCACCCACTCCGTTGGAGCAACTTCCATGTTCAGATCATGCATGCCCTGCTCGTCATGGATAAAGGCATGCCAGCAGGCATTTGCGGCATCCGAGAAACCGACGGTTTGGCCATGGTCGTTGATGGACATCGCCCAGCTTTGGGCCCCACCCAGTGTTCCCAAATCAGTTATCACTCTGTCCTGCCAGAGGCAGGCATGGATTTTGCCAGACGCATCCGCGGCAAATCCCGCCACCTGCCCCAAGTTATTGATGCTGGTGGCGCCGGAAACTTCCCCGCCGAGAGTCCCCAAGTCAGTCATCCTGCCACCTTCCCAGCAAAACGCGTGGCTTCCCCCAAGGAATCCGGCTTCGCCGACGACTTGAGTCAAGTCGTTGATGTCGGTGGCGTAGCTCCAATCCCAGCCCAAGGTGCCCAGGTCGATTAACTCGCGCTCCTTCCAGAGAAAAGCGTGAGTAAAGGACCAGGCCGAATGCCGAAGGCGAAAAGCGGCGCCGCCCACGACTTCATCGCGGTTGTTGACCGCATTGGCATAGCCGTAATCGCCGCCGAATGTCCCCAAGACAATCCACCGGCCGTCTTTTTTGACAAATCCGCGGCCTCCGGATCTTGGGTTGGGATAGATGGTGCCGCAAACCGTGCCGCGGTCGCTGATTCCCCGGGCATAGCACTGGGTCGGCTTCCTCGAACCGAGGTCCTTCATCACGCCCGACTCCCAAATGAAGGCGCGCGTGAGACCTTCGTCAGTGTAGGAGCCGCCGACGACCGTTGACAAATTGTTAATCGCCTCGGCAAAGCTCGCGGCGCCGCCGAGAGTCCCCAAGTCAATCACCTCATAGGTCTGGGCAACGCTTGGAGCAACCCAACACAGCAGAAAAACTAACCACATCTTGCTCATCCGACTCACCTTTAAGATCCTTTCTTGAGTTCGTGCTGATAGCATTCTACCATAAATCCTTTTAAAAAACAAGAGATTTGCCCCAGAATTACTTTCGGAGTAAAATAAAGATAGATTCCCGGGTCGGCTAATGGTAGGCCGGCGGAATTTGGCTCCGCTAATCGGGGTTCGAGTCCCTGCCCGGGAGAATCCAAAATGGGAAGATATTTATGCAAAAGACTTTTACCGTCATCGGCATGATTATTGGCTCAACTTTAGGCGGCTACGCGCCAATGCTTTTTGGGGCAGGTCTTTTTTCAGTCAGTTCTATAATTACCAGTGCTCTCGGTGGTTTTCTCGGAATCTATTTCGGCTATAAACTCGGTCAATATTATTAATTGCTTTTAACCGTTCTAATATCACTTACGAAGTGGTATAAAAGGTGATAGTCCGGAAATGGTGTGAAAATAATGCTATAGAATAAAAATCTCACTTAAAACTATAACAAAAGACCTCTGAAAGATTTTTGTTCCTACAGAGGTCTTTTTGGGTCACATCTTTTCCATCAAGACCTTG
>DATEAX010000040.1:0-2241 GCA_035288145.1 Patescibacteria group bacterium | reverse complement strand
GCGCGTTTGAAAGATTTTTATATTGTTGATCTCGGGCCGGCGACGATTCGGCGTTATCAGGAGCTTATTGCCAAAGCCAAGATAATCTTTTGGAACGGCAACATGGGGGTAAGCGAAGTGCCGGAGTTCAGTGACGGTACTCGCGAAATCGCCGAAGCGATTATTCTTTCCAAAGCTAAAAAATACGCCGGGGGCGGCGATACCACCGCCTTTTTGCGGGAAAATCATCTTGACGGGGATTTCGATTTTCTCTCATCCGGCGGCGGCGCGACTTTGGAGTTCTTAGCCGGTAAGAAACTCCCGGGACTTAGGTAAGTGATGGACCTCTTTTCAAAAGAGGTCCTTTTCATTGACGATGAAGTGTCCAAATTGCCAGAACATAATGAAGCAGGTTAAAGTTCCCAGTATTAATATTGGTTACTTAATTTTAATTGAGCAATGTCCGAATTGCGGCGGGCTTTGGCTTGATCGTTATGAAATGGTCCAGGTTCCCCACAAAGAGGCCATCAACATTGACCAATTGGATGAGAAAAGCTTGAAAAAATCCTGTCCCATTAATGAAACTCTACTTTGTCCCCGCGACAACTTACCTCTTGTTCAGCTGAAAGACATCAATATTCCCGCCGACACATGTATCAGTCGCTGCCGAAAATGCGAGGGGGTGTGGATGAATCGGGGGGAATTACGGCAGTATAAACAGCACGTTCGAAAGAGACAGAAGGAAACTACTGAACGACCTTTGTTTAAAACAAAGGTCGTAACGGACAAAGATGGATCAAAAATGGCCGAGAGAAAAGTTCTTTCTGCCATCGGGAGTCAATTATTGCCTCTGCCTTTAAGTTTAGCGGCGGCAAAAACTTATCCCAAAGAGCCATTTATTCCATCCGACGAAGGGGTGGAGTTGCTAAGGGGAGTGCCTCAAGACAGGAAGGTGGAAATTTATCGTCTGATGGCAAGGGAACATGAAGAGACCGAAGAAAGCGAAAGGCGGTTTATTAATGCCACGATAAATATTTTAAATCTTATTTCAAGGCTATTAGTAAGATTCTGATATCTTAGAACAAAGGAATAAGGGATAGACATTAAGTCCTCTTTGTGCTACAATTGAACCCATGGAAATTAAAAAAGAAATTCTCCCACAATCAAAAGTCAAATTGACGATTAAAGTGAGCTCTCCGGAAATGCGGGGATTTTTTAGTCGGGCCTATAATAAGCTGGCGGCGGGGGCGGAAGTTAAGGGTTTTCGCAAGGGGATGGCGCCGCGGACTTTGACGATTGCCGCCATTGGCGAAAATCGCCTCAATTCAGAAATTCTAGATTTGGCCCTGAAAGAGACCTATCTTGCTGCATTGAAACAGGAAAACATTATCCCGGTATCGTCGCCAAAAGTGAGCATTAAAATGCTCAAAGATCTGACGGTTGATACTGCCGAGCTGGAATATGAAACCGAAACTGACATCCTGCCTGAAGTAAAAATCGGCGATTATAAAAAACTGGATATCAAGATCGCTCGACAGGGAAACCTAGAAATTAAAGCTACCGACGAGGAAATTAATCAGGTCATTTCGCATCTAAGGCGTCAAAAAGCGCAATTTAAAGATATTGCCAGACCTCTAAAAGAAGGCGACCGGGCGGAAATCAATTTTGAAGGCTTTGAGCGGGGAGTAAAAATCGAAAATCTTTCAAGCAAAAATTATCCGGTGATTTTGGGAAGTAAAGTTTTGATCCCCGATTTCGAGAAAAATTTGCTCGGACTCAAAAAGGGCGATAAAAAAGATTTTGACCTTTTAATCTCCGCTCCAGGAGCGGGGGCTGGTCAAAAGAAGGTTGATTTTAAGGTGGAAGTTTTGCAAACCCAAGAAGTAATCTTGCCAAAACTCGATGACGAATTGGCTAAAAATTTCGGTAAAGCAAACCTTTCGGAATTTAAAAAAGCCATTGGCGATGATGTGATTCATCAGAAGAAAAAAGCGAGGAAAAAAGAGCTGGAAAACCAGATTTTAGAGGCGCTTTTGAAAATTACCGAAATTGAACTACCTGAAAGTTTGGTCGAACAGGAAATTGACCGTCAATTAAACGACCTCCGCGGGAAAATCTCGGCCATGGGCATGACTTTGGAAAAATATTTAGAGAGTTTGAAGAAAACCTCGGAGGAAATAAGAAACGATCTTCGTCCCCAAGCGGAAAAAACGATTAAAATCGGTTTAGCTTTGGGAGAGGTTGTCAAGGCTGAAAAGATTG
>DATEAX010000039.1:0-23780 GCA_035288145.1 Patescibacteria group bacterium | reverse complement strand
CTAAAGACAAAGAAGCCGGCCGGCGAGCCATTGACAAATTGATTGAATATAACGTAAAATGAATCTTCATTTATAATTTACAAATTCTTTCTATGCCCAACAATAAATCAAAGCAAAAAACCGCTTTTATCACCGGCATTACCGGTCAAGACGGCTCGTATCTGGCGGAATTTTTGCTTACTAAAAATTATCAAGTTTTTGGTATGACCCGTCGGACAAGTACGGACAATTTGGAGAGAATTGAGCATATTAAAGATAACATTCAAATTGTTCATGGCGATTTGATTGACCAATCGTCAATTATTGCCATTCTCAAAGACATTCAGCCAGACGAGATTTATAATTTAGCCTCTCAAAGCTTTGTCAAAAGCTCCTGGTCGGAGCCCTTGGCGACGGGCGAATACACCGCTTTGGGAGTTCTTCGTGTTTTGGAAGCCGGAAGACAAGTTTGTCCCAAAGCCAAATTTTATCAGGCCTCATCTTCGGAAATGTTTGGCTCGGCGCCGGCCCCCCAAAATGAAAAAACGCCCTTTCGGCCGCGCTCGCCTTACGCGGTCTCGAAAGTTTTTGGTCATTATATAACCATTAATTATCGGGAAAGTTACGGGCTTTTCGCTTCAAGCGGGATTTTGTTTAACCATGAAAGTCCTCGGCGCGGTCTGGAATTTGTCACCCGTAAAATTTCTGATGGCGTGGCGAAAATTAAATTGGGCTTGGCTGATGAATTACGTTTGGGAAATCTGGAGGCACGACGGGATTGGGGATTTGCCGGTGATTATGTCAAAGCCATGTGGCTGATGCTTCAAAAAGAAAAACCAGTCGATTATGTCATTGGCACGGGCAAAAATCATTCGGTGAAAGATTTTGTAGAGGCGGCCTTTCAAGCCGCAGGAATTTCCAATTGGAAAAAATATCTTAAAGTTGATCCGGAATTTTTGAGACCAGCCGATGTTATGGATCTTCGGGCTGATTCCACCAAGGCAAAAAATGAGCTCGGCTGGAAGCCGGAGATTGATTTTCAGAGATTGGTTAAGATGATGGTGGAAGCCGACATCCGCCGGCATTTGATATCCCGCGTCAAAAGAGATTTGGACCAATTGCAGGAAAATAGAATATAATTAAATTTCGAAATTAGAATTTTCAAATTCATTATGAAAATTATTGTTACTGGCTCTAACGGTTTTGTCGGTAAGCATTTGGTTTCTTTGTTAAAGAAAGATAAGCGCAAACGTGTTTTCCCGCTTGATTTTGCTCAAGCCGATATCACCAAGTACTCACAGGTGAAAAAATATTTAGCAAAAATAAAGCCCGATCAACTTTATCATCTCGCTGGTTTTGCTTCCGGCGCGGGCAAGGACAGAGAACTCATTATTAAAGTTAATGTTGAGGGCACATTGAATACTCTAAAGGCGCTGAAAGAAATAGGTAAACCGGTCAAAGTATTACTGGCCTCAACCGCGTATGTTTATGGCAACACGCCGCGATGTGTGACGGAGAATGGAAAAATCGATGCCAAAAGCTTTTATGACGAAAGTAAAATTAAGATGGAGCGGGAATCCTTGAAATATCTCGATGATAATATTCAAATAGTGATAACGCGCGCCACTAACCACACCGGCCCAGGGCAGAAACTGGGTTTTGTCGTGCCTGATTTTTGTGAGCAGATCGCTATGGCCAAATCGGGAGCGGAAATAACGGTGGGAAATTTGGAGGCCAAGCGGGATTTTTTTGATGTCCGCGATTGCGTCCGGGCGTATAAAATTATAATGCAAAAAGGCAAAGCCGGTGAAATTTACAATATCGGCACTGGCAGGACGATATCGATTAAAGAAGTTTTGGAAAAACTCATTAAAATTTCCGGCAAAAAGATTTCTTATAGAATTGATCCAAAAAGAATACGGTCATCGGATATTAAAAAGAATTGCGTGGGTTCATCAAATCTTCGAAAGTTGGGTTGGGAACCGAAAATTACACCCGAAAGAACTTTTAAAGATACTTATAATTTTTACCAAACTTACACCTCGGAGGTGTAAGTTTGCAGGTTAGGAGGTTAATATATGGTAGAGATTAAATTTGCGCCCAAAGAAGTTTTCGAAACCGCATTAAAATGGTTTGTAATGCCGACCTTTGATCTAATTATTGAGTATCAAGGCGGGGTTATCATGGCGAAAAGAAAGATAGCACCTTATAAAAACCAATGGGCCTTGCCAGGACTTCGAATGTATAAAGGCGAAGAGATTGGTGATACCTTGAAAAGGATAGCTGAGCAGGAATTGGGATTGAAAATTG
The DNA here is from genome assembly GCA_035288145.1 of Patescibacteria group bacterium. Classification (GTDB taxonomy): domain Bacteria; phylum Patescibacteriota; class UBA1384; order UBA12157; family JAENIV01; genus DATEAX01. The sequence continues at coordinate 21,491 of DATEAX010000039.1, read as the reverse complement.
ATCCTCGAAAAGCGAAACTTGTAGGGCAATACGTGGGGAAATTCCACACGGAAAAAGCAAGACAGGATTTATCAACATCCTATGCTGTTGCAGTATCCGATGACCAAGAGGTTCAACTAAATGAGGAACACTTTTTTTCATTTAAGATTGTTAAAACTATTCCTCCCGATACAGGCGCTATGTATCGATACTATCTAAGGTTGTGGGGAATGAAGGATTAGCAGGCTCCTGAAACATAGAGTCTTTTTAAATTGACAAAAATTATTTTGTAAAGTATAATTGACATCGAAGGATATGAAAATATGAAAAAAGAACTCACGAATCAATATCTCGTGCCCATGGTTTTGGAAAAATCGCAGTTCGGTGAACGAGCTTATGATATTTATTCGCGGCTTTTGAAAGACCGGATCATCTTTATCGGCGGACCGATTGATGATGCCGTGGCTAATTTGGTGATGGCTCAACTCCTGTTTTTGGATGCCGAAGACCCTAAAAAAGATATTTCTATTTATATTAACTCTCCTGGCGGGGTGGTGACGGCAGGGCTGGCGATTTACGATACTATCCAATATCTTAAAGCCGATGTTTCTACCATTTGTATCGGTCAGGCGGCGTCAGCGGCGGCGGTGCTTTTGGCCTCCGGCACAAAAGGAAAAAGGTTTGCTCTTGCCAATGCCCGGGTGATGATTCACCAGGTTATGGGCGGCGCCGAAGGCCAGGCAACGGACGTGGAAATCCAAACCCGCGAGATTTTGCGTATCAAAAAGACCATCAATGATATTTTAGCCAAGCATACCGGCAAGACCATCGCCACCATCGAACGCGACACTGACCGCGATTTTTATATGAGTGCAGCGGAAGCCAAGAAATATGGCCTCCTTGACGAAGTGATCAAGAGGTGACAGCATTTTCATAGTATCTTCTTCGGGGGTGTAAGTGATGTGGAATTGGGCGACAGCTCACCCTGTTTGGGCAATAGTTCTTGGTTTGGTTTTTCTTTGGATTATCGGTTCCGCCGTCTTGACGTTAATGATGGTCAGGTTTTGCTGGTTAATTACCAAAGAGAAATTCGAGAGAACGCCGCCAGAAATCGATTTCTAAGTCAAGCCCCCGTCGTCTAAGAGGCAGGAATAAGGGGTCAACAAAGCCCTTGGAAGAATATGTCCGTTCGAAACGGACCGGGGGCAAGGTTTCTTCCGGGGCCGATGTTACATCGGCCCTTGACATAAAATTTACTATTTCGTATAATGAAATTGAGCTTAAGGAAAAGGTTTATGGAGGATATGTTTTAACAAATTATAGGGTTTATTAAAATCAAGGATGAATAAAAGAGTTCCGCCTTGGAACTTTTTTGTTTACTTCGAGCGCAGTCGAGAAGTTGGGCGATTTCCGAGTGTGTTTGAACAAGTACTTTAACAAACGAACCATAAAAGATTCTTTCAGAACTTTTATGGTTGCAAGAAAAACTTCTTTTGATTATTTTAATTAGAAGTAAAAGAAATTCAAATAAACCAGATTTTTATTCTAGAGCAATCTAGATTAAATATCTCAATTTTATGAGAGTTTGATCCTGGCTCAGGACGAACGCTGGCGGCGTGCCTAACACATGCAAGTCGAACGCTCGCAAGAGCGTGGCGAACGGGTGAGTAATGCGCAGGAATCTGCCCCAAACAGGGAAATACCCCCGCGAAAGCGGGGCTAATGTCCCATAATCTCGCAAGAGAAAAGGCGTAAGCCGGTTTGGGATGAGCCTGCGTCCTATCAGCTTGTTGGTGGGGTAATGGCCTACCAAGGCGACGACGGGTAGCTGGTCTGAGAGGATGGTCAGCCACAATGGGACTGCGACACGGCCCATACACCTACGGGTGGCAGCAGTTGGGAATATTGCGCAATGGGCGAAAGCCTGACGCAGCGACGCCGCGTGGTCGAAGAAGCCCTTCGGGGTGTAAAGACCTTTTTTAGGGGACGATTGTGACGGTACCCTAAGAATAAGAGCCTGCTAACTACGTGCCAGCAGCAGCGGTAATACGTAGGGCTCAAGCGTTGTCCGGAATTATTGGGCGTAAAGCGCATGCAGGTGGCAAGTTAAGTCGAATTTAAAAGTCCGTGGCTTAACCACGGTTCCGGATTCGAAACTGGCTTACTCGAGTTTAGCAGGGGCAAGCGGAATTCCCGGTGTAGCAGTGAAATGCGTTGATATCGGGAAGAACACCAATGGCGAAGGCAGCTTGCTAGGCTAATACTGACACTAAGATGCGAAAGCGTGGGGAGCGAACGGGATTAGATACCCCGGTAGTCCACGCCGTAAACGATGCCGACTAGCTATCAGAAGTATCGACCCTTCTTGTAGCGAAGCTAACGCGTTAAGTCGGCCGCCTGGGAAGTACGGTCGCAAGACTAAAACTCAAAGGAATTGACGGGGACTCGCACAAGCGGTGGAGCATGTGGTTTAATTCGACGATAAGCGAAGAACCTTACCAGGGCTTGACATCTAGAGAAGCTCGGCGAAAGCCAGGCGTGCCCGCAAGGGAGCTCTAAGACAGGTGCTGCACGGCTGTCGTCAGTTCGTGCTGTAAAGTGTGGCCTTAAGTGGTCCAACGAACGAAACCTGTATCCTGTGTTATTTTCCACAGGAGACCGCCCCCCACTTTGCCCCGAAGCGGAACAAGGATGAATAATCCTATGTGAAGCATTCGAGTCAAGGTGGGGGGAGGAAGGTGCAGATGACGTCAAGTCAGCGTGGCTCTTACGCCCTGGGCGACACACGTGCTACAATGGCAGAAATAACGAGTCGCAATCCCGCAAGGGAAAGCTAATCTCTTAAAAACTGCCCCAGTACGGATTGAGGTCTGCAATTCGACCTCATGAAGCCGGAATCGCTAGTAATCGTGGGTCAGCACACCACGGTGAATACGTTCTCGAGTCTTGTACACAAATATAAAGACGCATGGCAGTTTATTTAGCTAAGTCGTGAAAATCGACTCTTCCGATACGTCATCGGAACGTAGCTTAAAGCAGGTCCAAACCCGTGAGGGCTGGACTAGAGGGCTTAATGGCAATTTGCAGCGGGCAAATTAGAAACCTGTATCGATCTTTGTTTGGCGGTTGTGTCTTAGGGAAGATACCAAGAAAAGGTTGCTCGATGTAATAAACAGTTAAATAAATGATCCATGGAGATCTTGCCTATGTTAACGCAATTGAGGGCAAGAAGTCAGCTTGTTCATAGTAGACGTTAGTGTAATCATATATTTATGACGCTGCGTCAAAGGAACAGACCCAAGAAATTGTCACCCGATTACCTCGTCGGTTTAGCCGACGGCGAAGGTTGTTTCTATATCAACATTCGTTATGGGATTAAAAATCGGACTAAAAAACCATCAGTCGAACACCATTTTTATATCAAATTGAGAGGAGACAATCTTCCTCTACTGAGAAAAGTGAAAACGGCTTTTGGTTGCGGCGCAATTTATTTACAAACAGAGAAAAGAGAAAATCATTCGGAATGTTATCGTTTCGAAATAAATTCTCGTCGCGATGTTCAGAATACTCTCATACCATTCTTTGATAAGCATAAGCTTCAAAGCACCAAACAGAGCGATTATCTTTTATTTCGTGAAGCGGCTACGATGGTTAGAAAGAAGGAATATTTAACTTTGAAGGGTATGCGAAAGTTCGAGAAATTGAAGAGGAAAATGAATCTTGGGGTCCGCCGAGTGTGGAAAATCCGCTTGCTCGGTGGTAACGCGAAGGAGCGTTAATCTATCGTAATCCGCCCGTCAAGTGAGCCGAGTCGGCAGCACCAGAAGTGTCCTTCGGGATTCCAAGGTGAGGTCGGTAAGGAGCACTAAGTCGTAACAAGGTATCCGTAGGGGAATCTGCGGATGGATCACCTCCTTTCTAGGGAGTAAAACTTTAGTCGAGCGCGGAGAACAGATTGTGTTTTAGTCAGCGCTTTCTTGCAACCTTACAAATTCTGAAAGAATTTTAAGGTTCGTCCCTCGTAGCCCGCAGGGCGTAGTGGGGCGACCGTAAATTTTCTGAAAGAGTAAACGAAATTCTTGGACCTTGACAGCCGGGAGTTTTTTTAGTATTTTAAGAACCACAAGAGGGAGAACCTCAAATTTAAGCCAATTTGAAAGGGGGTCTTTCGGATGCTTCAACTGATAGCGGCAATCCTGATGTGGATTGTGCTGATATTGGCGTTTTTCTCCTTTCTGTTCGGTTTGTTCTTTCTGGTGGACGCTCTGGAAAGTTCAAGACACAGGGATTTGTCAGGCAAGGGTCCGGAATTCTTGAAACTGGCTAAGAAAGAGAAAGTGATTGCCTTAAAGTTCTTTGGTTTTGCTCTGGCATCCTTGACGATAACCCTTTTTATAAGATGGGTTCGAGGATAGATCGAAAATCATCTCACCCCGCCGCGTTGGCGGGGTTTTCAATATCATAACACCCCGCTGATAGCGGGGTGTTCGGTCGTTAATCGGCTCCAATCTTTTCGTAGAGCCATTCGAGATAGTCTTTCAGCTCTCGAAGGGAAGCGATCCAGCCCTTCTCTTGGTAATCGTTGATTCGCCAGACCTCGCCGGGGAATAAAGCCCAGCTGTCGGCTGCCATTTCGGGAATAATCGTTCCCGGCGAGACGATGGTGGGCGAGGGAACGATGATGATTGGTTCGAGGTTCCTCTCCTGCCACACCTTAAGGAGCGTCAGATAGCATCGGACGAGGTGAAAAGGCGAGGCAAAGAGGATGACGCTAAGTGCCCCAAGGCGGGCCAGGAGCTCGCAAGCCCATTCCGCTTGCACTTTGGTGTTTTCCGCAAACGGCTGAATGTGAACGCCCTTTGTCCTCTTCAGGCGGAAGGGCGGTTTCTTGAGATTCTCGATTTCCAGACCGATGAGGTCTTTTTCCCGATAGTCGGTATGGGGATATTCTCCGGCAATCAGGAAATGCCGAGCCTCCCGTCCTACCTCCCAATGGATGATGGCATCCCAAACCCGCCAGTACTCACCCACCAATCCCGGAAAAACTACCAAGGCGTCGGTGGAAATCCGTGGAATGCTCAAGATACTGCAAGCAGTGGCAAATAAATCGCTGGCCAAATCAGCGGGTATGACCCGGTCAGCGACCGTCGCCGGTGAAGAATCCATTTGTGCCAATGTTCTCACCTCTAAACTGTGATATCTGGAGATTAACAGGCACAAGGGCGATTGTCAAGGTCAGGATTGAAGTGTAACCTCATTTTTGCTAAGATTAAAGCTGAAGGGCACGTAGTTCACCGGTACCCTCCTGCATCCTTACTGCAAAACGGATTACATCCTGTTATTGCAGTGCGGATTTCGGAAGGGCAAGGAGCGCCTCTTTGAAAATTTTCATGGGCGATTAGCTCAGTGGTAGAGCGCGTCTCTGATAAAGACGAGGTCGAAGGTTCGATCCCTTCATCGCCCACCATGAAAATTTTGCATCTTAAAGAGGAGGCAGATGGTTCGACTCCATCCGTGCCCACCAGTTATTTATCATAAAATCAAACCCCTGGGGTTGTATTTAGGAAAAATTTCTATGACCATTACTCCTCATTTACTGGCCGGTTCGGCGGTGGCCGCAGCGGCAACTGACAATTTACCGATAGCTTTTTTTCTCGGTTTCTTTCTTCATTTTCTTCTTGATGCTCTGCCCCACGTTGACCCGGGAACTTTTTTTGAAATTGAAAATAATCAGGAAATGCCATGGCCCACCTGGATATATATTTTTGCCGCCATAGAATTTATCGCCGTTTGTCTAATCATCATTTTTTTATTTTCCAGGAGACCGGATTTTGGAGTAATTATCGCCGGGGGCATCGGGGGAATTGCCCTAGACATCATTGATAATAATCCTTTTTTACGCTTTATCCATCAATGGCCGTTTTTTAGGGAACTTCATTTTCTTCATCATAAAATTCATTATAAATTGCCTGCCAGAAAGTGGTATTGGGGTCTGGCGCCGACCCTGATTGTCGCTGGATTAAGTTTATGGTATTTGTCAAAATTTTAATTTTTCTTCTTGCTACGACGATTGCCATTTTGATTTTGAAATACACCGAACCGCTCGTCCGAATGATTGGCAAAATGGATTGGGCGGAAAATCGCTTGGGGATAGGCGGGACTTACACCGTTTGGAAATTGATTGCGATATTATTAATAGTCGGTAGTTTGGTGTATTTGACTATTGGGGCATGGTGAGTTTCTCCCCTTAGTAAGGGGAGGTTAGGAGGGGTTATCTCCTCCCATTTCGAAGGGGAGGTTAGGAGGGGTTTGATAAAAATTTTCAATAACAAATCACATAAAATACTGCGTCAGACATTACGGCATAATATACCAGCACCTGAAAAGGTACTCTGGCAAAAGTTGCGTGCAAAGCAGATATTTGGGTATAAATTTCGCCGGCAATATGGGATTAACCAATATGTTGTTGATTTTTATTGTCCACAAACAAGATTAGCAATCGAGATTGATGGCGATACTCATTATGGTAAAAATCAAAAAAATGATTTAGTAAGATAGAGCCAGATTGAAAAATATAATATAAAATTTTTGCGTTTTACGAACAGAGATATTATTGAAAATATAGACGGGGTGTTGGAAAAGATTGTTAAAGAATTAACCACCCCTAGCCCCTCCTTGAAGAAGGAGGGGAGCGCGGGCCTGTAGTTCAATGGTAGAACGCATCATTTGCAATGATGAGGTTGAGAGTTCGATTCTCTCCAGGTCCAAAAAAATAAATAATCTCGAAAGGAGAATTTATGGGTAAGGAAACATTTGGGGGAGAACTAAGCGGGGAAGAAATGGTCGAGCAGACAGCGGAGGAAAGGCGGCCGGCAGTGAAGTATATGAATGGGGTGATTGAGGAGATGCCCAATTTGGAAGAGACGGAAAAAGATCTTACTCCGGTAAGATTAACGGTTTTTGAGGCGCCGGTGGGGACATTTTCATCCGGTGCGCGCGAACATCCGAATGTGGGCATTTTAGCCACTAAACAGGAACTTCAGGCGATGCAGGAAAAAGATGCTCGGGCCTTTGAATTTCTAAACTTGGAAAAGGCACCGGACGGCAATCCCTACGGCACGGCCTACATGACCCGGGAGGCAATGAAGGTTTTAGCTGAAATCGAAAAAGGGGCGAAGATAATCAAAGAGGAATACGAATTCAAGTCCAAAAGCGGAGTTGAAGAAAGTTCTCAAAAGGGGCTTGGCACTTGACAAACTTCTTGATTTATGGGTCTATCTGAAATAACTTGGGGGTGGATAGAACGCTCAATTTTAATCGTAAAGGTCGAGCTATCCAATAGTTCTAATTTTTCTTAAGGAATAAATATGGTTTTACAGGATTGGCTATCGGCCGTCAATGATTCTTGGATAACTATCTGGGACCGATTTATTAATTTTCTGCCCAACCTAATTGGTGCGACGATTATTTTGGTTTTAGGTTGGATTGTGGCAATGATTGTCGCCCTGGTGATTGACCGCTTGTTCCGAATTATCGGTCTGCAGACACTTTTTGAAAAAGCAAAAGTCGAAGACATCTTAAAAAAAGGCAATATCAGCAAAGACACGACGGTCCTTTTTTCTTCAGTGGCGAAATGGATTATCTATTTGGTTTCTTTCATTGCCGCCGCCAACACCCTTAAGTTACCCGATGTCGCCTACTTCTTGGATCGGATTTTAACTTTTGTACCCGCCGTGGTTGCCAGCGGGGCGATTCTCCTAATCGGCTTGGTCTTGGCTAATTTTCTTGCCAATGTTGTCAAAGGAGCGATGCTGGCTGCGAATTTCAGCGCTGCTGAAGCTGTTGCCGCGATTGTCCGCTACGCGATAATTGTTTTTACCTTTTTAGCCGTTTTGGTTCAGTTGGGCATTGCCGAATCACTGATTCGAACCCTCTTCATCGGTTTAGTGGCCTTTTTGGCCATTGCCGGTGGTCTGGCGTTCGGTCTGGGTGGCAAAGATACCGCCCAGGAAATTTTGGAAAAAATCCGCAAAGAATTAAAGTAAGAGAGACGGGAAAAACGAACAATTCTGACTTCAAGGAGGCGTTTTTCCCGTTATCTTGGTTTTGCTTGCCCTTGACAAAAAATGGCCTTGTGTTAAAATCAAAATGTCAGAGGAGTAAGACAGATGTATCGCATAGACAACTTGAAGGGGGTGTGCGGCTAAACATAAAAGCTATTTTCAGCATAAACTTTATTGTTTTAAAAATAGACCTGTGTTTAGTCCCGCTCGAGCGGGATTTTTTCAAACCATAAGAGAGCAAACAGCTTACGGCAAACAGCTTACGGCTATAAGGAGATATAATAAAATACCTAATAGCTGTTAGCGGTCAGCGGTGAGCTGTCAGCTCGTTAACAATTTAATCATCAGTGCCTTGGTAGTTGTTCTACCACGCCCCTCGAAGTCTGAGAGAAATCAAAGACGGAGTGGGGCCATAGACAAAGTTTTTCATAAGAGCATATGGAGGATGCCTTGGCACGGAAGACCGATGAAGGACGCGGTAGGTGCGCGATACGCTTCGGGGAGGAACCAAACATCCTTTGATCCGGAGATTTCCGAATGGGGAAACCCAGCCGTGTAAACCACGGCTATCCCGACAGCGCAAGCTCGTCGGGAAGGGCACCGCCTGAACTGAAACATCTTAGTAAGGCGAGGAAAAGAAAACAACACTCATCAAAAGTGAGAAATGAGTAAATGCTTTGCAAAATTAGAGTGTAATTTACTATTTACAAATAGTATTTTTGCATTTTGATTTTTGCATTTCGCATTTATTTATTTGTGATTCCCTAAGTAGCGGCGAGCGAACGGGGAAAAGTCTGATTATTATAAGAATATTTTATTAGTCGAAGGAATCTGGAAAGGGCCGCCAAAGAGGGTAATAGCCCCGTAGACGAAAATGAGATATTGCCTGTAATAATTATCCCGACACCCTTGGGTATCGGGGGCAAGTACCTCTAGACACGTGAAACCTAGAGGGAAAATGGAAGGATCATCTTCCAAGACTAAATATCTTCCGTGACCGATAGTGAACTAGTACCGTGAGGGAAAGGTGAAAAGTACCCCTAATTGGGGAGTGAAATAGTACCTGAAACCATATGCTTACAAGGAGTCAGCGCGGTGTCTCACTCACGTTCGACACCGCTTAAATGCAAAATGCAAATCTCAAAACCTGTCTGCCGACAGGCAGGATGCAAAATGAAAGATTAAAATGTAAAATGCATTATTTAATTTTGGATTTTACATTATCATTTTGATTTTTGATTTTTGATTTTTAAATTTAGGTGGCGAGCGTTAGCGAGACACCGTTATGGCGTGCCTTTTGTAGAATGAACCAACGAGTTAGCTATGTGTCGCATTGCTTAAGTCCATTTTGGATGGAGGCGTAGCGAAAGCGAGTCTGAAAGGGCGTTTAGTGGCACATACTAGACCCGAAACCGGGTGATCTATCCATGAGCAGGGTGAACCCGCCTTAACCGGCGAGGGGAGGCCCGCACCCAACAGTGTTGCAAAACTGTGGGATGACTTGTGGATAGAGGTAAAATGCTAATCGAACCCGGAAATAGCTGGTTCTCCCCGAAATATATTTAGGTATAGCGGTTTGTTTGGTTTTCAGAGGTAGAGCTCTGGATGGTCTCGCTGGCGAAAGCCGGCGGACCAATCAAACTCCAAATTCTGAAGATTTAGAGCAAATCAGTCAGACTGTGGGGGCTAAGCTTCACAGTCGAGAGGAAAACAGTCCAGACCGCCATCTAAGGTCCCCAAGTGTAATTTAAGTGGAAAAGGATGTTGTAATCCTTAGACAACCAGGAGGTTGGCTTAGAAGCAGCCATCCTTTAAAGAAAGCGTAACAGCTCACTGGTCAAGGTTTATGGCGCCGAAAATTCAACGGGGCTCAAAATTACCACCGAAGATGCGGATATTGTGCTTCGCACAATGGCTGACAGCATTCCGCTTACAGCTTACGGCTATAAGGAATTACTATAATTTATAATAAGATTCCAAATAGCTGTTTGCCGTTTGCGGTTAGCGGTTTGCTACTGCGCGGAGCGCAGTATGGTAGGGGAGCGTTCTTAGTTGAGTGAAGGTGATCCGTAAGGATTGCTGGACGATTAAGAAGTGAGAATGTTGGTATGAGTAACGAATTAGGCCGATGAGAAATCGGCCCACCAAATATCTAAGGTTTCCCCCGAAACGATAATCGGCGGGGGGTTAGTCGGTCCTAATCCGCCTTTGGCGAGAGATGGACAGCAGGTTGATATTCCTGCACTACTTTAAGATTATATGGCGATGACGCGGAGCAGAGGTTGTTTAAAGCTTATGGTTGCAATAAACAGTTGAAGTTTCGACAAGAAAAATCGCCATCCACTACTTAAAGTATCCGTACCGCAAACCGACGCAGGTAGATGGGTAGAGGATACCAAGGTGATCGAGCTAACTTTCCCAAAGGAACTCGGCAAAAAAACGTCCGTACGTTAGCAATAAGGACTTCCCGCCGTAAGGCGGGACGCAGCAAACGTATTTCAGGCGACTGTTTACCAAAAACTTAGGTCCCTGCTAACCAATCTTTGGAATGTATAGGGGCTGATGCCTGCCCAGTGCTAGAAGGTTACGGGGAGGATTGATCTCCGACGCAAGTCGGAGCTAGGTCTGAACTTAAGCCCTAGTGAACGGCAGCGGTAACTATAACCGTTCTATGGTAGCGAAATTCCTTGTCGTGTAAGTTACGACCCGCACGAATGGCATAACGGTCTGAAAACTGTCTCTGGGAAAGGCTCGGTGAAATTACAATGCCGGTAAAGATGCCGGTTACCCGCAGCAAGACGGAAAGACCCCGTGAAGCTTTACTATAGCTTGATATTGGATCAAAATTTCGATTGTATAGAGTAGGTGGGACCTCGCCGCAAGGCGGGGGCAAGTGCAACACCACCCTGTTGGAATTTTGATTCTAACCTCCACACCCTTGAGCACTAGTAACGTGATAAAATTAAGTTATGCATTATGTTTACATTTTGAGAAGTTTGGACAATGACACATTATATTTTGGTTACACTTCTAATTTAAAATCACGTTTTAACGAGCATAGAAATGGCAAAAGTAAATATACAAAGTCCACAAGAAATTGGGAGATAGTATATTACGAAGCCTACAAATCAGAGATTGATGCTCGTACTAGAGAAAAAAGCTAAAAAGATATTCGAAGGCCTATGGAATGTTGAAGCATCGAATTCAAAATAGCATCAATTAGTGCTCAAAGGTGTGGAGGAACAGTGTCAGGTGGGTAGTTTAACTGGGGCGGTTGACTCCTAAATTGTAACGGAGTCGTTCAAAGGTTGGCTTGCTCCGTATGGAAATCGGAGTGAAAGTGCAAACGCATAAGCCAGCTTGACTGCAAGAGATACATCTCGCGCAGATGCGAAAGCAGGAGTTAGTGATCCTCCGACGACTTGTGAGAGTGTCGGAGCTCAACGGATAAAAGCTACTCCGGGGATAACAGGCTGATCGCGCCCAATAGTCCACATAGACGGCGCGGATTGGCACCTCGATGTCGGCTCATCCTATCCTGGGGCGGAAGTACGTCCCAAGGGTTTGGCTGTTCGCCAATTAAAAGGGTACGCGAGCTGGGTTCAGAACGTCGTAAGACAGTAGAACATAACAAGCTGTCTATAAATTCTTCTATATGCTGGGAACTCTGTAGTCCTAATAGGACTTGCAGAATCTATCGGTACGCTTTATACTAAAAATATGAATCGTAAAAAACCGACTAGTGCAGACAACCAGCAGGAAAGACCAAAACAGTATCTTTGCGGGTACGTCGTTGGTTTAGTTGATGGTGAAGGAAGTTTCCATATAGCATTTTCAAAAAGAGATGATTTAAGTGCAAGTATTTCAGTGATGCCAGAATTTCATCTCTCTCAACATTGCGAGAGCAAACAGGTTTTAGAACTTGTTCAAAAGCTCTTTGGTTGTGGCTATATAAAAGAAAATCATCCTAAATCTAAAGATAAAACATTAGTTTATATCATAAGAAATAGGAAAGATTTGCTTTTAAGGGTAATTCCATTTTTTGAAACTTATTCACTTAAAACTAAGAAGCAAAAAGATTTCGAAATTTTTGCTCAAATCGTCAGATTAGTTCATCAAGGTCAACACAGAAACATTAAAGGGTTATTAAAGATTGTTGACTTGGCTTATAAAATGAATCAATCTGGCCAACGACGTATCCGCAAAAAGGAAGACTTAATTACTGCTTTGGAATCCTCAGAGACTATACGAAGAACCCGCCTGAATAAGGCGAGGAAGACATAGTCCGAGCTGAATAGCGATATTCAGATCCCGCAGAAATGACGGGACACCACAGATATATTTCATATAAATGATGTGGTTATCAAGTAACAGACTGTCGGTCCTAATCTGCTGTGGGCGTTCGAAGTTTGAGGGAGGCTGCTCCTAGTACGAGAGGACCGGAGCGGACGAACCTCTGGTGTACCAGTTGTTCTACCAAGAGCATCGCTGGGTAGCTAAGTTCGGTTGGGATAACCGCTGAAAGCATATAAGCGGGAAGCCCATCCCAAGATTAGACTTCGTTTTAGGTTCCCGGAAGACCACCGGGTTGATAGGCTCTAGGTGTAAGCGCCGTAAGGTGTTCAGCCGAGGAGTACTAATAGACCGAGAAAAACTTTATAGGTAGAACAACTATCAAGGCACTGATGAAGCATAAAGCTAACAGCATTCAGCTGACAGATAACCGCTAAAAGGTAACTATTATAGCAGTAAGCCGTAAGCGGTCAGCCGATAGCTAACATATTCCTTCGCCGTCTAAATGTTGGTGCTTGGAGCGGGGTGGGTACACCTCTTCCCATTCCGAACAGAGCCGTTAAGCACCCCAGCGTCGATGATACTTGCCCCGCAAGGGGCTGGGAAAGTAGATCAGCGCCAACATTTAGATTACGATGGGAAGCACTATAGTGGCATATGAGCCGGTTTTTTAGTAAAATAAAAAGGGACTCATTATGCAGATTAAAACCAAATTGATTATTTTGGCTATTTTGATTTTTATTGGGATTATTTTTGGAATTTACTTTTGGCTTAAGGCCGCCGGCATTATCCGAACCGGCGCCGAAGCCGTCGTCGGCTGCCAAGGTTCCAACCAGATTTCCAACTTTTTCGGACCGCCGGGAAGTCGTTTGGTAAGTTATAATCTCTTTGGTCATGAAATCTTGATTCACGAATTAGTTGCCCCTTATCTTGACCATGTTCAAAAAGAAGTTAATGACGCTAAAACCGGCTATAATTTTACCAATGTCACGAGTTACAATTACCGCTCAAAAATAAGCGGCGGCGGCCGATCTTTACACTCTTGGGGGATTGCCGTGGACTTAAATCCCGAAACGAATCCTTATCAGCCGGGAAACTACGGACCACCCCAAACAGACATTCCCGGGCAAATTATTGATATTTTTAAAAAATACGGTTTTGCCTGGGGCGGCGATTGGCCGGGCGAACGCGACGCGATGCATTTCGAATGGTATGGTTCATCGCTTTCCGGCCAAATCCTTGATAAAACAAGTTCCCAAAAGATTTTAACTGTTGCCACCGAGATTGATGGCGCGGGTTCGCCCAATGCCGAGGGAGATTTTGACTGGATTGTTCCTTTTGGCTCGCACACGATTACTGCCAAATCAAGGGGGTACAAAGATGCCAGTTTTGCCGTTTCTTTGGCCTGCTTTTCGGAAAACATCATGGATATCACTATGGAAGCTTTGCCATCTAATGTTGGCGGCTCGGTCGGGGGGAGAGTTCAGATGGCCGGGAATTACCCCTTGCTCATGCCGGCAACCATCTATCTAGATGGCCGGGCGATTGGTCTTACCAACTTGCGAGGAGATTATCTGATTCCCAATGTTCACGAAGGAAAACATAAAGTTGAAGCCAGAGTTCTCTTTTTTCCCGGTGGCGCCGTCTCGACCGATTTGGCCCCGGGCGAAAACTTGAAAAATGTTAATATAACAATTGGAAAGTAGCTTAAACAAAAGGAGGAACGTGGACATCCAACCAAATCAGGGTTCGATACAGCAAAGCCCCGACTCTTATCCACCAAACCAGACTTTTCCAAATCAATATACTTCAAACGATCAACCTCAAATCCCAGAGAAAAAATCAAATTGGGGAAAAACCTTTTTGATTGTCTTGATTGTCCTTATAGTTATAGTGGCTGGCGGATATCTTGTTTATAAATATTATTTCATAAAAAATATAGCTAAATCTGAATTGAATCCATCACCAACCCCGTCTCCAATCGTTGAAACCGCAACCGTTGAGGGTGTAAATGATAAAATTACAGTGGAAATTCCCTCTGGCTACACCAACTTATCATCCGATCAATTTCCATCTTTATTCTCTGGAACGTCTGGGACAGTAGTTTTAAATTATGCAAATTATCAACAAGGCCAGGATTTCAACCACGCCAAACTGTTTTTAGTGGTTTTTATGGGAGAGAATAAATATAACAATTACAAAAAAGGTATAGAAAAAATGAAGACAGTTCTTGAAACTTTGCAATCTCGTGATAGCGATCCAAGCTATCAACTTGAAGAGGTAAATATCAATAATTACCGTTTGTTTAAACATACAGGAAAAATTAAAACAGGTTCTTATGAAAATTCTTTGACCGAATATTATATTTTTACCAATAAAAGCTATTTTGTTATTTCTCGAGTTAATCCCCTTAATGAACCGAATTTTGCCGAAGAGGAATTTAATCAAGTGCTTCGAAGTTTTAAAATCACTCCTAAATAATAGCAAATATTCGTATCACACCTGTTAATATTAGTTGTATAATCATGTTATGAATAGCAAAGAGGTTACGAATAAGCAAATTATCGTTAAAAGAGCTCGGAAGAAAAGAATAAAGCGGCGATTTCGTCTTGGAGATAACGAAAAGGAAATAATTAAACTGATAGGCATTGGAACAGTTGTGATTAGCTCATTAGCCCTTCCCAACTTGCCAATTATCTTAAAGCCCTTTCTGAACTCAAGACCTAACGGTGTTTGGGAATTGATAAAAAAATTAAACCAAAAGAAAATTATCAATTTGGGCGGCGAGAAGGTGAAGTTAACTACTCGCGGCAGACAACTTTTGCAAAAGATCAAAATGGGAGAAATCGAAATATCTCGACCTAAAAAGTGGGATGGCGTTTGGCATTTGGTCTCTTATGATATTCCCAACAATCTTAATAAAGAGCGTGATTATTTTCGTTCGGTTTTAAAAAGATGGCAATTTTATCAAATCCAAAAGAGTCTCTGGGTTTACCCCTTTGAATGCAAAGAGGAGATCGCGGCCCTGGCTGAGTATTTGAAAGTTGCATCCTATGTTGTGATTATGACAACTGATCTATTGGCAAATGAAGATGAAGTTAAAGAGATATTTAACCTTTGATTTTCTACCTTATGAATTATATGCGTATATGCGGTTATAATTCGGTAGAAGGATATCGGTAGAAAGGATAATGGTGGGTTTTTTGATATCTATATCCTTGACAGAAAATCAGAAATTCTGATATACTGAATTTATAGAAAGGATTAAATGACCCAATTAAAACAGATTGAAAAAATTAAAGTGTGGGAACGAGGACAAATTACAATTCCTAAAGAATTCAGGGAGGAATTGGAAATTAAAGAAAATGATATTCTCTATGCGGAGAAACTTGGAAATGGTTTGTATCTTCGACCAAGCGAGTCGGTAATAGATCAAGTTCAGAAAAAAATGTCTGCAATGATGAAGAAAAGGGGTCTTACAGTCGATGATCTAATAAAAGATCTGATAGATGAAGAAAACTAGAATCTTTATAGATAGTAATGTGCTTATTGCTGGATTAGCATCTGATCAGGGTGCATCTTTTAGATTATTGAAATTGATAGAACAGCGAATATTTGACGCTTATGTTTGTCAATTGGTTCTATATGAGTCGGAAAAAAATATCAAGAAGAAACTACCCGAATCTTTGCCGTATTTCTATTATGCTTTAAAAAATTTACCATTGACAATCGCGAAGGACTCAAAAAAGTTCGACAATAAATTAGCCAAACATTTTTCTAAAAAATCAGACCTAATAATTTTTCAAACCATCCAAAAACTCCAGCCAGATTATTTTCTCACTTTAAATCGTAAACATTTCCATCAAAAGCCCGTTCGTCAAATCGCTCATTTCAAAATCCGCACCCCAGCCCAATTTTTGAACGAATGGGAAGGAAACCGAATATCAGATTCTAGTTCTCAAAATTTTAAAAATCTGCTACCATAGATTTATGCGTATTATTGCCGATTTTCATTTGCACTCAAAGTATTCCCGTGCCACTTCGCGGGATATGGACATTGCTCATATCAGCGAATGGGCGAAACATAAGGGAATTGATATTATCGGCACCGGCGATTTTACTCACCCGTTTTGGCTTGGAGAAATCAAAAATAATCTCGGGGAAGACGGTTCAGGGCTGTTGAAGCTTAAAAACGGCAACAAAAATCTCAAATTTATTTTAACCACCGAACTTTCGAGTATTTACACTCAAGGCGGCAAAGTTCGGAAAGTCCACACGATAATCTTTGTTCCAGATATTCGGACCGTGGAAACGATTAATGATAAGTTGACCGGTATCGGCAATTTGTACTCCGACGGCCGGCCGATTTTGGGTCTTTCCGCCAAAGATTTGGCAAAAATTATTTTAGACATCAATCCTGATTGTTTGATAGTTCCCGCCCATGCTTGGACGCCGTGGTTTTCAGTTTTTGGCTCAAATTCCGGCTTTGACTCCCTTCAGGAATGTTACGAAGAATTGACACCATATATAAATAGTATCGAGACCGGTTTATCATCAGATCCGGAAATGAATTGGCGGCTATCGGCTTTGGATAAAATTACCCTTATCTCCAACTCTGACGCCCACAGCCCGGCTAATTTAGGACGGGAAGCGAATGTTTTTGAAATTGAAGAGAATAAATTTTCTTATGACGAAATCGTTGACATTTTAAGGAAAAAAGATTCAAAAAGGTTTTTAAATACGATCGAATTTTTTCCCGAGGAGGGTAAATATCATTTTGACGGGCATCGTAACTGCAAGATAGTTGCCGATCCGACCAAGCAGAAATATCCGGGCAACATTTGTCCGGTTTGCGGCAGGAAACTGACTATCGGGGTGATGAATCGAGTTGAAGAATTGGCGGACAGAGAGCCGGGATATCAATCGGATATATTTCCCGTCTCCAAACATCTTGTGCCTTTATCTGAAATCATTGCCGAAAGTTTCGGCGTTCAGGGAAAATCCAAAAAAGTTGAGGAGGAATACTTTTCGCTGATTCGTCATTTCGGTCCGGAGTTCGAAATCCTTTTGGAAAGACCGCTCGACGAAATTGCCAAAGTCAATCCGAAAATTGCCCAAGGTATCGAAAACATGCGCAAAGGCAAGGTAACCCTTGAGCCGGGTTATGACGGGGTTTATGGAAGAGTCAAAGTTTTTGATAAAAAAGAGCCAGAGGCACAACAGCAAACTTCTTTGTTCTGAATTAGATAGAGATTTCTTGACCTTTTCTCCTCACCTCCGAGGCGAGGTAAGATGGTTCTATTTATTTTAGACCATTCTTCTTATTCTATTCATGTTCTTTGGGAGGATAGTTTAAAGGATTGGGTAAGTTTGCATTCTTGACAGATATTTTACTTATATGAGATATTTAGTATAAATGAAAAATGTCTCAAAGCAAACAAGGATTGTCGTCATCGGTGGCGGCACGGGTTTGGCCAGCTTGCTTCGTGGCCTTAAAGAAGATTTTGAAAAAATAACCGCGGTTGTGACTATGGCTGACGATGGTCGTTCAACTGGTGATTTGAGGAGAAATTTTAATGTTTTGCCGCCGGGGGACATCAGAAACTGCATTGTTGCTTTATCTGACGAAGAGCATCTTTATCACAAACTTTTAAGCTATCGTTTTCCTCATGGCAGAGGATTAAAAGGGCATAATTTGGGCAACCTCCTTTTAGTGGCTCTGGAAGATATTACCGGTAGTTTCAAAAAAGCCATCCAGGAATTTTCCCGAATTTTAGCGATTAAGGGACAAGTGATGCCCTCAACTTATGAAGATGCCATTCTCTCGGCAAAACTTAAAAATGGCAGAGTTGTTTGGGGCGAATCAACCATTACTGTAGCCGGCCACCGCTCGCCAATTAAAAAAATAATGATTCATCCCGAAAGCGCCTCGGCGAATCCCGATGCGGTCCGGGCAATCGAAAGAGCTGATGTCATTTTAGTTGGTCCGGGTAGCTTATACACGAGTATTATTCCCAACTTTTTGCTTCGTGAGATTTGCCGGGCAGTTGCCTCATCGCGGGCCAAGAAAATATATATCTTAAATGTTTCAACCGAAAGAGGGGAAACAGAAGGATATACTGTCTTAGACCACATCAAAACTTTAGTGGAGCATTCCGATCCGCAAATATTTGATTATTGTTTGGTTAATTCTCGGCTAATTTTAAAATCGAGCGGCAAAAGACTGGGTGAAGTAAAAAACATCACTGCTGAAGAAGATAAAATTGGGCGGTATAAAATTGAACGAGCTGATGTTATTGATGACAAAAATCCTCTGTACCACGATTCAGAAAAATTAGCCCGAGTAATTTTGGATATCATTCAAAAGGAGGTTTGAGAATGTGCGGAATAGTGGGAATCGTTGGAGAAAAAAATGCCAAAGATTTCGTCATTGAATCACTTAAAAAACTTGAATATCGCGGCTATGATTCCTGGGGAATTGGCTTAGTGGAGAATGGAGGTCTTAAGATTGTAAAGAAGGCAGGAAAAATCGGAAACGTGAGATCGCAATCGATTTCTTCCAAAGCCAAAATCGCTATTGGCCATACCCGTTGGGCAACCCACGGAGTAGTAACGTCGGCGAACGCTCATCCTCACACTGACTGTAAGGCAAAAATCGCTGTTGCTCATAACGGCATTATTAATAATTATCGGGAGCTGCGAGAGCAACTTCAAAGAGTCGGTCACCGATTTAAGTCCGAGACCGACACCGAGGTTATCCCGCATTTAGTTGAAGAAAATCTCAAAAGTAAAATGACACTCCGTGAGGCGTTCAGAAAAGCTTTGCACCAATTAAAAGGCGATTATGCGCTGTGTTTGGTTTCAGCGCAAGAAAATAAAATATATCTCGCTTCTTGCGGTTGTCCTTTAACGATTGGAATAAATTCTCAAGAAAAATATATTTCTTCGGATATTGCGGCTTTCGCTGAGCGAACGCAAGAAGTAATCTTCTTAAAAGACAATAGTTTTGCTGAAGTCGGCAAAGAAATAAAAATATTCGATATTGAAACTGGAAAGGCAAAAAGGGTTAACACCCAAAAGATTGCTCTTGAGTCGCAAAAAGCAAATTTGGGTCATTTTAAGCATTTTCTCTTTAAAGAAATAAATGAGCAGCCGGAGATTTTAGAAAAAGTCTCCCAGATGGCAACACGTGAAATTGAGACCAATGCCGCCTTGATTCGGAATTCTTTTGGCACTTTTTTTGTTGCCTGCGGCACGGCTTATCACGCCGCTTTAGCCGCCCAATATTTTTTTGCTAAATTCGCGAAAACGCACGTAAACACGGCGCTGGCAAGCGAATTTCCGGCATTCAAAAATTTCATCACGGACAAGACCCTGCTTTTTGCTATTTCTCAATCCGGGGAAACAGCCGACGTTTTGGACGCGGTAAAATCTGCGAAAACAAAAAAAGCAAAAATATTTTCCCTTTTAAATAATCCCAATTCAACCCTTGCCCGGCTTTCGGATTACGTTATGGTCACGCCTGCTGGCCGAGAAGTCGCAGTTCTTTCAACCAAAGCTTATACTTCGCAATTGGCGGTTTTGTACTTGCTCTCTTCGGCGATTGTCCAAGATTTAAGTAATGCTCAAAAAAATATCTTAACGACGTCCAGGTCCGTGAGTGAAATCTTAAAAGTTTCCAGCATTGCCCAAATCAAAGAATTAGCCAGAAAAATTAAGGCGGTTAAAAATCTTTTCACCGTTGGTCGGGCTCTTAATTATCCGACAGCGCTGGAAGCGGCTTTAAAAATCAAGGAATCTACCTATATTCATGCGGAAGGTTTTGCCGGCGGGGAATTAAAACATGGCACGATTGCTTTAATTGAAAAAGGTGTACCGTGCATTGTTTTTATTTCGGAAGATGAAGTAAAAGATGAAATTCTCTCCAACGCAGAGGAGCTAAAGGCGCGAGGTGCCTATATTATTGGTGTCGCCCCCGAAAATAATAAGATTTTTGATTATTGGCTTAAAGTGGCAGACACGTCTGCGCTTTCGCCGATCGTCAATATTGTGCCAATACAAGTGCTGGCGTATTTCATTACTTTGGAAAAAGGTTTGGATCCAGATAAACCCCGAAACTTGGCAAAATCTGTGACGGTAAAGTAGAATGGAAATGAGGTTATTATGCCGGAATTGCCAGAGGTTGAAACAATTAGACAGGGGATTATCCAAAAGTTAAAAGGAAAAAAGATTAAAAATATTGATATTAGAGTACCGAAGCTTTTTATTGGTAATCCCAAAGACATCATCGGTGCGAAAATTATTGATGCCAAACGGGTAGCCAAAATTTTGGAAATTGTTTTGGATAACGGGTATTCAGTCATAATCCATTTGAAACTTACGGGGCAACTTGTCTTTCAACCAAAAGATGAGCGGATTGAATGTGCGGTTGGCGGCCATATGCAAAAGGCCTATGGTCAGCCGCTGCCGCATTCGCATACCCATATTATTTATAATTTTACTGACGGCTCTCGTCTTTATTTTAACGATTTAAGAAAGTTCGGTTGGAATAAAGTTGTAAAGAGCAGTGAAGTTCAAAACATTTTGGGCTCGGATAAATTCGGTCCCGAGCCGGGAACTAAAGAATTTAATCTCCAATATCTGAAAGAGATGTTCAGCCGAAGCGGCAAGCGCATTAAAGAAGTTTTAATGGACCAGACAAAAGTCGGCGGCTTGGGGAACATCTACGTCAACGATGGGCTGTATTGGGCGGGGATTTTGCCTACGCGGCCGGCGAAATCGTTATCGTGGACGGAAATATCCAAACTCAAGTCAGCGATAGAAAAAGTTATCAATTTGGGACTCCGTTATGGCGGCTCGTCGGAAAACACTTATGTTAATATCGAGGGCAAAAAGGGTCACTATATGGATGTCACGGCGGTTTATCAAAAGAAGACCGATCCCAAAAGTCACCCGGTAAAAAAAATCCAGCTCGCCGGCCGGGGAACATTCTATTGCCCAAAGTGTCAGAAATAGTTATGATGTTTAAGAGATAATTATGATTAAAATCCAGGCCATTATTTTAGGAGCAGGCAAGGGCAAACGGCTCAATTGTCGAGCCATGCCTAAAGTGATGTTTGAGCTTGAAGGCAAGCCGATGATCCATTATTCAATTGA
>DATEAX010000038.1:0-3253 GCA_035288145.1 Patescibacteria group bacterium | reverse complement strand
ACCGGGGTGCCGATATCAACGAAGTTGTAGACCCATTCAGCGTCGGGAATCGAAGCATTGACACAGCCGTGGGACATCGGGGTGCCGAAGTTACTGTGCCAGTAGGTGCCGTGAACCGAGATCGGACCGGGGGCAAAACGGCTAATCCAGGGAACATTGGGCAGATAATAATCAGGACCACTCATCAGATTGGCGCGACTTTTACTATAGACATTAAATTCACCCGTGGGCGTCTCATAACCTCTTTTACCCGAGGAAATTAAAAATTGATTGACTAAGGTACTGCCTTCGAAAGCATATAAAGTTTGTTCGGAAAGATTGATATCAATATAACGACCGGTGTAGCGTCCCGGCTGGGCATGAGGATAAATGATTTTTTCGCCGCGAGGGACAGCGAAGGTTGCTAAAGCAAAACTGCCGCTTTGGCCCCGAGTTAAAGCATCGCGGATTTGGGCTCTTAAAGTATTAGTGTCGGTGCCGCGGCCATCTTGACCTTCGGAAAGGACGGCGCCGGTGCCATCTTGAATTTCGCGATCAATGGTGGCAATGTCGACTTGTTTAGAGATAGAATTAATAAAAGTATCGGGCTGGGCTGTGGCAATAAGTTTATTGTCGTCCTCTTTGAAATTAATCCAGGAGCCAATTTCGGTTCTATCAGCTACCCAAGCAGAATCTTCAAAGGTGACGGTGATGGGTGCGGCAGCCATAAATTTTTCTGCTTGAGCTCTGGCTTCAATGGTGCCTTCTTCATTGATTTTCGGGGCTAAATCTGAAGTGACCATCACTACCCGGCCGTTTTCGCCCGAGTTAATAAAATTTTTAAGATCATTTTTAAGTTTTTCTTTATCCAGACCCCGACCCTTCTCCGAAGGGATGAGGACGATTTGACCGCTTTGGACTTCTAAAGCGACATTCTTGGATTCTTTTTCCGCGACTTTCACTAGTTGACCCAAATAAGCATCGAATTTGGCTTGGTCAATCTCGGGCGAGATGGTAATTTGCTGATGTTTAAAAAGAATTTGAAAATTAGCGGTAATTTTCTCTTTGAAAGAACCTTTACGGCCGAAATCGTAGGCCTGCGAGACGGCCTCGTCAATGTTAAAGCTGACGCCCATCTCCGAAAGCTTCGGTTTGAGAGTCTGGTCGTTATAGGTAATTTCCGGACCCTGCTCGTCCATAGCCGCGGCCTTTTTCGCCAGGGCTTGTTTGGCTTCTTGAGGCGAGAGCCCGCCGATTTGAAAACCGGCAATCATAATTTTAGGATAGATCCTATCCGCATAGACCCTTTGATAGAAAAAAACACCGGTTGCCAAGAGAGCAAAAACCGAAAGGGAAGCGGCGATTTTGGCTAGAGTTCTTTTGGGAAAACTCCAAACCTTCTTGGCCGCCGCCTTTGATTTCTTTTGACGTTTAGTTTTTGGGAAAGCCGTCAGTTTCCCCGGAATGGCGGTTGCTTGTCCGTTCATTGCCCCTCCAACCTTCGCCAAGGCTTCGGTTGGCAAGCCAACCATAGTTTCAACGACGGTTGGCAAGCCGCCTGCGAAGTGTTGCCCTCCGTAGCTTTATGCGTAGGATGGGCATTTAATCTGTTTCTTTTTAGTGTAATTAAATCATTATACCAGAAAATTTGCTTGATGTCAAGGGGGAAATGGGGTAAAATTAAAGGGAATCGGATGCGTAGCTCAACGGCAGAGCGACGGTCTTATACACCGTTGGTTCTAGGTTCGAATCCTAGCGCATCCACAAAATAATTATGTCATTATTTGATAAATTCCTAACAAAATTTAATGAGAGTTTTAGCGGAAAAGATCCGATGATTTTTAACGTCTTAGGCAATGTGTTTTCAATGAGAATTATCGGAAACAAAACGCACGGCGATCTTGCTGAAATCGCTCTTACGGAATACATAAATCAGTTTGTGGATGGTTTTGCGGCAAAACATACGGGCAAGGAAAAATTTCGCGCTAAAGAATTTGAAGAAGATATAAGAATTACCGAGACCAGCACAAAAAAAGAAATTCCTATTAGTATTAAAACTTATGGGTTTGGACCGCTTCAACTTTCAACAAACAAAGACGGGTCAATGTTTTCTATTTTACAAAAAGAAATTGGCAAGCGAGGAACAAACGATCTCGCAAAAATAAAAGAAATTTTAGGCAATAAGAGTTTTAAGGATTTTAGCTCTGTCAATGTTTTGCCGTTGATTTATAACGAAAAGGAAATGAAGTTCAAAGTGATAGTTTTTGATTTACAAAAAGCGTATTTATCTGTTAAAAAGATAAAATTTTTCCCGCCCCGCAAAATCGGCAGAAAAAAGACATTCCCAATTTATAAATTTTTTGACAACAAAAATAATTATATTTTTGAGGTTAGATATGGGGACGCTAAAGCCAATGCTTTACAGCGCGGAATGTGGACGCACACGGAAAACGCCGAACCATTTTTCAAAGAACTGCTCGCCGGTGGTTATAAAATCAACGAGCCACTCATTACTTTAATCGCTAAAATTCTCGTTTCTCGTAAGGATACTCACGAAAAGATACTCCAGTATTTTTTCGGTCCTGCTAAATAGACCAAAAGAATTAGAAATGATAAAGTGATATTATAGTATAAACTAGTGGTTTTTTATTTATGGATACACAAGGATGGATACACAAGGCACAAAATATACTGGCTCTAAAAGGGAAATACTTCCTGTTTTATTAAGGTTGATAAAGCCGTTAAATGTAAAAACGGTTTTAGATGGATTTTCTGGTACAACAAGAGTTTCCCAGGCGTTAAAGCAAGCTGGTTATACTGTCTATGCTAATGATATTGCAGATTGGTCAAAAGTATTCGGTGAATGTTACCTATTGAATAGAAAATCAGCAAATTATTATTTGCCACTTGTAAATCATCTGAATAATTTGCCCGGGAAATACGGCTGGTTTTCAGAAAATTACGGCGGCGAGCCAAATGGTGGTTCGGCCATACAGAAAGACGGCAGAAAAAGGATTTGGCAATTACACAACACCAAAAAACTGGACGCAATAAGAGAAGAAATTGACAAAATTGCAAAAGATGAAATTGAAAAATCAGTTCTGCTTACCAGTTTAATTATAGCGATGGATAAGGTTGATAGTTCCGTTGGTCATCAAGTTTCGTATTTGAAAAAATGGGCTCCTCGCGCCTACAATACAATGAAAATAGAAGTGCCTCGTTTAATTATTGACAATAAACAACACCGAGTTTATCAAAAAGATATTTTTGATTT
>DATEAX010000037.1:0-5922 GCA_035288145.1 Patescibacteria group bacterium | reverse complement strand
GAGGATAAAATCAGTTTTGAGATTTGACATTTGAGTTTTGATTTTTTTAAGATAAATCTTGCGATGACTATCAGTCCCAAAACAACAACATTGGCTATCTGCGGTCTGGGCTATGTGGGGTTTCCGGTGGCTTTGCTTTTTGCTAAAGCCGGTTTTAGGGTCATCGGGGTGGACCGCGATGAGGCGAGGGTTAGAAAAATCAATCTCGGTCAAAACCCCATTCAAGGCCGGGAGCCGGGGCTTAAAGAGCTGCTTAGGGAAGTTCACAAGAAGGGCAATTTTCAAGCGACGACAGATGTCTCTCTCTATCAGAATGCGGCGGTGATTTTAATCGCCGTGGAAACCCCGGTCGAAGAGGAGACCTGCGAGCCAGCTTATTCGGCCTTAAAAAGCGCCCTCAAAGACATCGGTCAAAATATGGAGAAAGGCGTCTTGGTTATCGTTGAGTCAACGATTGCCCCGCGAACCATGGCAAAGGTCGTTGCTCCTATTTTAGAGCAGGAATCGGGGCTGGCTGTTAACCGAGGTTTTCTCCTAGCCCATTGCCCCGAGCGCTTAATGCCCGGCCATCTTTTGGAAAATATTGAAAATTATAACCGGGTCGCCGGGGGGATGAATCAAAAGGCGCAAGCGGCGGTAAAATCCCTTTATCGCCACATCGTCAAGGGAAAAATTGAGGAAACCGATTGTCTGACCGCGGAAATCGTCAAAGCCGGGGAAAATGCTTATCGCGACGTCCAGATCGCTTTTGCCAATGAAATGGCTTTGCTTTGCGAGGCTTTGGGCGCCGATGTGTGGGAGGTCAGGCGACTTATCAATGAATGCAAGCGTCGGGGCGAAACCCGTAAGGAGGCCTTGCGCCAAATGCATCTTCCGGGTGCCGGCGTCGGCGGCCACTGTATCCCTAAAGACAGCTGGCTTTTGGTTTCTGGCGCCAAAGATTTGATGGAGGCCAAATTGATTCCGCTTTCCCGGCGGATTAACGATTTTATGCCCCACCATATGTTCCATCTTTTAAAAAGCGCTTTCAGTGAAGCTAATAAGCCAATAGCTGATAGCAAAATAGCCATTCTAGGTTATGCCTACGCCGGCAATTCTGATGACACGCGCAACACCCCGACAGAACCTTTATTAAAGATGCTCCGGCGGACAAATGCGGAAATAGTTGTTCACGACCCATGCGTCAGGGATTATAAAATGCCGCTCGAGGGGGCCTTGAAAAGGGCACAAGGGTTGGTTTTAATGGCCGACCACGACCAATATAAAAAATTAAAACTGGCAAAAATAAAAAAACTGATGCGGGCCAAGCCGATTATTATTGATGGCCGGAATGTTTTTTCCAAAGAAAAAGCCAAAAAAGCGGGGTTTTTGTATAAAGGGGTGGGGAATATATAAAGAAAATCAAAATGCAAAAATCAAAATGCAAAATGACAATGTAAAATTGAAAATTTTGAATTGTGACTTTGAGATTTGAATTTTGAACTTTGCATTATTTTTATGAGGTTTTATGCATTTTCTTGTGCCGGCTAATTCCAAGCAGCTTATTGACCGGGCAGGATGGTTTAAACATCCGGTTGCCCGCCAATTAGCCAAAGAAAAAGGGGTGGATTTTGGTTTTGAGCTCAAAGGCGAGCCGGAAACTATTAAGAAAGCCCCGCCTTTGTATTGGGCCTATCATCTACCAGATTATTTTGCGACTGAATGGTATTATCATTCAGAAAATCGACAAAAGTTAATTTCAGGCATTTCTCATTTGAATAATCTCAAACCTGACTATATTTGTTTTCATGGTACTCATCTCTGGTGGCAGCCGCCAGCGAAAGAACGAATTCACCGTTACGCTAATAGATCCGAACCGGAAGAATATCTAAAAGTTTTGGACTCAAATATTGAGCTTATAAAACAGATAAAAAAAACATTGCCAGACATTCATTTAATGATTGAGAATTATCCGCTCTATATGTGTTACTCGAAAGATAATAGATTTTTGCCAATTACCTATCTTTATACAGGAACGGGTCGGCTTTTTGATCTTTTGTATTTTAAAAAGAAAACCAGTATAGATATTTTGCTTGACGTGGAACATCTGATTTTGACTTTAAATTTTTTAAATCGCCAAAAAAATTATGCAGATTTGCCAGTGGAAAAAGTCAAAGATAATCGTCGTGTGGCTAAAATCTTTGGTTTTGTTTTGGAAAAAGATGTTATCCCCTATGTTGAGGAGCCGATTAAATTGGAGGATGTTATTATAAAAATTGGCTCAAAGAATTATCATGTGACTGGCTCGATTCAAGATGTTATTCCTGGCAAAAAAATTCTTACTCACGAACCGATTAAAATTGATGACAAGATTTTTAGAAAAAATTTGCGTTTAATTTTAGCCGAAAAACCGGCAACGATTTTAATTGAAACGGCGAATTCAACCATTAATCCGTGTTGGCACTATTTGCGTCCCAACGAAACCGAACTTTCGTTTTACAATTTGTGCGAAATTTTTCTCGAAGAACTCTAAAACAAAATCCAAGGAGGAGAATCTAATAAAATATATGCGGCCGCATTATATTTATTAGGTTTTACAGGCCTAATTTTATGCCGATGGTTGACATAATCTAATTTTTCGTGTTATACTAACAATCTCAAGGGGAGACCTTGAAAATTCGAAGAAGGTGAGGAAATGTGGATGATGTGGCGAGGATTTCGGAGAGTAGTGGTGCATTTTTTCTTGGGCTGTTGTGTAGTCGTGCTCGCGCTAGGGGTACTGATTCTTAAGGTAAATGAAATTCTTCGATCGCTTCTGCCGTATCGAAATATAGGAAAGGTTTGGATTAAGACTGTTGACATGATATGTGGTTTAGTACTTTTGCCCATCGGTGCGTTGGGCTGGGTATTGGGAATGATTCTTGGGTATTTGACAGGATTATGGGGCGAGGAACTCTGGAAACCTCGAAAAGGCGAAATAGGCGGTAATTGAAATGATGCCTTTGGAAATTCTTCCGCGGTTTCGGCCGCGGATTTTATTTACTTTCAAAATAATCTGTGCTATATTTATTTGCTCAAGGGGAGACCTTGAAAATTGAAGAAGGAGGACAAATGGATGAAAGACATCAAAGCAATCGTGGCAGTGCCGGCGGGGCCAAGGCCTTTGGCTGGTGATCCGGAAGGAAGATCGGAGATCGTGGCCCGTCAGGATTGGGGAGAAACTCCCGAAGCGTTGGAGGCGCGGGAGGCCGGTATCGGTTTCGGCCTGCAGATTCAGGCGCCCGAGAAACTGCCGCCGGATTTTGACCCGGCAGTCATCAAGGTACCCTATGGCGTTCATGCCGAGAACGCTGGCTTGACGAAACTTCGGCAAGCCGATAGAGAAGGCAACCAGGGCTATATCGATGAGTTCTGGGCTCGC
This sequence comes from Patescibacteria group bacterium, assembly GCA_035288145.1. Classification (GTDB taxonomy): domain Bacteria; phylum Patescibacteriota; class UBA1384; order UBA12157; family JAENIV01; genus DATEAX01. The sequence goes on along the minus strand of DATEAX010000037.1, from coordinate 2,522 downwards.
GTCAGTCAGTGGTCAAAGTGGGATCCAAGACCTCTCTATGTCAACTACCACGGCGCGGTCTTGGGTGAAATTCCGGCGATGGACGAAGACCGATTCAATTGCTCTCTCGAGCCGCAAGAATGGTTGGCTGGGGCGATCTGGCATGAGCAAGTCTTCGCGCACATGCGCGAGATGGGTTTACCAGCCACACTCGAGCCGGTCTACTTATTCAACTACTACGGGCCGGGCGCAGGCTTTGAACCAAACTGGTTGCCCGTGACTCACTTTCGAGCCAGCGTTGGTATCGCTTACGATATTCCGAGCATCGTTTCCCAAGCGGGTGTACGGTCCCTGGTTGATTTCGAGCATCTTGAGCATACACTGGATGGTCTTGTGGGAAAGACGATGGAAATCCGGGAGCTCAAGAACCCGCAGTGGGCTCAAGTGGGATTCTGTCCGGAATTTGAGGCCTATTTCGGCTTCGCCGCCGAAAAAGGCAAAATCTGTCGTCCCACTCGCAATCTCTCGTGGGAAGGATTGGTGAGTTTGTTGCTGACGCCATTCTACCACATCGGCGGAATTAGCTCACAAATCATTGAGCTTTCACCCGAAGAGGCCGAGACGGACTACCACCAAGCGATGCAAAAGCAACTGGAGGGCGACCCCGCAGCTCAACATCTGGTGCGTTTCCGCCGAGGTGGTTCTCATGCCGCTGTCGATCGGGACAATCCGCGTTTCCGCGAGATGTTGCGACATGTTCTTTCGTTGGGGATCAAAGAGCCGCCCTTCTTGGTTTGCGAGACCTCGAATTACGGCGAGGGCAAAAAGCCCGGCGAAGATCCGGGTTACTGGTATTGGGCTCTTCCTGATGCCTTGACCCATTCGCTCCGCGAGGCCCGCGCTGTTCTGAAGGAGGCATTGAGCTAACTACACTTCCGACTATCTTCATGGCCAGTCTACCGACTGGCCATTTTTATTTTCAAAAAAATCAGCTATTCTTTTGGCAGGAGGTGGTGCACATGCCGTGGTATGGATATTCGCTGGTGGCGATGCTCGCCAATTCTTGGTACTCGATTAGCCAAAAATGGGCTCTTAATCTGGGCATCAATCGGACAAAGCTTTTGACTTATATCTTTATCGGACTTTTCTTCGGCTATCTCGGCGACAATCTTCTAACGGATTCTACTGGATTTCTAAACCAAATTCAGTCGCCACAATTTTTTCTCTTGGGATTACTGGCGGCAGTTTTTTCCCTTGCGGGTAACATCGCTCAAATCAAGGCCTTAAAGCAAAGCCCCAACCCCGGCTATGTTCAGGCGGTAATTGTTACCAACGCTTTAGTTGTGGCAATCATATCGGTCTTGATTTTAGGCTCAACGATTACGGTCATCAAGACACTCGGCATCTTGGTTATCATAGTTGGCTTGTTTTTGCTGCTGTTTGAAAAAGGTAAAAAGAAAACTGCTGGTTGGCAAGCGCCGGCGATTCTTGCCGCCGTCTCTTATGGCTTAATGGCGCTGGTGGTGAAGCGAATGACTAATCTGGAAATTACGCCGGTCCAGGTCTTGGCTTCGTTAACTTTTTTTGTCTCAATCGGCTTACTTACAATCGCCTGGAGAGAAAAAGTCAATCTGGGTTTTAAGGATACGCCGAGATCATTAGCCCTTCCGATAATGGTTGCGGCAGTGATAGCATTTTCGACTAATCTTCTTCAGTTTACGGCGATTAAATTTTCCTCAAACCCCGGCTATCCAGTGGCAATCTTCAACTCCAGCGTGGTTTTCACCCTGCTATTTTCCGGTCTGATTTTCCCCAAAGAGTCCGGCGGAGAATTTAATCCGAAGAAGTGGCTGGGTGTGGTTGTAACTATCATCGGTGTGATTATTGTCATCCTGGGCTGAAAATGTTTTCAGCCCTTTTTGGACTATTGACAAAAGTTGACGAACTTGTTTAATTCTGCCAAATTAAAAATAGAAGTATAGAGATTTCATCAATCCGTCCCTCCAGCTATCTATCTTTCTATAGCTCGTATGTTCTTAACTAAATTTAAAGAAATTGACGATTGCGAGAGATTAAAGCAACTTTTTTGGGTTTAACTGACAACTGACCGACAACAATCATCAATAGAATAAAGTTGATTTTAGAAAAAATTTAATTCGGGAAGTTGTTAGTTATAAGTTAGAAGTTGGAGATTATCAATGAACGCAGGGGTTATTGGCGTTGGCAATATGGGACGACACCATGCCCGTAATTATTCGGAAATCACGGGCGTTAACTTGGCGGCCGTTTCTGATATTGAGCCGAAAATCGGCAAAGAAATCGCCAAACGCTTTAATTGCCGCTATTATGCCGACTATCGCGAATTATTAAATAAGGAGAAACTTGACCTTGTCACTATCGCCGTGCCGACCAAACTCCATAAAGAAGTCGCCCTGGGGGCAATCGCCAAGGGCATTCATATCTTAATCGAAAAACCAATTGCCGGCACCGTCGCCGACGCCAAGATTATTGTCCAAAAAGCCAAACAAAAAGGCATCAAATTT
>DATEAX010000036.1:0-5199 GCA_035288145.1 Patescibacteria group bacterium | reverse complement strand
AGGATGGGAATACCGATAACGGCACCGACAATTGTCGATACAAGGCCAGCTCCTACCAGCTGAATAATCAAGAAAGCGAAACCCTTTCCCAGTGAACCGGTATAGAAATGGCCCACCCCGGGAATTATCAACGACAGGATACATGCTAAAACAGCACTTCTCCCTTCTCTCGTCGACATTCTGAATCACCTCCATTTTATAATTTACTCCCCCTGGAGTTACTAAAATCTTAGCATAAAAAGAACCCGAAAGTCAATCCTTTCGCCGAAAATTCCAAAGCCAATCTCTACAAACCCCCGCGTAATCCACGCCGATGCGTTTGCCGGCCGCGACCTCCCGTTTTAGGCCTCTGTCCTCCACCCATAAAACATCTTTTGTCATATCAAGACCATTCTGAACCTTGGTAATTTTGAACTCTCGGCAGAGTTTGCCGGGGCCTTGAGATTTGGGATAATCCAAACCCCGAATCAAAACCGCCGCGGGAAAACCCTCGCGTTCGGTAACGATATTAAAGCAGTGATACATCCCGTAAATCAAATAGACATAAGCAAAACCCGGCTTTCCAAACATCACTTTGTTGCGCGCCGTCTTTCCGCGCGAGGCGTGGGAAGCTTTATCTTCAAAACCGGCGTAAGCCTCTGTTTCAATGATTTCCGCCTCATAAATTTTACTTGTCCCGAGCGGAGTCGAAGGATTGATACGATGAACTAGAAATTTTCCGATTAAGTCCTTGGCAACCCCCACTGTCGTCCGAAGATAAAATTGGCGTTTAAGTTTCATAAATTGATTTTAGCATTCGTTCTATTCCAAGGGGAATAATTTTCTGGTATAATATGGTTGTAAGTTAATCGCACATCGAAAATTCAAAAATTGTCGAGGAGGTAGAATCCCTTGAGGAAAAAACTGATAATCTTGACGGTGATGGTTTTTCTGCACGGATGGATGACGCCAGTATTAGCCAAAGGTTCCGAGCTGGAAAAAATTGTCGATATCGTTCTGGAGGCCACTATTCTTTTCGGCAAAGGTGCCAAAGTGGAAAAACTGGTTGGAGAGCTCTCCAGCGCCCAATTGGAAAGCCAGATGTCTGTTACCGATGATTCCGTGCTCAATGCTCGCGCAAGAAATATTTTGAATCGATTAATGCAGAATCCTCGAGCTCAAAAGAAAGGCCTCAACTACCAAATCAAGGTCCTAAATTCCTCCGACGTTAACGCCTATGCTTTGCCTGGTGGTTTCCTCTATGTTACTACGGCACTTCTGAGAACTCCCGGAGTTTCGGATGATGAAATTACTTATGTTCTGGGCCATGAACTGGGCCATACGAACGAGGCTCACGGGATAAAACAACTCAAAAGTGGCATCCTGGCCTCTCTCATAGGAGGTAAATTGGTCAAGGGCAGAAAGACCCAACATTGGGCAGCAATCGCCACTCAGCTCTTCTTGGCCGGCCGCTCCCGCAAAGATGAAAAAGAGGCTGACCGTTTAGGATTTGAATATGCGGTTGCTTCCGGCGCTGATCCTAGCGGTGGTTTGACTTTTATGAGAAGGTTGGAAACTCTTTCCAAAGGGAAGAAAGATCCCTTCCAGCAGCTCTTTGCCACCCATCCGCCAACAGAGGAACGTTCAGAGGTCCTTAAAAGTCTGATGCTTAAAGAAGTTCTTGGTTGGGACTTCAAATTTGATAAAGCTTTTGCCGCCGAGACAGATTTCATCGATGGGCCCTTCTCTATCGAAGAGGGCCTTCAACAATACCAACAAAAGACGGGCAGGAAAGTTTATCATTATCCCAATTATTATGACAAGCATGGCTGGACTGGTCAATGCACCTGGTTTGTCTTTGCCGTCCGGGAAAAGGAACTGCCAACTCCTGGTCAGGGCGATGCTTACCAATGGTATGATGTTTGTCAGCAAGCCGGTTATGAAGTCGGAACTTCACCGAAACCAGGCGCAATTGCTGTTTGGACTAAAGATGTCCCCGGTTCTGAAGACCATGGGCATGTGGCAATGGTAACAGCCGTGGATCAGGATGGTAGTTTTGATATTTGGGAATCTAATTGGTCCACCCTGAAGATAACCCATCGAAAGTTGTTTGAACCCCAAAATTTTCGAGGTTTTGTCTACTGGAAGGGCACCGCCAATCCACCCGATCAACCGCAACAACCAGTCGAACCGACACAGCCTTACCGTCGCAGCATCCAACTTCTGAGGGGTCCTATCTATCTTGGCGACGACCGAATAAATGAAAAAACCGTTTGGTTTCGGAAATTTCGACTTTATCAGTCCGATCTCGAAAGCGCAACTCAAGCAAGAGTAACACTGCGCGTCAAAGGAACGCCACGGAAAGATCCGACTGTCTTTTTCAACCGCCAAGAAGTCGGTCGCGCCGTGACGGTGACTGGCCAATGGGAGCAGTTTGAATTCACCTTCAATCCGAACATCCTTCATGAGGGAGAAAATCTTCTCGACCTGGAAACCTTCATTCCCAATATGTGGCAATCTTACGACGACTGCGAGATTGCCAACATGTGGCTCAATTTCAATTAGAACCATTCAGCTATATTACCCCGCCCCGCCGTAGCTTTAGCGTAGGCGGGGCTTTTTTAATTTTTTCCAATCAATTACAATTAAATCATGGAAGAAAAATCGCCCTCGATTTACGAAGGTCTTCGAAGCAAAATTAATCGCTATGAAAGCATAGTTGAAATCTCCACCTGGCTGGTGATTATCATCATTATTTTCGGCATCCGTTTTTTGCCCAATCGCCAAGTTGACGACACCAAATCCTACATCCTCATCGGCGCGATTATTTCCTTTGCCCTCATTTATTATCTCATCATTTACAAATATTTCCCCCGCCCCAACCGACTCTACCTCAAGGACATCTCCGATATTCTCTTAATCGGCATCCTCATTCATCTTTTAAAGGATTGGGGGCAGTATTTTTACGCTCTCTTTTTTCTGCCCATCGCCGCGGCGGCGCTTTCCTTGGAGTTTATCAATGCTTTGCTCATTGCCGTCATTGCCTCTTTGTTTGTGGTCTTTGAAATATTTTTGGGCGCTCAAGGCCTTTATCCCCAAAGCGGCGAAATCGCCCAAGGCGCCTGGCAAGTGGGCTTAATTCTTTTAATTACGATTTTCTGCCGCGTTTTGGCCATGCAGGTCCGCCAGGAACGCATCGCCAAAGAAGAATCCTTGGCCCATCAAAAAGTTCTTAAGGAAGAAGCCCAAAGACAGAAAGAATTTTTGTCTTTAACCTCCCACCAGCTCTTCACCCCGCTTTCGATGATTCGGGGTTTTGCCTCGATGCTTTCCCAAGGCACCTTTGGCAGGCTTACTCCAAAACAGCGCGATGCCGCCGAAGAAATCTATTCCAGCTCCAAAAGAATGGTCAATCTCGTTTCTGAATTACTCTCCATCTCCCGCATCCAGTCCGGCCAAATTCCCCTCGACCTAAAGGAACACCGCCTCGAAGATTTGGTCAAAGAAATTGTCAGTCAATTCCAAAAGACAATGTTAAAAAAAGATCTTCGGTTAGAATTCATCCCCCCGGCCCCGCTCAAACCAGTGCTTATGGACAAAGAAAAAATCCGTCAGGTAATTTATAATCTTTTGGACAATGCCGTCAAGTACACGCGCCGCGGCAAAATCAACATTGCGCTCAAACAATCGCCCGAATGGATAACATTGGCCGTCGTTGACCCGGGCGTCGGCATCGCGGAAAAAGATTTTGACAAACTCTTCCAGCCCTTCTTTCGGGGCAAAGATATTTTGGAGCTTGACAACAAGGGCACTGGTTTAGGGCTTTATATTGCCCGGCTTCTGGTGGAAAAACATCGCGGGAAAATTTGGGCTGAATCCGCCGGTCCAAATCGAGGAGCCACTTTCAATTTTCGCCTGCCGTTGATACAATCTAAGGGAAAGGAGACAACTTGAAAGTTCTGATTGTCGATGATGAAAAAGGGGTTTTGAAAATGTACAGCCAATACCTCGGCACCGCCGGCATCGAAGCGATTCAGGCAACCGAAGGTCAAACGGGGTTGAAACTGGCCCGCGAACAAAAGCCCGATGTTATTTTATTGGATATCATTATGCCCCGCTATAACGGTTTGGATGTTTTAAAAGACCTCAAGACCGATCAGGAATTAAAAAATATCCCGGTTTTTCTGCTTACCAATCTCCCCGAAGAGAGTTCCGGGGCCAAAGCCAAAGAACTGGGCGCCGCCGGCTATTTGGTAAAGGCCCAATATGAACCCAAAATGGTGGTTGATGTCTTAAAGGGGGCCGCGGGCGGTCAGGGAAAAGTCCTCAACAAAGCTTAAAGACCTACTTTACTATTTTAAAGTAATTAAATATTTCCATGCGCTTAAAGCCGCTTTTGCCCCCTCGCCGGCGGCAATGATAATTTGCTTAAAAGGGGTGTCGGTGACGTCGCCGGCGGCAAAGATTCCCGGACAAGAGGTCATGCCATTTTTGTCCACCTCGATTTCTTGGAGATTGTTTAATTTAACAAGATTTTTTAAGAATCCCGTAGAGGATGTCCAGCCAATTTCCACGAAAATCCCCTCGCAGGCCAAATTCTTAATTTCCCGGGTTTTTTGGTCTTCATATTTTAAGCCCTCGACCATCTCTTTGCCATAGATTTCCGTTGTTTTGGCATCATTTAAAACTTTGCTTTTGGGAGATTGTTCAAATTTTTCCTTCATAATCGCATCGCCCTGAATTTCCGGGCCGATATTGACAATGTAGACGGTTTGGGCATGTTTTTCGAGCTCTAAAGCGGCGTCCAGGGCGGAATTTCCGCCGCCGACAACCACCACCACTTTATCCCGAAACAAAGGCGCATCGCAGATGGCGCAGTAGCTGACCCCTTTGCCACTAAACTTCTCCTCGCCCTTTACATTAAGGTGTTTGGGAGCTTTCCCGGAACAGACGAGAACGGTTTTCGTTTCAAAACTTTTTTCTCGAGTTTTGACCAAAAAACCGCTGGCGGTTTTTTCCACGGTTTTGACTTCCTCAACCATATTTTCAACCTCAAGATTTTCCAGATGTTCTTGGAATTTTCCAACCAGTTCCGGTCCGGTTGTCTGTTTAAAACCCAAATAGTTGGCGACTTCGGCCGCCTTGCCCGACTGCCCGCCGTAATCTTGGGTTAGAAGGAGAATTTTCATTCTTTTCCGGCCCAAGTAAATGGCGGCGGAA
>DATEAX010000035.1:0-25453 GCA_035288145.1 Patescibacteria group bacterium | reverse complement strand
TCTCGGCGGTACCGCCTCGACCCAGAACGCCGATTTGTTCTCCCCGGGTAACTTCTCTGCCGACCTCCGGCAATGAACTCGGCCGGAGATGGCCGTAAAGGGCAAGATAATTTAAGTCCTGCCAGCGAAAGCTCATCACCGCCACCCCGCCGTAGCCGGAAACCGTGCGCGCGAAAACGACCTCGCCATCGCTTAAGGCAAAGACCGGCACCTCGGCCTCAATATCTTCGTACTCGACATCCGCCCCGGTATGATATCCCCGAAAGCGCTCCGGCTGGACAGGAGAGGTCTCCGGGGTAATGTAAATGCCAAAAGGTTTTTTGGTGATGCGGGTTTTAAATTCTAAAATGGGTTCCGCAAGCGAGAGCTTTTTCTCATTTGGGGTGGGTGAAGTCGTTGCCGTAGGTGTGGCCGTGAGTATAGCTCGAGAACTATCTTTGGATTTTCTTTGCCAAATCAAAAAAAGGCTAAGACCAATAATTAAAAAAACAAGTCCAAAAATTTGAAGTATTTTCATCTTGGCGGTTGATTTATCGCCGGCAACCTTTCCAGGGTTGGCCCCTGATTTTCCGGCATCTGATTTTTTTAAGACATGGGGCATAAAAAAATAGTAAGACTTAGGATAACTGAAAGATTTTGTTATGGGGAAGGTATAGGTGTTGGCGCACCAAGAATCTGGAGTTTGAACCTAAATACTTTCTTCTCGCCGCGACCGAGGCGCTTGACAACAGGCCATTTAATAGTTCTGTTTTCTAAAAATCCATTATTGTCCGCCCACATAAATTGGAGACGGCTATCTAAAACATCGCTGACCGTCACATTGGTTAAATCCATCCATGACTTGGGGTTTTGCAAAGTGAGCGTGCAGTCAATGATTTGGCCAGGACTGAAATTTCCGGTACAATTTTTATCGAGCGTTGGCTGATTGCTGTAAAAATTGGTGTGCTGAGGGTCATGACCGTACATTGGCCAGGACATTTTGTTTTTATTGTAGGTGGTTGAAGACGAATAAGCATAGAGATAACTCTGGTTTCCTTGGGAAAGGACGATATCCAGATTGTGATCTTGATTTAGATCCGCCAAAGAAGGAGATGTTGAGCCGTAGGAATAGTTGCCATTAATGGGCTTAGGGTAGCCATCGATAAGCGAACCATCAGCTTTCCAGCCGAATAACTTTAATAAACGTTGCTGTCCACCATAACCCACCACGGCCAGAATATCTTGTTTTCCATCGCCATCAATATCGCCGCTGGCCGGCGTCTCGCTGACGCCTAGAGCATCTGGCCCCAAATCTTTGGGCCAGCCTGGCAGGGGTTGTCCTTGAGCATTAAGCACGACGAGAGATTTTTCGCCACTGGCAATAATTTCTAAATTCTGATCATCATTTGTATCCGTTAAGATAACGGTGTTTTTTTCGGCATCTAAATCCTGGAGCCATTTTTGTGTTACCGCTCCTTCACTATTAAAGATGTAGATATTGCTAGGAGTATCAAATTCTCGGCTCGCACTAGGCACCACTATGTCGATTTTCCCGTCGTTATCAATATCTCCCAAGACCGGGGAGTACAGCACTGAAGCATCGGAAATTTCCTGACGCGAAAAGACCTGCCCTTGCTGGTCTAAGATTAGCAATTCTGGGTTTAGGCCCGATGTATCTTCGCTACGGGGCGAGAGGGACATAATGATTTCGTTTGTCCCATCGCCATTAATGTCTCCAATAGCCGAACCTTTAATCAGCGGTTTAGGGATTAAAGACGAGTAATTTTTAGGCCAACCAGCGAGGGATTGCGCTTTGTCATTTAGCACGATGATATCGGACTGACGGAATACGATTATTTCCAGACGGCTGTCATTATTGATATCGGCTAATTTCACGTCTTGGAATTTGTTATACGCAGAACCAAACCCCGCTAAAAGTCGACCACCCCCACTTAAGATATATATACTTTCTGACACAACCAAACCTTCAGACCTACTTTCACCTCGAGCAACAATTTCTAATTTCTTGTCATTGTCAAGATCACCTAAAAGAGGTGTGGTTTTAAGGGAAATACCCATAAGAGCTTTTGGCCAGCCGGGATGGAGACTGCCGTCACTGCGATAGACGGTAATGAAGTCGCCGAAATAGCCGCCGCTGGCCCAGACAACGGTTTCCAGATTGCCGTCGTTGTCAATATCAGCGATGACCGGCGCTTGGAGAACTCTGGGCTGGATGCCGTAGGTTCTCACATCGTCAACATGAATCGGCCAGCCGGGCAACAACCCTTTCATCAGATATATCTGTTCCTGGCTGATTCTTTCACCGCGTTTTGTCTGCACCTTTAAGGTGAGGTTATAGGGTTGATTTTCTTCGAGCAGGCTTCCGTCCAAAATTCCCAAAACTCCGTTTTCTACCCGGCTGTCTGATTGACTGATAGTCTCCGTTTTACGAGCGCCTTCTATTTTCAATTGGTAGCTTGTAAAATCTGTTCCCGTCGCCGAGCCTTTAATCTCCGTCTTTTCATCGCCTATTTTATGAGTGGGGGCGGTAATTTTGGCGGTCGAATACGGGATAACCAGTTGGTCTTCGGCGATCTTTCGGGCATTGGCGAAAACCGAAAGTCTCAAAGTAATTTTTCCCGAACCGGCCGGGAGGACGAATTTAACGGTTTTATTTTCCGCCGAGGAATCGGAATTTTCGATTTCTATCCAAGTGTCGGGGCTGTCATCCTTCGCATAATCGAGTCGGTAAGAAGAGAAGCCCGGACCCTTGGCGGTGAGGTTAAAGCTCGATGAACTGGAATTGGCGCTGTTGACAAAGCTTCGGATGGTGGCCTCGCCGAAATCCGATTGGAGGGCTTGATTAGCATTAATCCGGCCATAGCCGGATTGGTTGTCTTTGCCGGATTCGTCGATGTCATCAGCCGATAAACGGAGAGATTGTCTTATCTGCTCGGCGGTATATTCCGGACGCCGCGACAAAATCAGGGCCGCGAGACCGGAAACATGGGGGGCGGCCATAGAGGTGCCTCTAAAACGAATATACCTGTCTCCGACATCCCACGAGCCCATGCTACCAGGATTATTGACATTTTTGGACAACGAAAGGATGTTTTGGTCAACGTAATCATAAACAAAATTGCTACACTCGACTAAATTACCCATGTAGCAGAATTCCAACAGTATCTCGGTCATTGAGTAGACAAAAGCATCAGTCTCAATGTCGTCAAAGATAAAATTAGTGCCGCTAGACGCAGGGTTTCTATTGTCGGAAACGACGATCTGTATTTTCGAGATGTTTTCAGCAGGCGAGGTAACAAGAGGAATTGTAACCTGCCAGTTCTTTTCTCGAGAATATAAATCTATCGATTTTTGGAAGATTTTATCGAAATAGATTTCAATCATGCCATTGTCGGGTCCGAAAGCGGTAGTCAGGTTAGCCTTTTTAATCGTCTTGCCATAAACAGCATCTAAGCGTACGGAGTTACCCGGCGATTTTGTCTCATAGAATCTTCCATCTTTGGCCGAAGAATTGCTGGAAGAGAGCCAGCCACGGAAATCGCCCCCGGGGGCGGCGACATCAATTTTTGCTCCGTATTGAGAAAAGCCGGTACGGTTGTCATTGTGGTCGGAAGCGGCCACATCAATGACGCTAGGATGGTTTTGAGGCGAGAAATAGCTGATATCGTCGTTGGCGTTGCCGGCGGCAAAAACGAGCGTGCTTCCCAGGCTATAAGCGTCATCAATGGCGGCTTCAATTGTCGGGTCAGAGGGATTTCTTGAGCCAAATCCCCAGCTGTTGTTTAAGATATCGGCGCCCATACTCGCGGCATATCGCACCCCCTTGGCCAAAATCCAAGACTGGGCATTGGGAAAGACCTTGACCGGCATAATCGTGGCTCCAGGAGCCATCCCGATGATGCCAATCTCATTGTTGCCCTTGGCGGCAATCGTCCCCGAAACATGGGTGCCGTGGCCAATTTGATCCATTACATCATTATCGGGCGGGACGGCAATACTGTTGCCGCTGAAATCATAGCCGGTGTAGTCATCAATTAATCCATTGCCGTCATCGTCTCTGCCGTTGGCGGGAATTTCCCCCGGATTATGCCAGATATCACCGATATCAGGATGGTTATAATCCAGTCCCGTATCAACGACGGCCACCGTTACTCCCTCGCCCGGCACTTTCTCATTGGGATTAATTAAGCCATTGTGATTGCTGTCAAAATTGTTCCACGCCTGAACCGCCTGGGTTTTTTCCAAGCCCCAGAGATCGGGATAATCCTGGTCAGGGATTAGAGGGGCATATTCCGGAAAGTGTTGCCAGAGACTTCCTTGACGGAAATCATTGCCGTCTTTCAAGTAGTAGTCATTAGGGAGGTAGCGGACATCGGGCAAGGGGGTCGATAAAAGCTCATAATTATAATTAGGCTGGGCGTATTCGATATCAGCATCCTTTTTGATTTTTTCGACAGTTTCTAAGACATCCTGGTTTGTTTTTAATAGATAAATCGGGAAAAGATCAACTTTTTTGGCATTTTGGGGGGTTCTTTTTTCGCGTTTGAATTGAGTTTTGATTTTATCTTTAAGATTCTGCTGGCTGGCATTTTGCTTTTCCATAGCTTGATGCAAATCTTCGAAGACAGCTTTTTCATCTTTTAATTTATATTTTATTTTGAGTTTAAAGAGAGCATATTTATTTCTTAAGATTCTCTGACTATATTTTTGCCCAAGCAAGTCCGCTGTTTTTCCTTTTTCTTTGAGTTTGATAATTACTTCCCCCTCCACAAAAGGGGGCTTCTCATCTTGTTTGAAGAGTTCGACACCATTTTTTACCTTCGTATCCTGGGAATCTTCTTGGGCTTGTGACTTTGGAAATTCTTGTACAGTCCCCGGAAATTTATTAAAGCCGAATCTTAAAAACATTAACAGCATGACTAACAGCGCTATTCCTGATAAAATTTTCTTGAAGATAATAAATTTATTCAATACCCCTCTTTTATTATTTTAGTATTATATACTATATTGTAAATATACTATATAATAAATAGAAAAATAGGGAGAAATATGAACTTATGGCGTTTAATCATCCAGCGTTTTAAATTTTTGACGATGAGGCAAAAAATATCCCTTGGTCTATTTCTTATCTTGCTCATAACCGGGGCTGTTATCGTAAGGAGACAATTAATCCAAGCCAGTATCCCTACTCCTTCTGCTGTCATCACCAACGGAGCGACAATGATTTACAGTGATAAAGTGCAAAAGACCGTCACCAGTAATCTAATTCAGCTGAATATTCAAACTCCCACCACCACTCCTACCCCTACTCCAACTCCAATTGAATAGTTTTTATAAGTATAAATCTATGGTCAACACCCTGTGGTCTTTGCCACAGCTCAATATTTTACAAATAGTAAGGTTTTACCGTTCATTTTAACGCCCTGCGGTCTCTGCCGCAGGGAGATTTACAATAATTTTTCATCTTCGGGGTTGACTGACCGGCGGCTGATTTTCCGGCCCCTGATTTTCTTGAGGCATATTTTTTTGAACTTTATAAAACATTAGATACGAGCCGTCGGGCAGTTGAATCACCGTGGGGTCGCAGACGATTTTTCCTTCTTCGGAGACCCGCGCGCCTTCTTCAGAAGTTAATCTGCCCGCATCTCCCCCCGCGGCGCTCTGGATGCCTTCGCCGCAATAAAAAGTCCGAAAAGTGCCGTTAAAGTTGAAAGTATCGGAGACCGAACCTTTATTCCAATCAAAATCGGCTTTCTTTTGAAAAGATAGGCCGTCGCCGGAGATTAGTAAATCCATCTTCTTGCCCTTGGAGACAAACATCCGCCAATCATCGGCGGTCCGGAAAACATCCGGATCAGTGATTTCATAATCTTCGTAGACCAGTTGAGGGTTTTTGAATTCAATCCCGTCTTTGGAAGTCGCGGAATAAAACTTGTGTTTGTCTTGGGCCTTGGCCGGGTCCATATTTTGCACCGTTGAATAAAAGTAGAAGAGTCGGATTTGGCCGTTTTCTAAAACTTCCGGATGGGGATCGACGGCGCCGGCCGATTCGATGCCGGAAATTTCGACTTTTTTCTTTTCATAGGTTTGTCCCAAGTCCTTGCTGATGCCCACCGAAAGCTGGGGAGCATCTCCGCCCATATCGACAAAATAGACATAAATTATCCCGTCACGGATGACTGCCCCGGGCACCGAGGCGTGGTCAAAAAGAAGCTTATTTTGTTTTTCCCACAAAAGACCGTCTTTCGAAATGGCAAAATAGATTTCATGATAATAGGGCCCGTTGGGATTCATATCCAAGGCGGTTTTCTTCGAAGGACTTGATGTCGGCTGACTGCCGCCGCTTTGGGTCTTCTTTTTAGCATAGCCAAAATAAAAAAACCCGCCGCCTAAAAGCAAGAGAACGAGAAAGCCCAGAAAAATTTTCAAAGAGGTGCTCATCAGCCCTCCTATTTTTATCATATACTAATTGGAATCTTTAGGAAAACTAACCCTTTAAAATTTCGAGAAAAACATCATTCGGGAGGACTACGCTATGTTCTCAATAAATCTATAAATACATTGTTAGGAATTTGGACTTTACCAATTTGTTTCATTCTTTTTTTGCCCGCCGCTTGTTTTTTGAGGAGCTTATTTTTTCTCGTGATATCGCCGCCGTAAAGTTTGGCAGTAACATCTTTTTTCATCGCCGAGATGTCCTCGCGGGCTAAAATTTTACCATCAACGGCAACCTGAATAGAAACCTCAAACATTTGCCGCGGAATGAGATTTTTCAATTTTTGGGCCAATTCCTTGGCCTCTCTTTGGGCGCGGGAGCGGGGGACAATCCGTTCAAATTCGGCAATTTTTTCCCCGGCGATGAGAACTTCTAATTTTATTAAATCGCCGGGCCGCCACTCAATCAGTTCATAATTTTGCGACGCATAGCCCGAACTTTGCGATTTTAATTTATCGTAGAAATCAATAATTATTTCTCCAAGTGGGGCTTCGTACTCTAAAATCGCCCGATCGCCAAGAAATTTGGTGTTTTGATAGATTGCCCGGCGCCCTTGTGCCAACTCCATCACCGGCCCAAGATATTCTTTCGGAGTAATAATTTCCAATTTGACCCATGGCTCCTGGTATTCGATTTTTGCGCCGATGGTTTTTTCGCGATAGGCAACCTGCGGTTGGGTAACGATTAAATCAAGGTTATATTCCCGCTCGAGCCGGCTTTTGGCAATTTCCAAATGCAAAAGGCCCAAAAACCCGCACCGAAATCCTTGACCGAAAGCGGCCGAATTTTCCGGCTCAAAACTTAAGCTGGAATCATTTAATTGGAGTTTTTCCAAGGCCTGACGAAGTAGAAGAGTATCACTACCTGCGGCATAGAAACTGGCGAAAACCATTGGCTGGGGTTTTTTAAAACCCGGAATAGGGGAGACCTGGGCGGGGGAGTCCGAGGAAATGGTATCGCCGACTTGAATTTCGCGGATGTTCTTGGCCCCACTGGTCAGGTAACCGATCTCCCCGGCTTCGAGGGCTTCCGCCGGCACATACTTAAGCTTAAATTCCCCCACCTCGAGCACCTCCCCGACCCTTTGAGTCGCCAAAGATTTGATTTTTGTTCCCTTTTGGACTCGGCCTTCAAAAACTCTCACATAGGCGATTGCCCCATAAAAAGGACTATAGCAAGAATCAAAAATCAGGGCCTTAAGTTCCTCTCCCCTTTCTCCTTTCGGCGACGGCACTTTTTTAATAACTTTCTCCAAAACCGCTTTGACTCCTTCGCCAGTCTTGGCAGAAACTTTGAGGATTTCCTCCGGGGGAACCTGGAGGAGCTCCCCTATCTCCTCTTCGACTTGAGCTACGGCGGCATGGGGCAAATCAATTTTATTGATTACCGGAATAATGACTAAATTATGGGCTTTAGCCAATTGCCAATTGGCCAGAGTTTGGGCCTGAATCCCTCTGGTGGCGTCAACTAATAAAATAGCCCCTTCGCAGGCGGCCAGCGTCCTTGACACTTCATAAGAAAAATCCACATGACCGGGAGTATCAATCAAGTTCAGAACATAGTTTTGAGATTTGAGATTTGAGATTTGAGATTCATACTCCATCGTCACCGGCTGGAGTTTAATGGTTATCCCCCGCTCGCGCTCGAGTTCCATCGTGTCGAGCATTTGCGGACGAATTTTGTCTCTGGCGACGGTGCCGGTGATTTCCAGAAATCTATCGGCGAGGGTGGATTTTCCGTGGTCAATATGGGCAATAATGCAAAAATTGCGGATGTTAAATTGATTCAATTTTGAAATCCTTTAATGAATAAACGAGTAAATTTTTGCGTTTTACTTGCAACTTTTGGTCAGCGGTTAAAAACGGACAACCTAATTCTTGAGCCAATGCCAGATAAACGGCATCGTAAATCGTAAGTTCGTGACTATAGGCAATTTTGCTGGCCGTTAAAAATAAAGCCGATGATGGCCAAATTGTTTGGAAGGGATAAAGAAAAAGCAATCGAATCGCTTTTCTAACAAGCTCTCTTCTAAATTCTTTCTTAGTTTTGAGAACATTCGATATTTCATAAAAAACTAAATCCGGAACGACCAAGCTCAATTGGCCTTTTAAAAATTGATTTTTGAGCCAAAGGGCCTGCGCGCGATCTTGTTCATCTTGTTTTACAAACCACTTAATAATAACCGATGAATCCACGACTAAATTCATCGTGAGTTTCTCAAGCGTCGAATTGCCGCCACGGCATCCCACGAGCCCGCCGATCGACCAATCTCTTCAGCTATAGATTCAGTTTCTCGACTTAATTTTATCGCCTTACTTTCTTCCAATGTCATGCCCTGCTTTTGAAATCGAGCATTATCGTAGCATCGGACGGCCTCTCTTAAAAGTTCGCTTTTGCTACGCGATTCAAGCTTGGACAACCGCTCTATTTTTATAATCATTTCTTCAGGCATTGAAATCATTAATTTTGCCATTAGGACCTCCACGATAAGTATATACTTCGTATATAAATTGTCAATATCACTCTTTTATCATTACGAAAATCTATCTCGATTTGTAAACTACGCCGCCTTCGCGAGAAAGAATTCAAAGTTTCAAACCTCGCCGGTAGGCGGGCGGAGACAGAACATGAACTCGTCGCCAGAGCGCCACCCGCCCAAAGGATCCGCCCAACGGCCGAGCCATAAACCGTCAGCATTGTGATTGAGATTGAAGACGTTCGGGTTGCCGTTCCGGTCAGTGAAATTCCGGCAAGCCATCTATGCCACTGCCCGTGTAATCCGCAAAATGCGAAAGACACTGGGCTGTATCGAATTCGTGATCTAAAATCACCGAGCGCGCCAGACCAAGTTTCTCTTTTTTTAAAAACAATTTGCAAATCCTCCGATAACAGCCGTAACCATTATCGCTCTCAATTTGCATTTGCCGGAAAGGTCTCGAAAAACCATAGCCGTTCGATATAACCAATCTATATTTAGTATACCAAAAATTGCGTCGAGCGCCTACCCGCCTTTGGCGGGGCTTCGCCGTAAAAGTACCAAAGAGACAAAGAGTCAAATAATTCAAAGTGCTTAAGAATTTAAGGGTACTAAGAAACTTTGCGGAAACGGAAGACAAACACAAGGCCGGGATTCCACCTGTCCTGCGGATCAGCCCGATGGCTGTCGAGCCACAAACCGTCAGCACTGTGATCGAGATAGAAGACGCGCGGGTAGCCGTCCCGGCCAGCGATTTGTTTCATGGCAATATTGTAAGAAGTTCCCATTGGTTGATCAACATCTTTTAAGCGCTGATGAGGCCCGACTTCGGCTGGACAAATATCCATCCCCAGTTCAGCGGCTCGAGCGTAAATTTGTTCGGTGGTTGCTCCGCCGGCAAAACCAAGGTCTCGGACTTTTAGACGAACAAGGTCAATTTTCTCGGGATTTTTTGTGGTTGTGAAGTCGGAGCTTCGAAGCGTATAGCGGGCGTAATCATAAATTCTAAAGTTTTTTTGATCAAGTTCCCGTTCAAGTTCTTGGCCGGTCTTGCCGCCGATTCCGAGCTTGCTGCGGCGGATTCGATCTTCAGGAAAAGCGGTGTAAATATGTTCCAGATGAGCCAACCGGCCAAAAATACCTTTGAATAACGGCCCAATGTAAGCTTTAGTACCTGGACTGATTTCTTGCTCACTCCAAGCAATTTCTTCCGGTTGGCATTCAAAAACAATCGGCGCATCTTCTTTCGGATCTCTCTTGTTTCTTAGTTCTGCAATTCTTGTATCTTTATCATAGCCAAAGCCTTCAATTGGGAAGTTGATTTCGTATAAAAAAGTAAGTTCATCTTTGGTGAGAGCTGGATTGAGATAAATTTTTTCACCAGTTCCCTTATCAATTTTAAAACATTTATTGTAAATGGCAGTCATTTCTTTCATATCGGCCGCTTTCTTATCGTAAATCTCTCCGCCGGGAAGCTCATGGTATCTCTCTTGAGCAATATCTACCAGTTCTGGTTCAAGCTCTTGGCGGTGATTGACACCTCGGACTTCACCGACATTGTCGCCCTCCATGCGGATCGCTACTCTGGGTTCAGTGTACTTATCGTCTGCGCCTTTGGTGTAATAGACATAAAAATCCCCGCCTTGAAGGTGGGCTGAAGCGCTGCCTTCGGCGGTACACCAGCCCGTGCCTTTGCCTTTAAGATCATTCTCTAAAAAATGATAATCACTTCCTTGGTCATACTTTCGCCATTCGCCTTCAATAGTTTGGCGATTGAGTTTACCGGCAGTTTCCACTTGAGCCAAAGCATAAAGCTTAGGGAAATCTTTAGATTGGATAATTTTCCCAAGATAATCTTTCTTTTCTTCAGTTTGAGGATCATTTGGGTCAATGGCTTCTTCCTGATCAATTCCGGCTAATCGTTTATAGACCCAGCCGAGAGCTTCAGAGTTTAATTCGGGAAAAGCGGCAATGGTTTTGGGCGTTCTTTTGGAATAGGTCATTCTTTCTTTATCAAAGATGCCCATTTGACCTAAATTCCGCACCACAAAATAGCGAAACCACATTGGCTGTTTGGCGTCATTTTCTTGAAGATAATCAAGCCAAGAAGATAAAGTTTGGCGTTGGATCTCGGCTTTTTCTTCAATTAATGGCTTGTAATATTCAACCACATTGCCCGCTTGCGACTCAAGCCGCTGGACATCGGCGCCGCGGCCTTGTTCAATCGCTTGCTTCTTTTCCGATTCGTATAGACCTTGGGCAAGGCTGGATAAAGTTTCTTCATCGTCAGTGTTGATAGTAAAACGATCTAAAATCTTGTATTTTAAGAGCGAAAATCCCCTTTCATCCTCTGAAATACCTTCTAATCTGTCCATATACGCATCAACACGCTCCTGTTTGGTGTGCGCTGATTTCCCTTCATGTCTTGCTTTTCGGCTAGCCCTTTCCACCGGTTTTGAACCCGGCAAATCGCCATATTTTTCTATTAAAAAATCTTCCCCAGGACCGCCTTCACTTTCTGTACTCATATTACTCCCTTGTTACCTGAACTTATCAAAAACGTCTGTATCAAAAAAGAATTTTTGTAAATTAATACTCCTTGCCAATTTTCTTTAACCGTTTTCTTTAATCATCTTCAATGCTTCGTCTCGCTTGGAAATCTTTCCTTCCAAAAAAGCTTCTTCGATCTTTCTCTTTATCTCCCCGACTTTCGGACCGGATTCGATTTTCAAAATCTCCATAATATCTTTGCCGGTAATCAAATCAAATTTTTTTACTTGTTCTTTTTCAAGTTGTGGTTTATTTTCAAAATATTTCTTACGTTCTAAAGCATCTTGGTAAACTTTTAAGTCGCTTGTGCCATCCGGCCGAATGCTGGCCAACAAATCAGCCCGAGTTTCAGCAAGGAGAATATCAATCCGCGGATCTAAAAATAATTTGGCCTGTTTTCTTTCTGACATTTGCTGATCGCCCTCGCGGAAAGCATTAATAATCCGCATATGCTGCGATATTGACCAACAAACATCGTCAATAAAATCATTGGAATATTTAAGGCGGGCTAAAATTTTTTTCGCTTTTTTTGCCGATAAAACATCGTGTTCAAAAAAAGTAATTTTACTTTTGGGATGATCACGCTCGCCTTTTGTTTCGGGCTTGGCGATATCGTGAAGCAATACCGCCCAAGCTAATTCAAGAGACGAATCTTCGGGCAAGTTTTTTAAAGCCATCATCGTATGCGTCCAGACATCGCCTTCAGAGTGAAATTCCGGCGGCTGCTCCACTCCCTTCATCGCTTCGGCTTCGGGCAAAATATACTTTAATAAACCAAATTCAGAGAGCATCTCGAGAGCTGAAGCGCGATTTTTGTGCAAAAGCATTTTCGACAGTTCTTCATGAATCCTTTCGGCCGAGACTTGGGTAATTTTCGCCGTCTCGGCTTTAATTGCCGCCGAAGAACCCTCATCAATTTCAAATTCAAAACGATTGGCAAATCTTACCGCCCGGAGCATCCTTAAATAATCTTCCTCGATGCGTTCTTGGGGACTGCCGATAAATCTGATTACTTTCTTTTTGAGGTCTTCAACGCCGCCGACAAAGTCAATAATTTGCCCTTTTTCGATATCATAAAAGAGGCCGTTGATGGTAAAATCGCGGCGCTGGACGTCGGCTTCGGGAGAAGTAAATTCGATCTTTTTGGGACGCCGGTGATCGGCAATGCCGATATCCGTTCGAAAGGTGGCGATTTCAAATTCGAAATTTTTCGATTGCACCGCCATCACCCCGAATTGTTTCCCGCGATCGTAGGCGCGCGGAAAAATTTCTTCAATTTCCTCCGGCTTGGCGGCTGTGGCAATGTCAATGTCGTGGGCAGGGTTACCCATTAATTCGTCGCGGACGCCGCCGCCGACAAAGTAGCTTTCAAAGCCCTCTTTTTGAAGCCGTCGTAAAATTGCCCTTCCCCTTTTCTCTTCTTCTGAGAGGGGTCGGTCAATTTTAAATTCATATACCTTTCCCCGATTTTCCTTAACCGGGGTTAATTTTTCGTTCATAGCCAGATTTTACCATATAAAAGGAGTTTTAGGAAGCCGAATCTTCCTCTTTCTCGGCTCGGCGCTTTTTGAAAACGAGAATAAATATCGCCAAAGCATATAAAATCATTGTTACGGCGCCAAAGACATCTTGCCAAACACCGGCGACCAAATTGGGAATGGCAAAAACAAATGAGAAAGCCAGAATCAAAAAGCCGAGAGCAATTTTTGCCTGTCGGGTAAAAAGGGCATAAAGAACGCCCAATGCCGAAATAATAATTAAAAAAACCTCCTGCATTGTTCTCCTTTCTTTACTATTTTTTTAACCTGCCGCTAATGGTCATCTTATCTTTTTCAAGCTCAATCTCTTCCACCTGATAGTTCTTGTAAAGCGGGGCAAATTTTCCATCGATAAAGCCGTTTAAGGTTTTTTCGATTTCCTTCGAAAGAAACCCCGGCAAAACCAATTTCCCGGCAGTAATTTTTTGCGTTTTCAATTTGATTTTTCCTTCAGAAATCTCGGGCACCGTCTCTATTTGGAGATCGGCTTTCAGGGGTTTAATCAGTCTTCCGGAAACGAGAATTTTTTCCGGAAAAATTTCCATTTGGACCTCTTTTACTTCCATAAGAAGCGAGTTTATACCGCCGGCGGCAATGGCGGTTAATTCTTCCGAGGTGAGGACAATTGAAAATTCGGTCGCTTCCTTGGGATTCAGTTGGAGCTTCTCGCCAAAACGAGTTTTAGATATTTGCGAAGGGTAAATTTTTCGAAAACTGAAATTAAGCTGTTTTACCTGATAAAAAAGATAGACCGTCAAAATTGCCGCCGCCACTAACAGTCCCCCGAAGAAAAGAAGCATTGCCTGCCAGGTACAGCAGCTTTGACCAATTTTTTTCTTGTCTAATTCGTCATAGAATTCATCTTCCGGGCTCTTGTTCTTCTTGAACAACGGACCTCCCCAGCAGTCGTCTTAAAATAATTTTGGCCGAGACAACTTCTTCTAAATTAAAAATCCAGGAAAGCAAAAGATAAATCACCAGCGAGACGATAATCGCGACAAGGGTCTGGACAAATACCCCCCAAAAGCGAGTCATGTCGACAAAAATCGCCGCCAAAAATTTCACTTCTTGCAAAGCGACTGCCATAAGAAAAGCCGCCAGACCAACTTTTAAGCAAAACCAAACCAAAGACCATTCGTCAAGTTTAATCTTTTTTCGAAGCAAAAAATATAAAACCACCGCATTAAAAAATGACCCCAGGGAATAGGCCAAAGCCAAACCTTCAATCCCCATTGATGAGGCGAGGATTTTGCCGGCGGCAATGGAGATGACGACGGTCAAGCACGTCACTGCCATGGGAATTTTCGTATTGTGAAGGGCATAAAAGGCGCGGGAAAAAAGAGGAATCACGCTGGTAAAAACTAAGGCCGCGGCAAAAAATCCCAAAGTGTTGGCAGTGTCAATCGTCTGCTCCCAGCCAAAATGACCCGAGCCCAAAATCATTCTCACAATCTGGGCCCGAAGAAGAATTAAACCCAAGACAATCGGCACCATAAAAAAGAGAATTGACCGCAGGGTCTTGGTAAAGTCAAAAGAAAACCCCTGCCAATCTTCCCGAGCAGCTTTTTCCGAAAGCGTCGGGAAAATCGCCAGGGCAAAGGAAGTCCCAAAAACCACCATCGGCATGGTTTGGATATTATCAGCCAAATTATAGACGGCAATTGCCGAACCGCCCAAAACCGAGGCAATCCCGGTAAAAACCAGCAAAAGAATTTGATTGGCGCCCAGGCCGATGGCCCGCGGAAACATTAAAATGCCGATTTTTCTGACCGAAGCATTTTGC
Source organism: Patescibacteria group bacterium (assembly GCA_035288145.1). Taxonomy (GTDB): domain Bacteria; phylum Patescibacteriota; class UBA1384; order UBA12157; family JAENIV01; genus DATEAX01. Next base: position 10,610 of record DATEAX010000035.1, on the reverse strand, counting down.
CAGAAAAGCACCATTTGCCAGCGAAATCCCAGCCGGCTAACCACGGGAATTTGAATTGCCATATGGAGAAACGCCCCTATAACCACCGAAAGAGCCACGCCCAGAATACCGATTCTGGGGGCAAGTAACAATGTCCCCAAGATAATCGCCAAATTGTAGATGAGGGGAGCCAAAGAATAAACCAAAAAGCGCTTGGAAGAATTGAGAATCGCCCCGAAAATATAAGACAGGCCAAAAAAAATCGGCGAAATAAGCATCAAGCGGGCAAGCTGGACGGTCAAAGATAATTTCTCTTGGTCGAACCCCGGCACAAAAAGAGGCGCGAGATATGGCATTAAAAGCCCTAAAATCAGTGAGAAAACAATCAGAGCCAAAATCGCAATGTTAATCACCGAATTGGCGACCTGCCAAGCAACTTTTTTTTGGTTTTGATTGACGAGTCCCGAAAATACCGGAATAAAGGCGGAGGAAATCGCCCCTAAAATAAGGACATTGAACAGTAAATCGGGAATCCGAAAAGCGGCATAATAGGTTGATAAAATATCGGTGGGAATTTTTTGAGTGAGAAAGTGGTCTCGAAGCAGGCCTAAAACATTGGATAAAAATAGGGTGATGACGAGAATGACCGAGGCGGCCGAATAAGAATTTTTGCCATCAAAAAAACGGCCTAATGCTTTCCTCATAAGTTTATTGTACGATTCTCGAAGCGTAAAAACAAGGTCACCTAAACCTTCGCCGGCGGGCAAACCAAAGATAAATTAAGCCGGCAATAATTAAAGTTACTCCAATGAGATTTATCCAGGGTTTTTTGGTGGAATTTATTTTTTCGATTTGCGTTTTAAGGCTTTGGGTTAAGGTCTTCGGCGACTGACCGGTCTGGGGTTTAGCCGAGGACGGGCTCTTATTGAAAAGATTTTTAAAGAAATTGGCTACTGGGTTGGTACTCGTCATTGGTGAAGGACTCGTCGTGAGGTTATTCGGCAAATTGGTTTCTTGCGGAGATGTTGGCGATGTACCGGGGACCGAGGGGGTTTGCCCCGGAGGCACCACCTCTTTTAGAGCAATTTTCGTCGGCAAAAGCGAATTAATTTGGACATTTTTAATCGTGACTCCTGTGGCTGAAGTTGCGTATCCGTAACCCACGGGGAGATAATTTTTTGAGAAAATTACGACATCAGTCGTGAAGGTCGGACTCTGATTAATGTTCTGATTGACTTGAGCGGCCTTGAGCCAATCGTAAGTCGGACGGGGCTGATTGTAATCAGGCAGAAGTTTTTGGACGCCGTCTTTAGTTCCCACATAAGAGCGCAGAAGACCGAAACCGAAATCATCAACCGAATCATTGGGCGGTTCGATGACTGCCCCAGGACACTTGGCGGTTGCGTTTGAATCGGTGCAGAAAAAATCGTTAAAAGCGTCAAACTGATAAGGAATGATTTTTTGATAAATTTTTTGGGTTTTATTGGCCTGGATTACCGAAGCCCACTCGAGGCAATGGACAAAGTCAAAACCGTCGCTGTCAAAGCGCAATTTGCCCGCGGATGTTTTTGTCAAATTCGACCACGAACACTCGCCCGGCAGATTAGCACCGTTTTGACCGCTTGGCGGTGCGCTCCAGTTGTGCGGATAGTTCCAGGTCCGCTGAATCGAACCGGCGTCCAAGCCAAATTCCGTTGCCCAAAGGGGTTTGCCGCCGTCGCCCGAGATATTCATCAGAGCCCGGGTGGTCTGACCCTTGGGAATAAAATAATCGGTCTGAGGAAGACCGTAAGTATGGATGGTTAAAACATCAAAATAATCCTTGCCGCCCGCGGCATAAATCCCTCGCGGAAAATCCGGCACGCCGTTTCTGGTGATGCCGCCGGTCAAAACCACGGCTTCGCTGTCGGCTTTTTTAATCGCCGGATAGGCCAGTTTCAGCATCTGGGCATATAATTTCCCCCGCTCTTCAAGCGGGATACCGGCGTCTTTGCCGAAAAGGTCGGTAAAGGCGCCGTCCATTTCGTTAAAGAGCTGCCAGTAGCGGACTCTCCCCTTGTAGCGCTCGGCCAGATGACCCATAAACTCGCCAAACCTTTGATAGCCCTCTTCTTTATTGGCATAACTGATGCCCGGGGGATTGCCGCTGCAGGCCACCACTATCAGGAGTTCCACCCCCTCGCGGGGAGCAATCGTGTTAATCGTGTAATCAAAGTTTCTCAAGGCCTGTTCCGCGGAAGAGGAGCTCTCATTGCGATTGATGAGCCCTTCCAGCTGACACCAGCTTAGAGGCGTGCGGACGATACGGATTCCCAAAGCTCTTGCCATCCGCAGACCCAAGTAATGGGCCGGGTCATTAAAACCCATGCCCAGCTCGCCGCGGTTATCCCAAACCCAGGCCTCGGCCTGGCCGCCACCGGCATTTCTGATTTGATAAAGATAATTCGCCTGTTCTGCTTCCGGCACGCCCCTTGAGGTTAAGATTTTTCTCCCAAGTTCGGTTTTGAAAAAAAAGAAACTGCCAAAGAGTAAAATCAAAAGGCCAAGAACAAGCAAAATGAGGGTTTTTGATTTCATAGCTGAATCTCCTCTTTGGGGGAAGGCGGCCTTTTTTTTCGGCGAAAATATAAAAAGACGGCACCGCCGGTTAAGAGAACCGGGACGAAAAGATAGAAAAGCCAGCCGAATTTCGGCAAAATGGCAAAGCCGCCGGTTTTGGTTTGACTGCCGACGTTTCCCTCGGGGGCAATCGGCAAATCAAGCTTGGCGACAAAGATTTTATCTAAAGAAGGATTGGGTGTTGCTTTGTAAGTGGGCTGGGTGGGGGTTGAAGTTGTTTGGGCAATCGGCTGGGAGGCGGGTGAAGGTTCCTCGGGCAAAGTAATCACTTGCTCCTGGGTTTGGGTTTGCTCGGGCGTTGGTTGGGCAGTAGGGGTGGCCGTAGGTGATGGTGTTGGGCTTCGCCGGGTGCCGGGCGGTTTGGTGGTGGGGGTCGGGGTTGGACTGGGACTGGGAATGGCAATGACAATTTGGTAACTGCCGTTGGTGACGCTTTCCAAAATGTCTCCGCCGGTCCCCTGCTCAATGATGTTAGAATCGGAGGTTGAACCCGGAGTGAAATCAAAAACAACTCCGGCCGTGCCGCTCTGAAGGCCCTTGAAACTAACGGTCGCCAAAGTCCCCTGGCCGTTAAATGGCGAACCCTGGCTGCCTGCCGAATAGGAAATTTTTCCTTCGGAAACTTCATTAGTCAAAACCCGGTCGAATAAACTGCCCGAGGTGATTTGGGTGCCGGCAGTATCTGGCTCCGCGTCCTCAACCTCCAAGAGCTGATTGTTGTAAGAAATCACCGCCTCCACCCGGTCGGCGATCTGACTGACCGTGTCCAAGGTGATAGCGACATTAAATGTCTCGCCAGCAAAGGTTCCCGAACTCGGAACTAAACCCAGCGAGGGACCGCCTTGGGCTTGAGGAAAAATCTTTTTTTTAGCGATTAAAAAATAACCAAGACCAATAATCAATAAGAACGCCAGCGCTAGGATAATGATTAGACGGAGGTTTTTCATCACCCTCCCTTTTTAACCCTCCCTTAAGGGGGTTAGATTTTGATTTCGTCGCCTTCGACGGTTTCGTATTTAATCAGCTTTTCCGCCAGTGTTTTCAGGGTCGCTTTTTTATTAGTTAAGATTTTGGTGGCAACTTTTTGAGCCTCGCCAATAATTTTTGCCACTTCTTCGTCAATTTCGGCGGCTTTGTTTTCCGAATAATTTCGCTGTTCGGAAATTTCCCGACCCAAGAAAATAAGTTCTTCCTTATCGCCCAAAACAATCGGTCCGAGTTTCTCCGACATGCCGTAGGCCGTCACCATATCCCGGGCAATTTGGCTCGCCCGTCTTAAATCGTTTTGAGCGCCGGTCGTCACCTGACCGAAAATGAGTTTTTCCGCCACCCAGCCGCCCAAGAGTTGGGCAATCTCGTCTTCAAATTTGGCCTTGGAATTGAGTTTTCGATCTTCAACCGGCAGAGACCAAGTGTAGCCGAGAGCCATTCCTCGAGACACAATGGAAACCTTATGAATCGGGTCGCAATTAGGAAGAGTTTTGCCGACAATGGCATGGCCCGATTCGTGATGGGCGGAAATTTCTTTTTCTTTCTGGGAAAGCAGATGGGATTTTCGTTCCGGCCCAAGAATAACTTTTTCAATTGAAGAATTTAACTGCGGCTGGCGGATTTCTTTCAAATTTTCCCGAGCCGCCAAAATAGCCGCTTCATTAATAACATTGCGTAAATCCGCACCAGAAAGCCCGGCAGTGGAGCGGGCGATTTTTTCCAAATCAGCATCTTGGGCTAAAGGTTTGCCCCGCGAATGGATTTTTAAAATTGCTTCACGTTCTTTAAGGTCAGGTAGATCAATCACCACCCGGCGGTCAAATCTCCCGGGGCGAAGAAGGGCCGGATCTAAAACATCGGGCCGGTTGGTGGCGGCCATAACAATTACCCGGGTATCGGTTTCAAAACCGTCCATTTCCACCAGAATTTGGTTGAGGGTTTGTTCCCGCTCGTCGTGGGAGCCGCCCAAACCGGCGCCCCGCTGACGGCCAATGGCATCTAATTCATCAATAAAAAGAATCGCCGGAGCGTTCCGCTTAGCTTTTTGGAAAAGATCGCGGACCCGAGCGGCGCCGACGCCGACGAACATTTCCACAAATTCCGAAGCGGAAATCGAAAAGAACGGCACACTGGCTTCCCCGGCAACGGCTTTAGCCAATAAAGTTTTGCCGCAGCCCGGCGGACCAACCAGTAAAACTCCTTTGGGAATTTCCGCGCCTAAACTCTGAAATTTGCCGGGATTTTTCAAAAAATCCACCACTTCCTGAAGCTCCTGTTTGGGTTCAAGGAGCCCGGCAATATCATTAAAGGTTGTCTTTTTGCGGCCGCCGGGAGAAAAAAGCCGCGCCCGCGATTGGCCGAAAGACATTGCCCGAATATTGCCCACTTGGGCCTGTCGAAGCATAAAATACAAAAAACCGCCGATTAAAAGAAAGGGCAGAATAATTGACAAAAATGACGGCCAAAACGAGCCCCGGTCGGGATTTTTGACTTTAATCTCAACTTTGTCCGAAGTAATGCCGTAGTCCTTAAGGCCGACGCCGGCTTCCTTAAACGATTTCAATGCCTGGCCGTCTTTTAATTCGGCTCTCACTTCATTCTGATTGACTTCAATGAGAGAGACTCGGCCTTCGGAAACCTTCAGGGCAATTTCCGAAATCGGCACCTCTTGGAGATTGATTTTGCCCGCGGGCAGGACGAGCGAATAAATAATCAAACCGATGACCGCGGCAACGCCAAGGTAAAAAATATTTCGAAAACAGCTTGACTTAAGATTCATATGTTTATCTTTCATTAATGGCAACGGTAGGATTCGAACCTACGACCAACGGCTTATGAGTCCGCTGCTCTACCACTGAGCTACGCTGCCCATATAGCGGGGGCAGGATTCGAACCTGCGGTCTTCAGGTTATGAGCCTGACGAGATAACCACTTCTCCACCCCGCGTCGAATTTCATTCTCGCGGGGCGTTCGAAGCAAGCTTTTTCCACCCCGCGATAAACTAAAAAATCTGCCCCTTCAAAGGTTATTTTAACAAAAAGAGTTCTCAAAAACAAGTCCCTATCTTCGTCTATAATATATTTCACGCTTGGCCGAATCAAAAAGGGTTGCCGACGAGGGGAGCCCCTAAAGCCAAGGCGGTCTCGATGGCGCTTCGGATTTCCGATGCCAGGCGCGAGGAAATCCGAAAGCCGTCGAGTAGGTTGGTTAGGGTGCCTGAAGGCGAAGGGGCGACCCGAGGTGGTCCAATATGTCGAGGGAGGGCATCCAAGTTTCTGTTTTAAAATCGCCAGGAAGGAAGAAGCTTGAAACGATTTCGTTTCATCAGGATATAAGAACCGAAGGCCAAGGCGATTGCCGCCAAAACAATGGCGTAAATCGGCCAATTTTGGGTAAAATTTTCCTTAAAGCCGGCAATCAGACCGGTTTTTTGCTGGGTCTCGTTTTTGGCAATGACTTTCTTTTTGACTTCCAGTGTCCCCAGAGAAAGGGTCTCGGACTTGCCGTTCTTATCTTTGGCGACAATTTTGACTTCATCCTTGCCGTCGGTTTCGATTTTTTGTTTTAAGGTATAGGTTTTTTCTTTAGTGCCAGTGACTGTGCTGGATTCCAAAAGATTAAACTTTTGGTCAAAAGCTTCCGCTTCCAGGGTCTTAACTTCACCGGAAAAGGTTACCTTAAAAGTCACCTCTTCGCCGGCAAAAATGCTCTTGGGGCTAAATTCGGTTTTATCCTTGACAAACTCAAAGGTTTTCGGAATGTTTCCCGCCTCGGGGGAACTTTCAGAAGAAGGCGTGGATTCCGTTGTGCCGGCAGTCTCCGAAGCCACCTGCTCTGGGGAAGTGGCGGCTGCGCTTTCGGCGGTTGCCCCAAACTCCTGGACCGTGACAATCGTTTCCGCGCCCTGATATTCGCCGGAGACCACAGCAACGCCAATCTCTCTAAAATTAGGATTTAAAATATTATCCCGATGGGTGGCGGAAGCCATCCAGGCGGAGAAGAGCTCGGAAGCGTCCGAGTAGCCGATAGCCAAGTTTTCGCCGGCATAAGCATAGGTATAACCGGACTGATTAATAAAATCCCAGGGGGTTTTGCCGTCGGGCGAATTATGGGCAAAATAGTCGTTGGCTAAAATATCTTGGGCTTTGGCATAAGCCGCCGAGGCCAAAGCCGAGTTGGTCGAGAGCGCTCCCAAACCGTTTTGGGCCCTGGCGGAGTTGGTCTGGGAGACAATTGTCCCTGAAGAAAAGGCGGCCTGAACATAAGAAAAATTAATGAGAACCGAAAATCCCAAAAATGTTCCAAAAATAAATTTGATGAGCAATTTTGTTTTTGTCTTGAACATTACCCCTGCCTTTGTTTTGTTTTCCGTTCTCCCTAAAATCCTTGCTTTTCAGGTTATTAAAGTATTATACCATAAAAAATCCCTTATGTCAAGGATTTTTCATCTAAAAAAGGGCGCGGAGAATTAAACTTTCCGCCTCCCTTTTTTAAGATAACTTAAATTAGCCCTCTGAATCCGATTTACTTTTACCTAAAAATTACCGGCCGAGGCGCTTTTCGAGCAATTTCCAGCCCGCGGCTTTAAGATAGAAAGACACCCCGAGGGCGGCAAGCATCAGTAGGGAAAAATTCAATAATCCCATGTTCGCGCCGGTGGTTGGCAGTTCTTCAACAGCACCGCCGATTTGCGGCGAAACTGAAGGCGAAGGGGTGGGAGCGGTCGTCCCGAGAATCTGGGGAGAAACTGATGGTGAGGCCTTGGGTTCTGATACCGAGGTACTAGTGGCCGTCGGTGTGGGGCTGGGGGAAACTTCCGGCGAGGGAGAAATCGAAGGCGAAGGTGAAACCCTCGGCGAGTGCCTCGGCGTGGGCTCCGGACCAGGAACTCGACAACGATTATTCCAGATAGCTTGACCTTCAGTAGTCCAGTTTAAGCCCGGAACGCCGTCGGGAGGAATAATATCACCCCAGCGGTCGCCCTGCTGCATATCAGTGTTAAAAACCGGGCCGGTATGCTCCACCGAGTGATCACCCCGACCATGGTCATTACCGGTATCGCCGTCAACCGCATCTCGGTCAACCCTAATCGAAACATAGGGGTTAGTGACGGCACGGGTCCGGTGACAAATCCGAATCTTATGGTCATTGTTGCCATTGCCGTTGTTGCCATTCTCATTATCATTTTCTTTGGCAGCGACAACGCCCACCAAAGAGACGGCTAAAGCAAAAATCAGAATTCCGGCTAAAATTTGAGGATAAAAACGACTTTTCATCATTTCCTTTTTTAATTAATTTTTCGACCTTTGAATAGCAAGTCCAAAATAGCACAGATGAGAACAAATTAAAGATTGATGTCAAGGGGTTAGGAGTAAAGAAAAATTACTTGGTAAAGTATTGCCACCATAAAAGCCAGTTGGCAATTTGAGTCCTTCCCGTCTCGCCGGTAATCTTTTCTTTTTCTTGAGCAACTTCTTCGGGAAAATTGGCCGGGGTTGATTCGGGCGTTGCCGAAGGCAGAGGCAAAATCACCATTTTCTCTCCCACTTTCTTGAGCCCCAGCCGCTTTCTGGCTTCAAGTTCCCTAAAAGAATCGGATTGATAATAAATGAGCAAATTATTCAAATCCTTTTTTTGATTCTCTAAAGTCGCCAGCTGCTCCTCGAGCTTGAGAATAGCATCTTTGAGCTGCCAATTCTGCCAAACCGCCCTTCCCAAAAGAAAAATAATCCAAAAAGTAACTAAAAAAGTGATTAAGCGAACTGAAGCGGAAAGAAGCTGGTGCTTATTAATTGATAACATAAGACTACTACTATTATATATGAATTAAACAAAAACCCCCATTTCAGGGGATTTTTGTTACTTACCAACGACTGCTTGAATCGGAACTCGGGGGCTCATCTTTATCTTTAGCTCGGGCAATCAACCACTCGTAGCCGTAATAACCGCCAATCGCCGCCGCCGCGGCAATAATCAAGATGCTTAAGGCGACGAGAAGCTTACTCCAGCCGCCGGTTTGTGTTTTCGGCGCTTCAGAAGGGCTGGGACTGGGGGTGGTGGTTACCTCCGGTTTTTTTTCTTCCTGCTTGGGGGTGGCGGTGATGGTCGGAGGTTTGGCCTGAACCACTTTTCTTGAGGTTGCCACTCCCTCACCAATTTCCCGCGGGATTTCCTTCCGGGCTTCAGAAGAAACTGCTGACGATATCTCGCCAGCAACAATTTTTACCGGGGCTAAACCTAAGGTCTTAAAAACCGCTTTCGCTTCCGGTCCGCCAGCGTCTCCTCTCAATGGCTGAATCCCAACTTCATAGAAAGTTCCCGGTACAAGATTTTCAATGGTTATTTGGGTCAATTTGGTTCTTTCAAATTTTCGGCTTGTCTGATCGTCCTGAATTTGCCAGTTCACAAGATAGGCATCGGCCCAACTGACCGGCTGCCAGACGATTTTTGCCGTACCTGTGCTGAAAACCCTGTAAGAGGAAATCGTCACTGCGGGAAATTTCTGCAAAGTTATTTTTACCTGCGTTTGAACGATTTCCCCGGCGCCGTTTTGAGCGATAATTTTTAGAAAGTTGCTGCCAAGATTCAAATTATCGGAAAGTTTCGGGGTTTGTAAAAACCAATTTCCCTGACCTTCGTTTTTTAAGTAAATCTTGGCCGGAAACCGGGAATCAAGGGTGCCGGCTTCCGCCCAAACCGAGATCGGCTCGCCGCTAAGAGATACTCGCAGGCTGATACTTTGGCCGGCAACATAAGTATTGCCCCGATGAAGTCCGGTCGGCAAGCCAATAAAAGCCATTTTTGACGCTTTTGGCTTTTCCGCCGGAATCGGCTTGGTCGTCTTCTGAACGACAGAGCTTTTTGCTGATGCCGCTTGAGCCGATTTGACATTGCCCAAGACCAAACTTAAAGGCAACCAAAGAAGCCCGATTAAACCGTAAATTGCAATCCGTTGGCTTACATTTAACACTCTTTTAAACATTTGTCTCCTTAAATTTTTAAGTTTCCCCCCGATGTTTCCTCGGGGCTAAAGGCCATAGTTCGGATTAGTGACCCTACCTGATGACAAGTAAGATCCTCCCAAGAGTTTCCGCGGAAAAGAATGACGACCAAGAAAACTATAGCAAAACAAAAATAACAGATATTAGTAGAGGCCTCAAATTCTGTCAAGAGCCGATGTAATAAGATCCTAAAAAATATTCCATGCAGGAAGTTTTAAAAAAAATACAATTGCAATAATTAAAAAACTAATCTCTGTTGGTTGACGGGCACCAAATTACGAATATCAACTTTTTCAACTTTAATTTCGGGCATAGGTTTAGATCTTCCATTTTTTTGTACCAAAAATAAATATTCTTTATTTTTCCCATTAGTGCCATTAATCCATTCATTCGTCGTCCGAGTTATAGTTGCCATTACATTCTTTCTATAATCCATTTCAATGATAGAGATTTTTTTCTTTAAATTCATTAATATGTCCGTTATCGCGTTAAAAGTGGCTCTGCCATTATTATTGTAAGACAACACTACATACTTTGCCGGCGTGTTTTTTATCAATCTTTCTATGGCCTCAATAACTATGTATTGTCCTTTATCATTTTTTCTAAATTCCTCGAAAATAGAACCGGAAACCGTATCGCCGACATCTTCTCGCCTGTTCGCAACGCCAACTAATTTTGGTTTATCGTTCAAGCAAATAGTTTAAAAAATATGGTAATAAGAGGCATATCTCACACGAGAAGGCGGCATTAACTCGTTTGAAGAGCCATAAGGCGGATCATAATACGCCAAATCAACCTTAATATCATTTGCTAAATCAAAAATATCTTTTTGATAAACCTGATGCGGCTTGTCGTCAATAATCAAACGGGGCACTTCCATTTTCATCGTGTTATAAGCGCGGGGAGCCCATTTTTTCAAATACGAAACCTGATGACCAACGGAACTATCAACTTTATCCATCGCTATTATCAAACTGGTAAGTAATACTGATTTTTCAATTTTATTTTTTGCGATTTTAT
>DATEAX010000034.1:0-7426 GCA_035288145.1 Patescibacteria group bacterium | reverse complement strand
GATATCGGCGCCAAATCTTCGAGTCTCATCTGTTATGATCAGGAGACCATTCGGGCGACCTCGACGATTTCTTTCGGCGGCGGCGATTTAGCCACTGACTTTCAGACCAATGTCAAGAGCATCAGCGCGGAAATTGTCCATTTTATCAAATATTACCAAAATCGAATCGGCCAGGCGGCTATCTTTCAGAAAATCATCTTGGCCGGCGGCGGCGCCAATACCCCGGAGGTCACCTCGGCGATTGAGGGCGCTTCCCGAATTAAAACCGTCATCGGTTGGCCGGTAATCAAGACCAAAACCTACAATCCGAAGTTTGCCACCGTCATCGGCCTGGCGATGAAGAGGATATAAGTTATCTACAAAAGTACAAAAAATATACGAAAATACAAAAAATATCATTGAGGATTAATCACATCAAAATTTGTTTTGTATTTTAGTGTTATTTCGTATATTCGTAGAGAAAGGCTAAGCCAACTCATGATTAACATTAATCTCCTTCCCCCCCAATTAAAAATGAGGAGGATTGCCGCCCGGCGGAACGCCTCGCTTTTGAGCATCTGTGTCTTGCTTGTCGCCGCTTTCGGCATCTTGGCGATTATCGGTCAGTCACTAAAATCAACCGTCGAGGCCTATCTTTCAACTTCCAAAAATGCCATCGAAAAAGAAACCAGTGTGCTGACAGAGGACGAGGAACTCCAGGACCTCGCTTTGTTTGTTAATGACCGCTCAAAGGAGACGGAGAAAATCAACGACGAGCGGGTTTTCTGGTCGCAGGTCATCCAGGAACTCAACAATTCCGTTCCCGTTAGTGTCCAATTTGTCAATTTAACCGCCAAATCTTCAAAAACCCCCAATTTTATTCTTCAGGGAAACACCACCACCGAAAGAGAGATTATTAAATTCAAAGAAAAATTGGAAGCATCGAGTTTTTTCAAGGATGTTACTTTCAAAAGTTCCAATTTGACTGCCGGTGAAAAAGACACCCCCGGCAAGCTCCAATTTGCCCTGGAATTTAACCTGGAAAACAAGAAAGTAGACGGCATCACCTCGGAAAAAAAGGACATCAAATGAAATCCAAACCGGCGGTAATTTTAGGCATCACTTTTCTCCTGGTGGCAGGGATTGTTTTCTTATTCATCTGGCCGGTGGCCTCTTCCATTTGGCAATCTTGGCAGGGTCTTAAGGAAACCAAAGCCAATCTGAAAGAGATTGAAGAAACAAAACAGGTTTTAAATGCCTTAAAAAATAACCAGCAGCTTGCCAATGTCGGCGAAATTGCCAAAAAATATCTTCCCGAAGACCAAGAAGCAGGTCAGCTGGTGATTGAGCTGACGGCGATGGCCGAGGCCAATCATCTTAAAGTCGAACAAACTACTTTGGAAAAATCAAAAGAGGAGCCGAAAAAAGAAGAAGAAACCGCCAAATCCGAGACCAAAAAAAGTCCAACACCCACCCCAGGCGGTTCGCCAACGCCTGCCGAAAAAGCCAAAACGGTTGATTTTACGGTCAAGATTTCCGGGACTTTTGCCGATTTTATGAATTTTCTTGAATCAATTGAAACGAGCAGCCGGCTGATTGCCGTTAAAGATATTGCCATGGAGTCAAAAGCGGAAAAAGATAAACCCACCGCCTTTTCCGCCCAAATGACCGGCTCGGCCTATTATAAAAAAAAGGTCACCTTGGAAAAAAATCTTGAAAATCTGAAACTTGCCCAAGAAACTTTAGATCGATTTTTCAATTTGAAAACCTACGGTCAGCCCATCAATCTCACCGGCGAAGAAGGCTTTGGAAGGACTAATCCGTTTGAGAACTACTAATGGACTCACTAATAACAAATCCCATTTATTCGTTATTCGTTAAGATTAGTTATTGGTGTGGCTAATTTTCCCCGAGGGCTTTTTTGATTTTGGCAATCACTTCCCCGGGCATGGTTTCCGATTTGACAATGTAGTCGGTGGCGCCGAGTTTTTTGCCTTGAGCGCGGTCGACGTCCTGAATGAGAGCCGTCAAAACGATGACCGGAATATTCTTAAATTCCTGGTCGGCGCGGATATTCTTTAAAACATCGAAACCGTTGACCTTGGGCATCATAATGTCTAAAATCACCAGCGCGGGTTTGGTTTCTCGCAATTTTTGTAAGGCCTCCTCGCCGTTTGTCGCTCGGGTAATGTCGTAACCTTCGGCCTTGAGCCGGTCCTCGTACATTTCCAAAAGAGTTAAATCATCGTCAACCAGTAAAATTGTTTTGCCTTGTGCCATCAAATTCTCCTATTGATTATTATTATACCACATACCGGAATTCACCACAACAATTATCTTATCTTCGGAAGTAAAGAAAGCCCGCCAGAAAGATGACAAAAGTCAAGACGAGCAAAATGACGAAAACCCAAGGGGAAATTTTTTGGGGCCCGGAAATTACCATCCGCGCCGCCCCGGCTTTGGAAAAATCGGCAACGGCTTTCGGCGCCGCTGGTTTGGGATTTAACGGGGCAAATTCGATTTCTTGAGGCGGCGCTAGTTGTGGCGAGGGTGGCGCCTTGGGCGTGACCTTGGGAGAAACGGTCGGTTTGGGAGATTTTTCGGGTGTTACATCTTTTTGATATTTGGCCAAAACGGCCTCGATTTTTTTGATGACATCCGCCGGCATAACCTCGGATTTGATGATGTAATCGTCCGCCCCGGCTTCCAGCGCCCGGCTTTTGTTAATATCTCGCACCAAAGCCGAGAGAATAATCACCGGAATATCTTTGGTCTGGGGGTCGCTTTTCATCGCCGCCAAGGTATCGTAACCGTTGACCTTGGGCATCATAATATCTAAAAGGACTATCTCCGGCTTCATCTCATGAACTTTGGTCAGACATTCCTCGCCGTTGGCGCAACCCGTAACTTCGTAACCAGCTAATTCCAGACGCTCCTTGTACATATCCAAAAGCATTCGGTCATCGTCAACCATTAAAACTTTGGTTTTCTGGGGCATTTTCCCTCCCTAAGCCGATCCGCCAAGGGCGGATTTAGGCCGGGCGGTCCGACGTTACGTCGGACTTAGTTCTTTGAATTCATTATACAACATAATTTCCATGTCAAGCAAATTCTACACCGAGCATTGTCGAGGTGTTAAAACTGCTTTAGGAATCTTAAATCACTGCTCGAGAGCAACCGGATGTCGTTTATTTTATATTTAAGCATTGCTAGGCGATCAAGGCCAACCCCAAAAGCAAACCCCTGCCACCTGCCTGCCCGCTTCGCCGAATCGAGGCGAGCCGGCAAGGCAGGTCTTTCCGGGTCGTAGCCGGCGGCCTTAAAAACGTTGGGATGAACCATGCCCGCGCCGAGCAATTCTAGCCAACCAGTTTTTTTGCAGGTTGGACAACCCTTGCCTTGGCAAATCGTGCAACTTATATCCACCTCGATGCCGGGTTCGACAAAAGGAAAATAACCCGGCCGAAAGCGGACGGCGGTCTTAAAACCAAAGAATTCCTCGATAAACGATTTGAGGGTGCCTTTAAGATGAGCCAGGGAGATATCTTCCCCGACCGCCAAACCCTCGAGCTGATTAAATTCGAAACTGTGGGAGGCATCGGGGGCGTCGCGGCGAAAAACTTTGCCCGGGACAATAATCCGAAATGGCGGCTGATTTTTCTCCATAAATCTGACCTGCGCCGCCGAGGTGTGAGTGCGGAGGATTCTATCTTTGTCATTCTTTAAGATAAATGTTGCCTGCATGTCTCGCGCCGGATGGTCCTTGGGAATGTTTAGGGCTTCGAAATTATACCATTCCGTTTCAATTTCCGGACCTTCAACCACCTCAAAACCCATCTTTTCAAAGATGTCCACCAGTTTTCGCTCGACTTGGGTTAAGGGATGGAGGTGACCGGAAGTCATAGATTTACTATAGCAGGAAAACGACTCGCCTGGCAACGGTGACTGATATATCCGATGGTCGCCGATGTCGTAGAAAATAACTGTATTTTCTTTTGCAAACTCAAAAACAATCCTATACGAGTAGTTAACCGATTTTTGCCAATTGGAAATCGCCTGTAATTGGCAGCGTTTCTATCTTGTGAGTTCTACCAAATCTTTTTTCGAAATTTAAAATCATAAAACCTAGGACTTTTTTGGTTTTTGGTTCCAAACGGACAAAAATATCTTTAGAAATTTCTTCAGAAATGGCTTTCTGAGGTTTTCCAATAGCAATATCCAAAATATCCCCTTCTTTGTCGTAGGCAAAATTTAAGGCTTTTTCCATAATACTTCTCCTTTCTTAATTTTCCTAGAAATAAAGGCAGTAATAATGAAATTCTTTTCGTATTCGACGATAACAATCAAATAGTTTTTTAAGCTCTTAAAATATCTGTGGTAGTATCTTTCTTTCTTGTTATATCGATTTTTAACAATAAGATCTGGGTTTTGAATGGTTGATTGAATTTTTGCCAGTTGCCCTTCAATTTCAGGGTGCCGTTCGACAATGTGATGCCAGCGTTCCTCTGTTAGTCGGATAATCTGACCGAATTTCTCTTTCTTGATAAAAACCATTCAACCCCATGCTTATTTTAACAAATTTCCCGTAAAAGTCAAATTTCATAACTCCTCCGCCTCCTTGGGTGGTTGGGCGAGGGGTTTGAGTTGTTCTTTGGGCTTGGGCACTTTGGCCTCGAGGTCAATGATTTTCTGTTTGGATGACAGTTCCGGAAGCGAAAAAGTAAAAGTCGAGCCGTGGTCGGGGCCGACGGAATCGACCCAAATCAGGCCGTGATGGAGTTCAAGCACTATAAACTATCTTCCCTTTTTCTTTAATCTCACCTAAAGGAATATCGTAATAACCAGCCTTTTGATATTCGGACGGAGAATAACCCAGAGTTTCAAAATCAATCGGTTCACGGGTTTTTATTCTATGAGCGACCGCTAAAAGTAATTTAATCCTTTCATAATCATTTAAATGGGTAAAATCTGGAGAGATGACAGCAATATCAATGTCACTTCGTCTTTGGGGGCGGCCATAAGCATAAGAGCCGAAAAGAATTACTTTGTCAACCTTAAAATCCCTCTTTAGTTCTTTAATAAATTGTCCAGTTATTTGGTTAATTTCTCTTTTTGAGTAAGCCATTTTAAAATTTCCTCTGTTTCGGAAATAATTTTTTGAGCGTTAGCTTTATTGTATATTTTCGGATCGAAACGAGCCCGGTGATAACGAGCTTGGATATAATGCGGATTGATGTCTTCAACTTTTTCAAGCAGATCGTGAGGTATTTTAATCTTCGTGATTTCTAATAATTTGACTAAGTCGTGAATATAGGGCGGACGTTTTTTGGTTTTTACTAGAATTATTGCCTTCAGCATATCTTCTAAACTTTGTTGGCACATAAACATCGTGTAATTATATCGCGAAGCTCTAAACATCGCCTTGGCCGTTTCAAAGTCTTCTTTGGAAGCATTAACCCAAAATTCTAATATTTTCTCCATCAAACCTCATTTTAATTATACCTTTAAAATAACTTTTGTCAAAAGAAGAAGATCTTTGAAGAGTATCGAGATTTGCTTAAGAATTATAACTCCTCGGCGCTTTTCATCGGCTTAGCCAGAGGTTTGAGCTGTTCTTTGTTTTGGGGCACTTGAGCTTCCAGATCTTCGATCGCTTCGCGAGACGACTCATAAAAATTTAGCAAGGGATAAGTCACAGCTGTCTCTTTTGTCTCTGACCATCAATCCTTCTTTTAATAATTTGTTCTTCAGTTTGTCTGCTAATCTAAAATTCCTTTCTTGTCTGGCTCGCTTGCGTTTTTCGATCAAATTATTGATAAATTGTTTTTCTGTAATTTTTTTTAATTCTTTTTTATATTGACTATAAAAAATATCTATAAAACCAAAAACAGAATCAATTTTAATTATGAAATCTAAGATATTTTTTGCCTGTTCTTTATTTAAAACCGAGACTGATTTATTAATTTGGTTCATAAAATCAAAAACTACAGCTAATGCCTTACTAATATTTAAGTCTTCGTTCATCGCAATACAAAAATCTTCATGAGCATGATCAATAACAGAGTTTATTTTCGGATTATTTTTCGATTGACTTACAATAGATTCCAATTCGGACAAAAAATTAACAAATTTCATAACGATATTTTTAGCATCCTCCAATTCTTCAAAAGAAAAATCGAGCATACTACGATAATGAGTTTTTAGGAAAACGATTCTGATTAATAATGGGGCATAACCTTTATCAATTACATCTTTGAGTGTATAGAAATTACCTAAGGATTTACTCATTCTCTCTTTATTAACCGTCAAAAATGCATTATGTAACCAATATTTTACAAACTTTTTACCTGTAACGGCTTCTGATTGAGCAATTTCATTTGTATGATGAGGAAAGATTAAATCAACACCTCCTGTATGAATATCTATTGTTTCACCTAAATATTTCATCGCCATCGCCGAACATTCAATATGCCATCCTGGGCGACCTCGTCCTATCTTTGTATCCCAGTAAACATTACCATCTTCTTTCCGCCAAGCCTTCCACAACACAAAATCGTTAACTTCTTCTTTTTGATACTCATCACTGCTTAACCGCCCACTAGCATTCTGTTTTAGATTCTGCTGTTCTAAATTTGCCAATTGACCATAAGAAGAAAAATTTGATATTTTAAAATAGATCGAACCATCTTTTTTGTAAGCATAACCTTTTTTTATCATTATCAAAATTAGATCAACCATTTCGTTAATATTTTCTGTCGCCCGCGGCACAATATCAGGTTCTTTAATATTGAGGGTTTTAAAATCATTCAAAATAGCTTTTAAATAAAAGGTGGTAAACTCATTAAGGGGTTTTTTGTTCTCTTTGCTTGCTTTAATTGTTTTGTCGTCCACGTCAGTGATATTCATCACATGCTTCACCTGAAAGTTAGAATATTCAAGGTAACGTTTTAATAGGTCTACAAAAATAAAAGCCCTCAAATTACCAATATGAGCATAATTATAAACCGTCGGACCACAACTATATAAATTAACTCTTGGCGGACTTATCGGTTTAAAAGATTCTAATTTTCGACTTAAAGTATTGTATATTTTTAACATTATTACCTTAAATTTAACAATTTTACAATCAATTTGCAAGGTATTTAAAAACCGGATACATGAAGTACCCGGTTACTCCAACCAACAATCTGGATCTTCTGCCAGATAATCGCCATGGTGAGCTAAGGCACGTGCTCGACAACCACCACATTGATACTTTTTACTACACTTTCCACATTTACCTTTAAGGTTCATATCTAGCATGTTCTTCACTATTGCACACGCTTGGTATCCCGCGGCTATTTCCTCAATAGTCATATTGGAAATGTTCATCATTGGCACATCCAACAACGCACATGGCGTCATTGTCCCGTCAGCTCGAATGTTGAAAGTAGTTGATCCTGCTATA
>DATEAX010000033.1:0-3139 GCA_035288145.1 Patescibacteria group bacterium | reverse complement strand
GATCTGCGGATAGATGAATCGATGCTCACAGGCGAGTCAGTGGCTCAAGAGAAAAATCCCGGCGTTTTAAATTATAAAGTATCCTTGGGCGACCGCACCAATATGCTTTTTGGCGGGACCGTTGTCGCCTCTGGCCGGGGTTGGGGGGTGGTGGTTGAGACGGGTCTTAGAACGGAATTCGGGAAAATTGCTCAAGAAGTGGCTCAAACCCTTGAAAGCAAAACGCCCCTTCAAGCAAGATTGGCCAGATTTTCAAAAATTTACTTGACAGTAATTTTAAGTGCGGTTTTATTAATTTTTATTGTCGGTCTTTTTAAGAGATTAGAAGTTTTGCAGATGTTTTTAACTTCTCTTTCGGCGGCAATTTCCGCCATTCCCGAAGGACTGCCGGCGGTGATTACCGTCGCCCTTGCCAATGGCGCTTTTCAAATGGCAAAGCGCAAGGCAATTATCAGAAAGCTGATTGCCGTTGAAACCCTGGGTTCAGTGACGGTGATTGCTTCGGATAAAACCGGCACCCTCACCCACAATCAAATGACGATTAGGCGAATTTATTCAGCAAAGAATCGGCAAATTTTTGATATCTCCGGCTCCGGCTACGAGCCAAAAGGGGAAATTATTCCGAAACCCTCCCGTGATTTAATTGATTTTTTGAAATTTTCCGTTCTAAGTTCCGATGCGGAAATTTTTGAGGAAAACCGCGAATGGGGGATTACCGGCGATCCCACCGAGGGGGCTTTCATCACCGCCGCCGGCAAAGTAAATTTAGCCAAAGAAGAACTTGAGGGAACATTCAGACGGCTTGATGAGATTGCTTTTGAGACAAAAAGGGGTTATATGGCGACTTTGCAGAAAGGAAATCAAAAAAATATTCTCATTGTCAAAGGCGCTCCGGAAAAAATCTTGGCAATGACTGCTCTCGGCGAAGAGGAAAGGGAAAAAATCACCGGCGTGATTGAAGATTTTTCCAGGAAGGCATTAAGGGTCATTGGCCTAGCGACTAAAGAGGTTTCAGTTCAGAGAAGTGAAATCAGCGAAAGTGATCTTACGGGCCTGACCTTTTTGGGATTAGCGGGAATGATTGACCCGCCGCGGAAGGAAGCGGTCGAGGCCATCAAAATCTGTCAAGAATCCGGTATCCGCCCGATAATGATTACCGGCGATTATTGTCTTACGGCTCAAGCAGTCGCCAAAGATTTAGGATTAATCGGCGACCGGGACGGCGCTGTCTCGGGCCAGGATTTGGAGGAGATGACGGCCGAAGAATTTAGAGATGTTTTAAAAAAAGTTTCTGTTTTCGCCAGAATCACGCCCGAGATGAAGCTGAAAATAGTTTCAAGTTTGCAAAATCAGGGCGAGGTGGTAGCCGTCACCGGCGACGGGATTAACGATGCCCCGGCCCTTAAAAAAGCCGACATCGGCATTGCCATGGGAGAGGGAGGCACTGATGCCTCGCGCGAAGTGGCGGATTTGGTGTTGGCGGACAACAATTTTACCACCATTATCGCCGCGGTTGAAGAAGGAAGGACGATATTTCAAAATATCCGCCGGGTCATTTTCTATCTTCTCTCGACGAGTGCCGGCGAGCTTTTTATTATTTTTTATGCAATTATTTTTTATCTTCCCCCGTTTAATTTGCCGCTTCTTCCGGTGCAAATCCTCTGGCTTAATTTAGTCACCGACGGCACGGCCGGACTGGCTTTGGCTTTTGAGCCGACTCATCCCGGGGTGCTTAAATTTAAACCCCCGGCTCTCAAGGATAATATTTTGAGTAACTTAATTATTTGGCGAATCGTTCTTGTCGGTTTGGTGATGCTTGCGGGCACTCTCTTTTTATATTCCGAGGCAATAGAAGCCGGGGCGGATATTGTCCGAGCGCGGACGATTGCCTTTACGACCATGGTTACCTTTCAGGTCTTTAATGTTCTGAATTCACGTTCGCTTAAAGAATCAATTTTTAAAATGCCGATTTTCTCAAACAAATACATTCTGGGCTCGATGCTCCTTTCTTTTCTGCTCTCCTATTTAACGGTCGCCTTTCCCTTCATGAGACTGCTCTTTCACACCACGATGCTGTCTTTTTTGGACTGGTTGAAAATTGTCCTGGTATCATTTACGGTCATTTTTGCCATCGAATTGGAAAAATATCTTAGACGAAAGACTCATGCTCGTTACTAAACCAAAAATTGTCGCTCTCGTCGGGCCGACCGGTTCGGGGAAAACCGAATGGGCGAAGAAATTGGCCCAAAAATTTGGGGCGAAAATTATTTCCGCCGATTCCCGCCAAATTTACAAAGAAATGGATATTGGTACCGGCAAAGACAAAAGTTTTAAGCAGGATTTGATTGATATCGTAAGGCCGACAAAAAAATTTTCGGTTTGGGACTTCCAGCGACTGGCTAACGGACTGATTAACCGATATTTGAATATGAAAAATTTGCCGATTTTGGTCGGCGGCACCGGACTTTATCTCTATGCGGTTTTGTACGGCTATGTCATCCCCAATCTCAAAGAAGAAAGCGAAAAACTTCGAGAAAAATTGGCAAAAATCGATTCTCGTAAACTCTATGACCAGCTTAAAAAAGTTGATTCCCGAGCCGCGGCAAACATTGATCCCCGAAATAAGCGCCGCCTCATTAGGGCTTTGGAAATTTCTCTGCTTAATCTGCGGCCGTCAGAGTCGCTCGGAAAGAAAAAAAGGCCGCCCTATAAAGCCCTCATTATCGGGATTAAAACCGATCGCCAAACGCTTTATGCGAAAATTGACGCCCGGATTGACAGGATGATTAAGAACGGCTGGGTGGAAGAAGCCAGAAACCTTCTTGAAAAATATCGCGCCGACCTCCCGGCTTTCAGCACCATCGGCTACAAAGAAATCATTGATTATTTAAAGGGGAGAATCACCCTTAAAGAAGCTATCAAAAAAATCAAAGCTAATACCCATGATTATGTTCGCCGCCAAGAAACCTGGTTTCGGAAAAACAAAGATATTAAATGGGTGGAAAAATACGAAGAAGCGGAAAAGCTGATTAAAAAGTTTTTGAATTCTTAAAAAAATTGGGCGAGGAGATTTCCTCGCCCAGCGGTTTGTGTGAAGGCCTCGGCGGCCTCCGATGAAGTGTTTCTTTCTCCTACCACC
>DATEAX010000032.1:0-5390 GCA_035288145.1 Patescibacteria group bacterium | reverse complement strand
TCCGTCAACATCACCTCGGGCAAGAGTGTGATGAGGGGCGACGAAATTGTCTTCTACAAGGGAGGCAAGGAGATAGCCCGCTACGAGGTCTTAAAGATAGATGGTCACCAAGTGCGCGTGGCCACCACTTTCGAGAAGGCTCGGCCGACGAACGAGCCCTTCAAAATCATTGCCGGCTAATGCCGGCAAGAACACTACTAAAAACCCGTCTCTGCTAAACGCGGAGGCGGGTTTTCTTTTTCCATAAAATCTCATTTATGTTCGGCCGGTATTAATAAGTCGGTTAACCCAGACGACGATCAAAAAAGCCAGGATAATAATGACGATACCGATGATTGCGTTGACTAGAGCGGTTCGGCCCTTGGTGGCTTTTTCGGCATCGCCGCCGGCAGTGATGTAGAGGATACCGCCATAGACAAGATAGATAACCGCCAGGGCTCCCGCCAGGACGAGAATCCAGTTAATAACCGAGAGAACAATTTGTTCGAAAGTCCCGGTAGTTAAAAAACTTAATTCCGGCAATCTACTAAGCATTCGACCTCCTTGTTTTATTATAATATATTAAATGCAAAATGCAAATCTCAAAATGCAAAATGAAAATTTAAAATTCAAAATTTAATCTTTGATTTTCTATGTCGGGAAAGTCGCTGGCGTGGTTGCCACCAAATTCCAGACCTCGTTGATGATGACCATTGACAAAATAATCACCACCACGCCGATAATCGCCCAAGTAATGGTGGTTTTGGCTTTGTTGGCTCGTTCCTCATTGCCAAAAGCGGTAAAATAGCCGTAGGCGCCGATGATTAAGTAAATGACGGCAATTCCTCCGGCTAAAAGCAGGGCTAAATCAATGATATTTTTTAAAAGCGCATTGATGGCGTCCAGCTTCCAGGTTTCTGGGCTGGTATTTGGTAAAATTCCCATCGCTTATCCTCCTAAGATTCTGGCGACTTCATTGATAATCACATAGGCCAAAAGAATGATGACAACGCCAATAACTGCCCAAACTAAATTTTTTTTGGCCGTTTCCGCTTTAGTTGGGTCGTCGCCGGCGGTGATATACATAATCCCCGAATAAACAATGGCGATGACCGCCAATGCCCCGCCCAAGCCCAAGAGCCAGTTAATTATGGCTTGAACTAAACCGGCGATGTCAGTAAATCTCGAGCCGGGAAAGTCAATATCTTTCCAATTGGGTACATCAGCCGCTCGGGCAATAGGAAGAAAATAGAAAACAGAAAATAGAAAATGGGGGAAAAATCTACCAGATTTTGGATTTTTGATTTTGGATTTTGGATTTCTCATTATTGCACGCCAATCTGATCCATAATCACTTTGATTAAAAACAACAAAACGATGCCAGTGACAACGCCGATGATAATGTCTTTAGCCCGGCCTACGGATTCGGGATTGCCCTGGGAAGTCATGTAGATATAACCGGCATAAATCATCATCAGCAAAGCCAGGCCCCCGGCCAAGGGAATTACCCAAGCAAGAATCGCGGAGACATATTCGGTAATATTGTTGGCCGGGCCAAATTCGGTCTCAACCGCCAAGGCCAAGCGGGGGATTAAAATTATAATTCCCCCAAAAATTATCGCGCCAATTTTTCTCATTTTTTTATCTCTCCCAAAAGCTCGGTAATTTGGGCCGCCGCGGCTTCGATGGCCGTTTGCGCCGCCTGGCCGGAATTGACCCCGGAAATCATCTCGCGAAATATGTCATCGGCCTTTTGGGGGTCGGGCTTAAACCAGCTCCGGGCGGTATAGGCGGGTTTTTCTTTGTCAATTTGCCGGAGGATGGCCGGCGGTTTGCCGGTCTCGGTTTGATAATCGCGGGCGTAATCCCGGCTGGTCATTAAAACGATAAAATCCCAAGCCAAATCGGTGTTGGCGGAAGTTTTATTGACGGCAAAAGTATTGTAAGAAGCGAAATTAAGGGGGTGAGCGGTCGCTTTGACTTGGGGCAGGTCAATCAGGGCAAAGTTTAAGCTCGGGTTGAGCCGTTTGAGGTCTTTTTTTGCCGAGTCGTAAGCAATCAGCATGGCGGTTTTTTCTTCGGCAAAGGCCTCCACCGCCTCGGGGAAAGAAGTATTCCAAGTGTAGTTTTCGTCTTCCGGGTTGGCAAAGCTGGCGTAAAAATTCAGGGCGGCGGTGCCGGGGAAATTCTCGCCGTCGAATTGATTTTGGGCGGTGTGAAAAAGGGCGGACGAAAAATCATCGGTGGTCATTTTTGCCCCGAATTGGAGCATGAGAGCGGTTAAAATATCCGGAGAATCTTTGACGTTTTCGTTTATGCCTAAAGCGGCGCCGGAAAGAATGATGTTTTTCCCGGATTTTTGAGTGATAATTTGGACTGCCTGGCGGAATTCATCCCAGTTCTTCGGACCGGCATTAAAGATTTGTCGGGTTGGGGCGCTAATTTCCGTCTGGGTTTTGCGATAATCTTCAAAGGCCTGGCTTAAAAGCTCCGGATTATAATATAGGCCCAAAGTGTCAATCGAAAGAGGCATGCCGTAAATTTTTTGATTGATAATATTATCGTCTGTCGCGACTTGGGGAAAAGTTTCTTGGTAAACATCAAGGTCGGATTTTTTCTGCTTGGCATTTTGAATTTTGTTTTGAGGAAGGGGCGAAAATAAGTCGTGATATTTAGGCAGCCAGTCGTTCGGAATTGCCAAGACATCGGGGCCGCTCCCTTTGGCAATTTCCGTTAAGACATTGTTAAAATAATCTTGGGGATCTTTTTGAATATATTCCACCTTGACTTGCGGATGAGAGTTTTGGAAATCAGTTATCAGGCGGGAAAAGGCGGTTTTGTCGTCATCTAAATTCCATATCGTGAGAGTAGATTCTTTGGGGGTTTTGGGTTTGGCAACAAAGACCAAAATAAGGACTAAAATAATAAAGATGCCCAAAGCGGCGCCGGCAATGATGAGAAATTTTCTGGTATCCACCTATCCTCCTTGGAAAATAGAAAACGGTTAATAGAAAACGGAAATAAGCTCGATATTCAAAGCTTCAGGCCTTTAAGATAATTCTTAAACTCGCCGTTCAAATCCTCTCTTTGCAGGCCGAAATCCACGTTGGCCTTAAGATATTCCAATTTATTGCCCGTATCGTAGTATTTGCCATTGGCAATTTCCCGGCCATAAATTTTATGATTTTTCTTCAAAGCGTTGATGGCATCGGTCAGCCAGATTTCTCCGCCCTTGCCGGGCTGAAGATTTTTTAAGGCCTCAAAAATATCCGGGGTGAGAATATAGGCGCCGTGGGTGGCGAGGTTCGAGGGGGCTTTGTCGGGCTCGGGTTTTTCGACAATTTCCTCAATTTCAAAAATTTTCTCTTCGACTTCTTTAATTTTGGCAATGCCGTATTTGGCTAAATCTTTTTTATCCTCAATCCGGACAGCGGAGATGACCGGATCATTGAACTTTTCGAAAACCTCAATCATCTGTTTTAAGCGCGGCGGCTGGGAATAGATAAATTCATCGCCCCAGAGAACAGCAAAGGGTTCGTTGCCGATAATCGGTTCGGCATTTAAAATCGGCGTGCCGTTGCCGTAAGGCCCTTTCTGGCGGATATAGATGAAGTTTGCCAGCCGGGCAATCCGGCGGATTTCCTCGAGCTGCTCAAGTTTGCCTGCTTTTTCCAAATAGTTTTCTAATTCCAAAGAATGGTCAAAGTGGTCTTCAATGGCTCTTTTGTTGTAGCCGGTGACAATGACGATGTCTTCAATACCCGAGGCGACCGCCTCCTCGACCACATACTGAATGATGGGCTTGTCAATAATCGGCAGCATCTCTTTGGGTGAGGCCTTGGTCATGGGCAAAAATCTTGTGCCGTAACCGGCGGCGGGAATGACCGCCTTGCGAATTTTCAATACGCTCCCTTCAGTCGCTTTAATCTACGAAATTACGAATTTTTTACGAAAATACAAAATCTTTTCTTTTTTCGTATTTCGTATCAACCTTATTCTGTTTTTATCTCAATCTTTTTGGCTTTGGTTTTTTCCTGTTTGGGAATGACAATCGTCAAAATGCCGTTTTTCAAACTGGCCTGGGCCTTGTCGCTGATAACGGGCATGGGCAGCACATAGGAGCGGGCGAAAGCCCCCCAATAACATTCCTGGGCGAGGTAGTTTTCTCTTTGAATTTCTTTCTGCTCTTTGCGCTCGCCTTTGATGGTGACGACTTCGTCGGTAATGGAGATTTCCAAATCTTCAGGACTGACGCCAGCGATAGGCGCCTTCAAAACAATCTCGTCATCGGTCTGATAAACATCAACCGCCAGTTGTCCTTCTGAATCTTCCATCCAGTCGGCGTTTTTTGTAAGAGATTTGTCTTCGGCCATAAAACCCTCCTTGTCCCCGCCCTGGGCGGGTTAAATTTGAAATTCTAAATAATCTAAATAAGCTTCGGCTAACTATTTTGTGAGTCTTAACATTTTAAATATACTCTTCGCGCCATCGCCGGTCAAGCCGACGAGTTTTCCACAGCCGGCGTTTATCCCGAAGGAACTTGACAAATAATTCGAAGGCGAGATAATAAAAGTAATTGATTGGAGGGAGTTTGAGAAAAATCTGGTCTAGTTTGACTATTGGGGGCATGCTGTTTTTTTTGTTCTCAACAATGTTTGCGGGCGATGTTAAGATTGCCCGGGCTGTTGATGCCAACAATCTAATTCCAGATGCTGAATTCACAAGTTGGCAGACTTTGGATGCAGACGGTGTCCAACAGTTTTTGAACACCCGCGGCGGTACTCGATTGCGCACCTATCGCGAAGGAGGACTTTCGGCGGCCCAAATTATTGCCAACGCCGCCCGCGCCAACGGCATTAACCCGTTTGTTATCCTATCCACCATTCAGAAAGAAGAGAGCATTGTTGACTCCAATTATAATTTTGACTATCGGATCGTTTGGGCCATGGGCTATGGCGTTTGTGATAGTTGCTCCTTAAGCGATCCCAATGTGGTCAAATATCGCGGTTTTAGCAATCAGGTGGAGAATGGCGCCTGGCAGTTAAAAAGAAACTACAGTTACTGGGCAAGCAATGGTTCGGCTTGGAATGTCGGCAGGACCATGATTATTGATGGCCAGGCGGTTCGTTTTGCCAACCGGGCAACCTCGTCTTTGTACCGCTACACCCCGCACCTTCACGGGAATGTGAATTTTGTCGATATTTACAATCGCTACAAAACCTTCCGGCCGACGGCGACTTATTCGAGCCGAATTTCGACCCCGGCTCGTTCGTTTACCCTCCGTCCCGGTCAAACGCGGACTATTTACGCCACTATCAAAAATACCGGTAGCGCCACCTGGTATCGCGACGGCGCCAACCCCCTCCATCTGGGAAACTCCAGCCCTCAAGATAGAGGAAGCGTTTTGACCG
>DATEAX010000031.1:0-18479 GCA_035288145.1 Patescibacteria group bacterium | reverse complement strand
TTCCGCCTGGTCGTGCATGGCCTTGGTCCGGATTTGAATTTCAATCAGCTCGCCCCCTTCGGCAAAAACCGTGGTGTGGAGCGACTGGTAGCCGTTGGGTTTGGGCATGGCAATATAGTCCTTAATTTTCCCCAAAAGCGGCCGCCAAATCTCGTGGATTAAGCCAAGGGCTTTGTAGCAGTCGCTTACAGAATAAACAATTATCCTCAAAGCCACCAGGTCATAAATTCGCGATAAATCGTTATCGTAGCGCTTGAGTTTCAAAAATAAAGAGTAGAGATGTTTTTTCCGGCCGTTTACCTCGGCGCGGAGACCCTGTTGTCCAAGTTTTTTTAAGATGATTTTTTGGAGACGGTTGAGATATCTTTCTTTGTCTTTAAGGAGCGGTGAAACCCGCGATTTCAGCTCTTGAAATTCTTGGGGATAAATATGGGCGAAAGCCAAATCCTCTAATTGACCCTTTAATTCGCCCATGCCCAGCCGGTCGGACAAAGGGGCGTATATTTCTAAGGTTTCTTTGGCAATCCGGAGCCGTTTTTCCTCGGGGACGCCCGCAAGGGTTTTCATGTTGTGGAGGCGGTCGGCGAGCTTGATTAAGACAATGCGGATGTCGCGGGCCATGGCGAGGAACATTTTTCTTAAGGTTTCCACTTGGCGGTCGAACTCCTGAAGCTCTTTTTCATCTCGCAAAATGAGCCAGCGCCGGCGAATGCGGATTTTGCCGAGTTTGGTGACGCCGTCAACTAAAGCGGCGATTTTTTTGCCGAAATGACGCCGGATATGGGAGAGTTCGCAGTCGGTGTCTTCGCAGGTATCGTGAAGGAGAGCCGCGGCAAGGGCGGTGGCATCCATTTTAAGCTCGGCGATAAAGCCGGCGGTTTCCAAGCCGTGGGAGATGAAGGGTTCGCCGGTGTGGCGCTTTTGGCTGCGATGGACTTTTTCGGCAAATTCAAAAGCCCGGCGGACTAGTTTCTGGTCAGGTTCGCTTAAATAAGCAATCTTTTTTTCGAGTACTTCAAAAGTCATCGCAAGCGTATCTTAACATATCTGATGACCCTTGACAAACGGGTAGAAGTGTGGTAAAATAAGTCAGTTTGAAAATGAGATTTTATCTCGTTTTCAGGCAGATTGATAATAAAATCTACGGTGATTACATCGACTACGATGGGGCACTCCAAACTGTCCAACTCGACAGCGTGGAGGAGTCCACGGTCCACGAACTCGATGCGGTCGGTCGAGATGTCCACTTGGAACCGGTGACCTTCATTCGTGGTTCCGATCTGAAGAATCCCGAGCTGGTTACCATCATCTACGACCAATAACCCTGAATCCTGGCCCCGCACCGTCTGGTGCGGGGCCCTTCACACCAGTTTCGATGCTGTTTATCACGGCTGATGTGAGGGAAACCTTGAAAATGTGGGGGTGAAAGAGATCGTCAGGGATGCTTCCGATACGGAAACATTCTTGCACCCGGGTTTAATCCCCGGCACCTCCACCACTTTTGAGAATTTGAAGGGAGGAATAAAATGGTGCTTATACTTAGCACAATCAGCGTTGCTTTTGGATGCCTCTTCATGGTGGCCGACATGGTCACTGGGAGTCGGGAGCCGTGGCTACCGCTCATCCCGATCATCCTTGGCGGAGCAGTCATCTGGATCAAGCTTTGGCCCTTGCTCTTCTAGCTTCCGCCATCTCTACGCAGGCGGGTGGACTTTTGTCCCCCGCCGTTTTTTTTAAAACTTTAACCATTCTCACCCCACTTCGTAGGTGGGGTGAGGTTGATGAGATGAAAATGACTATGTTTTTGGGGCGGGTTGGGGTGTCGGTGGAGCGGGTGCATGCGGCGCCGGGGAGGTGGGTTTTGGAGCCGGTTTCGTGGGTTCCGGCGGATGGGGCAAAATGTAGGAAAGCAAAATTAGGACAAATCCCAGGCCGGTGATGACGCCGGAATAAAGCAGGGCGATTTTTTGACTTGCTTGGTTAAAAGAGATAACTAAAGGGTTGAGCATTTTGAGGATTTCCGGGTCAATGTTGCGGCCGTAATTTCCCAGCAGAATTGAGGGTAAAGCAATCGAGACAATTGTCATCAATAGGGCGCTTACCCCGGGCAAAAATAAGCTCAAACCGACCCAGCGGGGAATGGAGGGCCAGTAGCTTCGGCCAAGGAGGACAAGAAAGCCGATTAAGATAATTGAGGTAATTAAAGAGCCCCAGTAACTATAATTTAAGATTTTAAAAGATAATCTTGCCCGGCCGAAAAATTGCTCGGGATTTTTGAGATTACGCAAGCCCCAGGTATCGGGAATGTTTTTCAAAATGTCGCCAGATACATTGTTTTTTTGAAACTCCTGCTCCAACTGGCCCGCGGTAGTGCCTGTCGGGAGACAATTGGGAATTTCATCCGGGTTTTGGAGATTGTCTTCGCCCTCGCAGGACGGCAGGTTAATGATTTCTTCGGAAAAAACGGCTGGAAGTTTTGCCGCCAGATTGGCTTTAAAAATCCGCAAATCAAGAGAGATATCCGGCAGCTCTCCCCGACCGTTAAGGTAGGTCAAAAGTGGCGGGAGATTTTTCTCCACTTGGGTTCGAAGATTTATCGGATCAATCGAATCGGCAATCGCTTTGCCTAAAATTTTTGCCTGGGGTTCTGTCTCCTTGCTCTGCGACATAGAAAGCTCGAAATATTTAGGAATACTCTCATAAATCCCCGCGGCGCTTAAGGTTTTGAGAATGGTTTCCGTTTTAAGAAGAGTGCGAATTTCCGCCAAGCCGATAAATAAAGAAATTGTAAAATAGAGGACAAAAACCAACAAACTTGCCAGACATTTATGGCGCACCAGCCCTCCTTTGACTACATTTTACTTGTTTTTCTTTTCAAAGACAACTTTGTCTTTATTAAGTTTTACCAAAACCACATCCTGATTTTTGATTTTGCCCGAAAGAATCGCTTCGCTTAAAGGGTTTTCGATTAAATCGGCAATTGCCCGGCGGATGGGGCGGGCGCCATACTGGGGGTCAAAGCCCTTTTTGGCGATTAAATCTTTAATTTTTGCCGAAAATTTCAGTTCGTAACCTTGAGTTTTGAGACGTTCGCCTAAAGCGCCGAGATTCAAATCAATAATCTTTTGAATACCCTTTTTATCCAAAGCCCGAAAAACGATGATTTTGTCCAGCCGGTTGATGAGTTCGGGTCGAAGTTCGTCTTTGAGTCGGCTTATCAAATCATTTTTCATTCTTTGGTAATCCTCGGCGGCTTTTTTCTTGGCTGGTCCCTTGGCCTGAAAGCCGATGGCCGCCTGGCGGTTGAGCTCGTTGACACCGATATTGGAAGTTAAAATGATGATGGTGTTGCGGAAGTTGACTTTTCTTCCTTTGGCGTCAGCGATTTGACCGTCTTCCAGAATCTGAAGCAAGATGTTGAAAACCTCGGGATGGGCTTTTTCGATTTCATCAAAGAGGACGATCGAATAGGGACGCTTACGGACATCTTCGGTCAGCCGGCCGGCGTCATCATAGCCAACATAGCCCGGTGGGGCGCCGAGTAATCTTGACAAATTATGTTTTTCCATAAATTCCGACATATCGATTTTGATGATATCGTCGCGGGAGCCGAAAAGGACGCTCGCCAAAACCCGGGCAAGCTCGGTCTTGCCCACGCCGGTCGGTCCCAAAAAAACAAATGAGCCGATCGGCCGGTTGGGGTCGGCAAGGCCGGTTTTGGAGCGGCGGACAGCTTGAGCAATTTCGGCAATTGCGTCCTCCTGACCGATAATCTGTTTTTTGAGCGCCCGCGCCAAATTTAAGAACTTGCTTTTTTCGATTTTGGTGAGCTCTTCCACGGGTATATTGGTCCAGGAAGAAACCACCCGGGCGATATCTTGAGAAGAAACGACCTTGAGAGATTTTTTTTGAGATTTTTTAAGGCGGACAATTTCTTCCCGAAGACGGCATTCCAACTCTTTGAGCTCGGCGGCTTTTTGGTAGTTTTGCCGTTCGACTTCGAGCTCCTTCTGTTTAATAATTAAGGCCAGTTGTTTTTCAAAATTACGGACGGCTCCGCTGCCGTTCCTGTTTACTTGAAGTTTAGCGCTGGCGGCGGCCTCATCAATCAAATCAATTGCTTTATCGGGCAAAAATCGGTCGGCAATGTATCTTTTAGAAAGATTGACTGCGGCTAAAATCGCCTCATCGGAAATTTTCAAGCCGTGAAATTCCTCGTAGCGCGGCCGAAGACCCTTAAGAATTGCCGCCGTTTCCTGCGGCGTTGGCTCCTCAACGAGAACCTTTTGGAGACGTCTTTCCAGAGCGGCGTCTTTTTCAATCACCTTGCGGTATTCATCCAAAGTGGTGGCGCCGATCAAGCGGATTTTACCCTTGGCAAGGGCCGGTTTTAAGATATTGGCGGCATCGAGCGAGCCCTCGGCCGAGCCGGCGCCGACAACGGTGTGGAGTTCGTCGATAAATATAATCACATTGCCCAAACGCTCGAGCTCCTCCATGACTTTTTTGATGCGGTCTTCAAACTGACCGCGATACATTGTTCCGGCGACAAGCAAAGCCAAATCAAGCATAATAATTTGTTTTGCCGAAAGTCCCTCGGGGATATCGCCCTGATTGATTTTTTGTGCCAAGCCCTCAACAATGGCGGTTTTGCCGACTCCGGGATCGCCCAATAGAACCGGATTATTCTTGGTCCGGCGCGAAAGAATTTGAATTACCCGCTGGATTTCCCGCTCGCGACCGATTAAGGGGTCGGTTTTACCCTCTTTGGCTTCGCGGGAAAGGTTAATCGTAAAATAATCCAAAATACTTCTTTCACGAACATCGCTCGCCGGAACTTCCGTGCCGACGGTCTCCAGCGGTCCCTCGGGACCGGGGAATTCATCGACGTTAAAGGAAGGCAAATTAAACGGCATTTTGGGAGGAAGCTTGGGAGGGTTACTTTCGATTTCCTTGATGTCTTCAAAGAGACCGTTAATTTGGGCGGAAATTGACTCCGGTTTGGCGCCGATTTTCGAAATAATTTCAAAGGCCAGCGTCTCTTTGTCAGAGGCCATGGCCAAAAGGAGATGCTCGGGATCAATCTGATGGTGGTGAAATTTTTTGGCCAAAACCGCGGCATTTTTGATGATTGTTTTGGCCTCTTCTGAAAGGGTGAGGCGGGGAAATTTGTCAGAACGGCTGTTTAACGAGATGACTAAACGGATTTGATCCAATGAAATCATATGCTCCTGCAGGATGGCGTGGGCCAGAGTCCCGGGGGTAATCGCCAAGGCCAACAGAAGATGCTCCGAGCCGATGGGGGCGGAGACATTCTGGGCAATTTTTTGAGCGGAAATTAAAATCTTGCGCAAATTGGGGGAAAATTTTTTGAAGACCTGACTGCCGTCAGGCAAGTCCTGACTGTTGTCGGGGATGTTTTCTTCAGGAATGTTCATTTTTGAACCTTTTTTGCGGCCTTTTTGGTTTTCTTCTTTGGCGTTTTGCTTGTGGTTTTTACGGCTTCTTTTTTCGCTTTGGTTTTCTCTGTTTGCTTTTCGGCCGGCGCCTTCTTAACTTCTGCTTCGGGCGCCTTTTCAATATTAATGCTCCAACCGGTCAATTTTGAGGCCAGACGGACATTTTGACCGCCCTTGCCGATGGCCAAAGAAAGCTGGTCAAGGATGACAAAGACGGTGGCTTTTCTTTCTTTTTTATGGAGTTTTACCTCCTGTACCTTTGAAGGAGAAAGGGCATTGGAGATATAAAGGGCATCGTCCTTATCGAATAAAACAATATCGATTTTTTCATCGCCGATTTCCGCTAAGACCGCCTGAATGCGCGTGCCCCGTTGGCCGACGCAGGAACCGACCGGATCCAGCCCTTCTTTAAGCGATGAAACCGCCACTTTGGAGCGCGAACCGGCTTCTCGGGCAATGCCTTCGATTTTAACCGTGCCGGCAGAAATTTCCGGCACTTCCAGTTCGAAAAGACCCTTGATGAGCTCGGGATTGGCCCGCGAAATCAGGACTTGGGGACCGCGGCTGGTTTCCTCAACCCCCAGAATAAAAACCTTGAGACGTTCGCCGGAATAATATTTTTCTTGGGGAATTTGTTCCGAAGGAAGCATCAGACCGTTTAATTTGCCCAAGTCAACAATCACCGCCGAACCTTCAATCTGCTGGACAACACCGTTTAGGATTTTATTCTCCTGTTTCTTAAATTCCTGATAAAGCATTTCCCTTTCGGCCTCGCGGATGCGCTGGATGATGACTTGTTTGGCCGTCTGGGCGGCAATGCGGCCGAATTCGTTTTGGGGTTTAAGAGGGATTTCCACCTGTTCGCCAAGTTTGGCGGTTTTTTTGAGCTTTTTCGCCTCTTTGACGGTCTTTTGATTTTCCGCGTCTTCAACTTCTTCGGTTACCTCGAAAACCTGCCAGATTTTGGCCTGACCGGTTTCGGGATCGAATTTGGCTTTGATATTTTGGGTTGGCCGGCCGTAGTCCTTGCGGTAGGCGGCGGCCACCGCCGCCTCAATGGTTTCCAAAACTACTTCTTTGGATAAACCTTTTTCGTCGCAGATTTGGTTGATGGCGGCCGTAAAAGGTGAAATGGGCATAAAGCTCCTTTGAATGTAAACTGTACTTTACATTATAAAATGTTTGTGCGTTTATGTCAAATATGGGCTTTTAGGAAAAACGCTAACAAAAAAGGTAAGTCTAAAACTTACCATCTCTGCTACTACTATATATCATAATATTTCTTTAAGTCAACGGCGGGCGGGGTTAAAAAACGGCTCCGACGAGATGTCGGAGCCGAGCTTGAGCGAGGGGTAGGTTGATGGATTAGACCAGGACTTTCTCGGCCTGAAGGTTTCGGGCGATTTGGTCTTGGGCTTTTTCACGGCAGCCCTCACAGACGGACATATGCCGTTTCCTGCAGTCCGATAGCTCATCTGTGGAGCGTAAATATGACGAGGGGCGGAAATGGCCAAGAGATTTGATAATCTTTTCCACTTCCGGTTTTTTCAACCGTCCCATCCTTTTCCCTCCTTGGTTATCTGTGGGCGAGTTGTTTCAAGGCCTCATCGCGGTTAGGATATATCTCGAACCAACGATCAAGGCCGGTTATCTCGAATCTCTGCTTAACGATGGGATTGATGACAAGGGCGAGTCGCCCGCGCTCGTCGGACCAGATATCTTTGATGCCGAGCAGAGCTCCCAGACCAGAAGTATCGATAAAGTTGACATCCGAGAGATCGAGGATTAGCTGGTCACCCTTGACGAAATTGTCACTCTTGATCAACGAGTTGACCGATTGACGAACTGTTGCCAAGGTTTGCAAGGAGATTTCTCCAGCGCAGACCAAGCAGACCAAGACGTGGGCATTAGCAGGCTCAAGATGTTCAACAGTGATTGTTAGAGACATTGCCATGGTCGTCGCCACCCCCTTCACACACTTATTAAGTTTAGAACATTTAAATCAAAATGTCAATGCCTGTCGGGTCGGGAGAGGGTTAAGAGTCGCCGAATCATCACCAGAAAGGTAAAAACCGCCACGGCCCGGAAAATCCTTCCGAAACGCGAGGGCTGGCGGAAAAGCCGGTAGAGCCATTCGAGGCCGATTTTTCTCATCCAGTGCGGGGCCCTTGGGATATTGCCGGAGATATAGTCAAAGGTGCCGCCAACGCCCATAGCCACCTTTGGCAAACCCGAATAGCGGTGTTTTAATCCGGCGATAAATTTGTCCTGCTTCGGCGCTCCAAAAGCAACTAAAAGAATATCAGGTTTTGCCTTTTTGAGGATTCCGATAGTTTCTTTATCATCCGGATTTCCCGCATAAGTGCTGGCAACTTTAAGATTGGGATAAATCATTTTTATTCTTTTGACGGCTTTTTCGGCCACGCCTTGCGCGCCACCCAAGAAAAAGATTGAGTCGCCGCGTTCGGAGGCCAATTTTGCCAATTCCCAGGTTAAATCAACACCGGTGATTCTTTCGCCGATTTTTTGGCCAGTAATCGCGGCCGCAATTTTCAAACCGAAACCATCGGGAATGCTTAAATCTGCCTGATTAAGGACTATCTTAAATTCTTTATCTTTTTGAGCCGCAAGGACAAATTCTGGGTTCAAGGTGACAATTTGCCTTAATTTTTTGCCGCACAAAAAAAGGTTGATTTTTGCCATCACCTGATTGAAAGTCAAATTATCAACTCTGACATCCAAAATTTTTGCCATATTTTAATGACATTTTAGCGTTTTCTCCTTGACAAAGCAAGAGATTAAATAAAAACTATACTTGATAGCGGCATGGGGGATGAATTAAGTGCTAATGTCGTCACTATAATCAGCGACCATTATCATTTCCGGTGTTCTTTGCATTGGATTTATATATGGCAGTATAAGTGTATTGCTTGGCGGTCAGATAGGAAAATAGTCTTGGTGATTTTGTGCGCCATCGTTGCCCTAATCATATCAATTGGTCTTCTTGGCGTATCCCATATTATTTGACGATAGTATCGCCAGATGTTGGCGGGCGGACTTTTGTCACCCGCCGATTTTTATGCTTTAAAGTTCCTTCTTATTCCTAACCAATTCTACCCCACCCCAGGGGTGGGTGCAAAACGGTTAGAAGTTGCTATAATAGAAATATGCAAAGGAAAATACCGCTAATAACAGGAGAGGTCTATCACGTATTTAATCGCAGTATCGCCGATTATCAAATTTTCAATACATCAGGTGATTATCTGCGAATGATGCAGTTATTAAAATATTATCAGGTTGAAACGTCTCGAAAGTTTTCGGATTTTATTGCTCTAAAAGGCGCGTTAAAGGTAGATTTAAATATTTTCTTGGAAAGAACCGTTCGTGAAAAAGAAAAGATTGTTCAAATAATTGCTTACTGTTTAATGCCGACCCATATTCATCTTATCCTAAAGCAGTTGGTTGACGAAGGTATTTCGAAATATTACGGTAATATATTAAATAGCTATTCTCGATATTTTAACACCAAACATGACCGCAAGGGGCCCCTGTGGGAAGGAAAGTTTAAAAATGTTTTGGTTGACACGGATGAACAGTTGCTTCATTTGACAAGATATCTGCATTTGAATCCGGTAACAGCATTTTTAGTTGACAGACCGGAGGAATGGTCTCTCTCTTCTTTTAATGAATATTTGGGATATCCAAAAGGCCTAAAACTATGTGAATATGAGGGACTAATAAAAAAAGACCCATCTTATCGCAAATTTGTCAGCGACAGGGTCACGTATCAACAAGAACTTGCCAAAATTAAAACTTTGTTATTAGAAGAAAACTAGTCTAACCAATTCTACCCCACCCCAGGGGTGGGGTGAACAGGTTCAGAGGGTATGTTTTTCGATTTCAATGGAAGTGAGGCCGTCTTTGCCGGCCCAGGCAATCACGATAATTTTTTCGCTTTTGCCGGTAGAGGTGAGGACAATCGCTTTTTGATCCAAGGCTTCACTTTTAATTTGATTATCCAAAGTCAATTTATTTGCCGGATACCGGTTGTAAAGATCTTGGCTGTAAATGCCGATAACGCCATCTGAAGAATCGGTGGTTTTCAGGGTGGTTTTGTTGGAGGATGAAGGAGAATTATCGGTCGTTCCCGGATATAAAATAGTTCCCAGGGCGAGCTCCCGGCCGGAAAGCTCGCGGACTTTGACCAGCGGCTGATTTTTAAGCTCCGAAAGCGGGCTTTCAACGGATTTTGGAAAAAATTGCAAAAAAACGGCGACGACTGTCAAAATTAGCATTGTCGCCAGCAGCCATTTAGGGACATAAAAATTGGTTTTTTTAGACATTTCCCCTCCGCTTTCCGGCGTTATGTCGGGGCATATATTTCTATTCAGCTTCTGATTTTGACGTAAACCGCCCAGATGGCCAGAACCCCGGCCACCAGCACCCATTGGGTCGATGCTAGCCATAGATCGCTGCCAAAGGCGCCAATCATTGATAAAATCACGGCGATGACCGAAATAACGATAAGAACATCTCCTGCTTTGGTCATTTGTCCTCCTGTAATTATAATATCCCTTTACCAAAAACTTTACAACCCCTCCAGAATCGCCAAAGTTTTCCGGGCGGTTTTTTCCCAAGAATAAAGCGAGGCGCGGGCCAAACCCTTGGAAATGAGGGCTTTTTCCAAACCCCGATTATGGATGATTTTACTCAAAGCCACTGCCATATCAAACGGCTTGCTTGGGTCAACCAAAATTGCCGCTTTGCCGCAAACCTCGGGAATCGAAGTCCGATTGGAGGCGACAACCGGAATGCCCGAAGCCATCGCCTCGAGCAGTGGAAGACCAAAACCCTCAAAAAAGGAACAGAAAAATAAAATTGAAGCATTTTTTAAAAGTTCGACATATTTTTGCTGGTCGACAAAACCCAAAATGATGACATCCGGTTTTATTTCCGCGGGCAAAAGGTCAATTTCTTTTTTAATTCGCTCAAAACCAAAACCCGGCCGGCCGGCAAGAAGAAATTCGTGTTTGATTGCCTTTTCCTTGCGCAAAATCCGGTAAGCCCGGAGCATGCCGACAATGTTTTTCTTTTCCTCGAGACGGCCGACATAAAAAAGGTAAGGTTTTTTACTGGTTTTTGTCTTGAGTGGCCGATAGGTCTGTTCGTCATACCCCAAGGGGACGACACTGATGCGGCGCGGGTCAATCGGATAGAAACGTCCGAGATCTTTTTTGACAAATTCGGAATCAGTAAGGATGTGATGGGCGTTTTTCAGCGAGTGGTTGGCGGCCCAGTTATGGTAAAGAATGTCCACCGGCGGGTAAAGTTCCGGGAAGTGTTTGAACCCGAGGTCGTGGATGGTGACAACTGATTTTTTGGGAAAGATAAGCGGCAAGGTGTGGGCGGGAATAAAAAGAATGTCGGGTTTTGCGGCCAGCATTTCCTGCGAAAGACGGATTTGGGTCCAGAATTTCCGGAAGGGTAAAATCTTGACCTTAAAATTTTTCCCCAAATTGTGAAGCTTGTCCCGGATCGGTTTTGGGGTATACAAAAGGTACTGATTTTCACGATCAATTCTTGAAAACGCCCGGATGATTTCCGTTGAATAAACCTCGGTGCCGCTCTGATAAGTTTTCGCCACTTTGGAGGCGTCAATGCCAATTAACATAAATATCCATGTGGATACGAAATACGAATTTGATACCTGCCTGCGGCAAGGCAGGCAAAAATACGAAAGTTAATTTTTTTGTATTTTCGTATGTTTTTGTATTTCGTAACAATTTTATTTTAGCCATAAGACGGATTTTTTGAACGATTCTAAATTATCAATCGCTTGTCCGGTGCCCTTGGCGACACAGAGCAAAGGGTCTTCGGCGGTCTGGCAGGGTACGCCGATAATTTTTGTAAAAAGCGAGTTTACCCCAGTTAAAAGCGACCCTCCGCCGGTCATAACAATGCCTTTATCCATAACATCGGAGGCCAATTCCGGCGGTGTCTGCTGAAGAACGGTTTTGATGGCGCCAACAATTTCATTTAAGGGATCCCGAAGGGCAAGGGTGATGTCGGAGGAGGAAACGATGAGGCTTTCGGGTAGTCCGGTGATGGCGTTGCAGCCGGAAACTTCCATGGTCGGGTTTTTTTTGAGCGGCAGAGCTGAACCGATTTTAATCTTGATTCTCTCTGCGGTTGAGCTACCGATGACAAGATTATATTTTTTGCGAATTTGGTTTTGGATGGCTTCATCAAAGGCATTGCCGCCTATCCGGACGGAGCTGGAGGCAATAATATCGCCCAAGGCGATCACCGCCACTTCCGATGTTCCCCCGCCAATATCAATAATCATATTGCCTGAAGGCGAAGCAATGGGAACGCCGGCGCCCAAAGCGGCGGCAACCGGTTTCTTGATGAGATAGGCGGCCTTGGCGCCGGCCTGAATGGCGGCATCAACGACGGCACGCCGCTCGGTGGAGGTTGCCCCGGCGGGAATGGAGATCATAATGTCTGGTTTAAAGATTCTTATCCGGCCGCTTAAACGATTAATGTAGTAGCGAAGCATCGAACGGGTCACGCCGAAATTGGCAATCACCCCGTTCTTTAAAGGGTGGGCGGCAATGATGCTGTCCGGCGTGCGGCCAAGCATTTCTTTGGCTTCCTGACCAATGGCCATAATTTTATTATTGGAAACCTCAATTGCCACCACCGACGGCTCATTAACAACAATCCCCTTTTCCGGGATATAGAGCAAGATATTGGTTGTTCCGAGATCAATGCCAAGTCGTTTTAGAATCATTGAACCCTTTGGATATTGGCCCCGATGTTTTGCAATCTTTCTTCAATTTTTTCGTATCCCCGATCAATATTTTCCGCATGATTGATCACCGTCTCGCCATATTTGGCCGTGAGCCCGGCAATCAGGAGGGTCGCACCCGCCCGAAGATCTAAACTTTCAATCTTGTCTCCGTTTAGTTCTTTAGGTCCGTAAATTTTGGCTTCGCGAGAGGAGGAAATTTTGATTCGGGCACCCATTTTTTGAAGTTCGCCCAAGTATTCCAGGCGGTTGGAAAAGATATTTTCCTTGAGGCGACTTATTCCCGCAGCTTGAGTCAGAAGAACGCCCATTGGCGGTTGAAGGTCGGTGGGAAATCCGGGAAATGGGGCGGTGGCAATATCGAGGGCCTTGAGCCGGGGCGACTTCTTAATATAAAGGAAATCGCCGCCGCGTTCAAATTGAACACCCATTTTTTGAAATTTGTCAAGGAGGTTTTCGAGATGCTCGGGGATGAGGCCAATGATTTTGAGAGACGATTTAGTGGCGGCGGCAAGGATGCCAAAAGTGCCCGCCTCAATCCGGTCGGGAATAACCCGGTGTTTCACCGGCGAGAGATTGCGGCGGCCGCGAATGGCCATTCGACGGCCATTTAAGGAAATTTCCACCCCGGCTTTTTTTAAAAATTCGATTAAATCGATTACTTCTGGTTCAAGGGCGGCATTTTCAATCTCGATTTGTCTCTCCTGAAGGGCGCCAAAAAGGAGGACGTTTTCCGTGGCGGTGACGGAGATTTCAGAAAATTTTACTTTGACAGGACGGTTTTTAATAGTTTCAGGCATCTGGAAATGGTAATAGCCCTTGGTTTCATCGACGTCTGCCCCGAGATGACGGAAGGCCTGAAGGTGTCGGTCAATCGGTCGTTGACCAATGGTACACCCGCCGGGATGAGGCAGATTGACACTTGAGAAGCGGGAAAGCAGAGGTCCTACGAGGACGACGGAGGCCCGGATTTCGCTGACGAGTTTGGGGTCAGGGTCGCCGGGGCGGAGATTTTGGGTGGAAATTTTAAGCCGGTGGCCGTCTCTATGGAAACTTACTCCCAATTTTTCTAAAATCCGGATGATTTTTTGAATATCCAAAATATCCGGGATATTGTCCAGGATTGTTTCCCCTTTTAAAAGTAAGCTTCCGGCAATCATCTTAATGGCGGCGTTTTTTGCCCCGTAAACCGGAATTACGCCGCTAAGTTTTTTAGCCGGTAGGATTTTAAACTTCGCCATAGTTGATTTAGATATGTAATTTTATTATATAATATAATCAGGTTATTTTCAAATATTTAAATGATGAAATTTAAAAAATTTTCAAAAAAACTGACAATTTTCCTCTTCTGGCTCATTCTGATTATCTCATTTATTTTCTTCGCCGTTTTGCTTCATCTGAAAGCTCGCGGTTTTCAGCTAAATTTCCGCACCTGGAAACTGGTCAAAACCGGCCTGATTTCCCTTAATGGCTCGCCGGGACGGGCGGAAATCAAGGTTAACGGTAAGCCCCATAGTTTTGCAATGCCTACTAAAATCAACAATTTACCGCCGGGTTATTATGAAGTGGAAATTTCCGCTCAAGGGTTTCAGGCGTGGCAGAAATCAATTTATGTTTTGCCGGAGAAAGCGAACATTTATCAAGATATCGTCCTGTTTTTAAGCGTGCCCCAAGAAGTGCCGGTTCCCAAAGACCTTACGACGGAGATGGTGCGAACGGGTTTTACTCCGGATCCAAGCCTGGTCGTAAAGGGCGAAGAAATTTACTTCGAAGAGAGACTGATTACCCGTTTTAGCGACAGTGTCCAGATGGCGGTTTTGTATCCCGACCGGGCTCATATTGTTTTTCAAATCGGAAATGAGATTCGGGTGATCGATTTGGATGGCGCAAATGACGTGTTGCTGGTGACTTTGTCGACTAAAGAGCTGACGGTCGTCGCTTTTAGAAACAACGGCAAGACGATGTACTTTCTGGATCAGGGAAGGGTTTTGGGTAAAACCATCCGCTAAGAGGGAATTTGAGTGCTTTTAATAATCAGGCGGTTGAGATTGGTGCCGATGGGGACGCAGGTCATCAGAGTGAGTTCGTTTCCCTCGGACTGATTCATCACTTCGACATTTTCCGGGGAAACAACTTTGGTTTCTTTGACCTCGTAGGTAAAGGTCGTCCCTTGATATTGAATGTAGATTCTGTCGCCGGCTTCGAGTTTTTCCAAAAGGGCAAAAACCGATTTATAAGGCGAACTTGACCAGGCATAATAAGACGAATGACCGGTAATGAAAATGTTGCCTTTTTGACCGGGAAGAGCCGTGCCTTGGGAGTGGACTAAACCATCCAATAGTTTTGCCTGAATGTTGTCCTCGTTGACGTTCCAAGTGATCGGGGCGTCGGCTTCGATTTTGGGAATCAAGAGTTTGGCTGGTGTTTCTGGATCAAAAACTGGGGTGGGGACGGCGACAATTTGCGAATAGGGTTGCCGCAAAAGGCTTACTTTCCAGGTCCAGCGAAAGCCTTTTTTTAGGGCGGAGAAATTTACCAAGATGAAAGTAATGATGAAAATTATTGCAAAGAGACCGGCAAATTTGGCGACGATTTTCCAAAGTTTGGCCGGAGCGGCAAGGCGGGCACGTTCGGCTTCGGGGGCTTTTTCCGGCTGAAATTCCACCTTAAATT
Source organism: Patescibacteria group bacterium (assembly GCA_035288145.1). Classification (GTDB taxonomy): domain Bacteria; phylum Patescibacteriota; class UBA1384; order UBA12157; family JAENIV01; genus DATEAX01. The sequence continues at coordinate 3,536 of DATEAX010000031.1, read as the reverse complement.
CGTCTTTTCCATCTTCGGGAAAAAGATTATGCAGGTCGTTTTCGTCTAAAATTTTTGGAGCGGGAAACATCTTTCCTCTTTAAAGATAAATTTTCTCAAGACGGTCGAGAAGCCGGTGAAATTCGTCGTGTTTTCCCGAACCGATTTTTTCCGTCTCAATTTGGTCAAATTCTTTTAAAATCTGGCTCTGGGTCTCTGCGGACAGCGTACGGTCGGCCATCGGATAAAGAATCATCTCCTCTTTTTCGATGTGCTGGCTTAATAAATTAATGTAATTTCGGGCATTTTGAATGAAGAGGTCTTTCTTATTTAAGCCGTTTTCCATACCCAGGACAAATCCCCGACCCTCCTGGTGTTCTGAAAGCATCACCCCGATTGGGCCTGTTTCTTTGGACATCCCTTCGTTTTCCAGCTTTCGAAATAGGACATTTTCTTCTTTGGCATGATGACAGGAATCGGCAAAAACCCGGATAAATTCAACGATTCGATTTAAATCATCTTTGGGGACGGATTCGTCTTTTGCTAATCTTTCGACGATATTTTCGAGGATTTTAAGCATTCTTTTGATGGCTTCATGTTCAGTTTTTAGCTGTTCGGTGGGGGTCATTTTTCTATTTTCAATATACCATATTTGCCATCTTGGGGCAAATATGTGAAAGCGTTTAGATAAGAAAAAGCCCCAAGCGGTTTTTTCCGCAAGGGGCATGGGCACAAAAGAGCAACTTGAGAATTTACTCCTCGGCGATGTCGTCGAAGATGATGGGTATCCGTTGCTGAAATTCGCGAAGAAGCGGAATGGTGATTTCTCGCATTTGGGGATGAGCTCGCTTTGAACATCGAAGTTTGAAGAAATGCCTCCACTCCCGCAGATTATAAGTGATGACAATCTCGGTCTTGAGGGAATTTGGCAAAACGGTTCTTGCTTCTTGCGGAGTCGCCCCCGCTTCGATTAAGCCGTTGTAGGCGTCTTCGCAGGCATGCATTGCGGTTAGCCAAATTTGGTACTTTTTGTCATCGCCAACGAAGAAGAACGGCTCGATGACTTGAACTCCGCGCGAGTTGTAATTGCAGTAGCGCGTGGATTCCTGCGAGTACGAAGCAATTCGGTGGCGGACGATTTCGTGAGTCACGCCTCGGTCACAAATGAGGCGAACTGTCACCTTTTCGTGTTCAATCACGGACTCATGGCCGCTTTTGATAATTCCTGCCAAGAATTTGCGCGCAGAATCAGGAGTGGTTTTGTCCTCGGACTTGTAGCAAGTTCGGCCATACCGTTCCAGATTCTTTAGAATTTGCTCGCCATCAACCTCGTCTTCGATGACAAAATACGGTTTCAGTATTTTCATCTTCGCCCCTCCTTTTATTCTTAGGATACGAATGAAGCCAAGCGTTGGCTTGGCCTCCTCTAATATAAATTACAACAAAATTAAGGGAAAAAAGCAAGATTAAAAAAAGCCCCAAGCGGTTTTTTCCGCAAGGGGCATGGATGCGAGAGGAGAGGGGTGCGACTACCTCGCTTCCGCGAAGTGGACGCAGCGGCAGTGGTAGCAATTGCCCTTGGCGCTTGCCGCTTCGGCAGCAGCCTGGAAGTGACTGAACGATTCAGGCAATGCCTCCAGCTCCCCGTTCCAGAGCTTCTTAGATTCGATCCGCGCGATGTTTCCATCGCGAATGATCCTGTGCTCTTCGATTGTGACATTGTCATCTCGGCGATAACCGGTGACCGTCACAACCGCGTTGGGAACCGAGAAGTAGGCGTGCGTGCCGCAGGCGAGGTGGCCACCGCGGGGCACATAGTAGGGGCGGAGAGCTTTACCGCTCAACCCGCACACGACTGTGCCGCTACCGGTGTTGGTCATTCCGCCACCTTCTTCGGCTACATCGAGGAACAGCGTTGCGCCGTTCACTTCTGCCGGAACTTCATAGGTGTCGGGATTGTTCCATGACTCCTTCTTCTGTGCCGGCAGTTCGATGATGACGCCGCCCTTTACCAACTTGGCGGTGATGCCTCGCTTGGTCAGGGTGTCCACTAGGGGGCTGATTTCTCCGTTGACTCTTGCTGTGATCTTCAATTAACTTCTCCTATTCTTGCCCGTAGGGTTGGATTTGTCCTTGCGGACGCCCCGTGGGCGTGAATGGCCGCGAGATTGCGGCCTTCGCCACTCACCGTGAGTAGCGCGCTGAATACCAATAATTTTGATACCCAAGGCGCTACCCGCTAAGCGACGGAGGATGAAGTTATCTCTCTCGCGTCTTTTCAATGTGCTTATCAAACTTTACTATTATAACACATTATAAGGTGTATGTCAAGAATCGGAGGTTTCTGGGCGAATTCATGCTTCATCAATTATCCCCTATTCCCGCTCCAGCGTGAAAAAGGGATAAATTATAGGTATGAACTGGAAAAGTGGGCAAAAATCGTAAAAAAAGATTTTGTAAAAAAGATTTAAGAAAAGCCCAAGCTAAAATTGGCTTCGCTTTGAGTGTAGATATCAGGCACGATATTGTGAGAGCGTAGAGAACGTTTCGGCGCCATCCGATGCTTTTAGCCGTTTTTCAAGTATCTATTATCTATTAAAAAACGCACGTGCGTAAAAAGGTAGAACTATGCAGCTGATAAAAAAGTTAATACAAAAATGGTGGACAAGGGGGGTCTGACCCACATGGTATTGCTATCACCCCGCACAAGTGGTGCCGCGGGAGAGAGTCGAACTCTCATGAGCTTGCACTCGCAGGTTTTTGAGACCTGTGCGTCTGCCATTCCGCCACCGCGGCCTTAGTATTTTATTTTCAAGAGGCTGAATACCTCGTCAGCTTGCTGCGAGGTAGTTTATTAAAAAAATCCCGGCAAAATTTTCACCGGGAATTATCTTTTTCTGTTCTTCAAAGTGTCCGTCACCTCCTTCATTATCTCACCGCACAAAGTTAAACAATAGGAGATGGCGGCATCGGCATTGTTCAACGGTGACCCCTGGCTCTGATACGAACCACGCTCTATTTTTGCCACCACCGCCGGGGTGAGCAATCTTTCGAATTGCCGGCGATAAATTTTCGAAAAAGTTCCCGCAATTTCCTTGGGAGTAAAGCCACAATCGATGTATTTAATCTGCAATCTCACGATTTCCCGAATGAGAGAAACGAGTTCTTTAAGATCCCCCGGTGAAACGGCTTTTTCTTTCAATCTCTTCGCCCCCTTTAAGCTCGACATTAGCCCTTTTGTCGCTTAAAGTCAAGAAAAAAAGCGCAAGAGATCTTTCCTTGCGCCCTTAAAAATTGATCGGGGTTAGCTTTTGGCAGCCATAGAGACTAATATCCGATGTGAATTCTGTCCCAGTAACGGTCGCCTGCCAGCATCCCTCGAAGGCCCGTCGCCGGCGGATAACCGCCATAAAGACTTCTGGCCTCGCTCTGAAAAGCCAAAATGTCCTCCCGCTTGTAAACCCAAATCTGCGTGGGCAGATAAAAGCTGTTACGACGGCCAAACTCCAGTATCTCCCTAGTCAGCTGTCGGATTTTATCCTTTGCCTTCTTGCGTT